>CAZDIQ010000305.1:0-1512 GCA_964505525.1 uncultured Acidimicrobiaceae bacterium | reverse complement strand
CGAGCTTCCTGATCGACCTCACGACGGAGGAAGCCCGCAATCGGGACCGCTCCCCAGTACCGCTACTTCAACCCGCGACCGCCGAGGACCCGGCATACACACTGACGACGTGAGAACCACACTTCTCGTCGCTCTCATCGTTGCCTTTGGCTAGCGGGTGATTGAATAGCCAGCAACCTTGGATCCTCTGCTCAAGCAACTCCCCGAACCGTATCGTTCGGTAGTGTCACGAACGATGGAACGTGGACAAGTCAATTCGCAAATGGTGATTGCGCCGCGTCCACCATCGAGCCCAGGCGTGTACCTCTTCCTCGACTCCGACGACCGAATCATGTACATAGGGATGGCACACGATCTCGAGAAGGTTCTCTACAGATATCGGGGCCTCGCTGGCCGCCAGAAAATGAGGGATCGCGCGGCCGAAGGCGCTATCGCTGGTGTGGCGTGGCTTCGAACATCGGGTCGAGCCGTTCCTCCATCCCTCGAATCGATCCTGATCAGCCGATACGAACCGCCATGGAACACCCAACACAATCCGTCCCCCCGATTGACGACGGATGCGGTTCCGCTCACTGCCGATCAGATCGATTGGATTCATGTCGCCGCGGGTGTACTCGCGGATGCACTCGCTGGTCTCGCGAATCCAAGCGATCACCCGCGATCCGCCCGACGATCGCCAGCCGAAGCACGCACGGGCTACTACGGTCGATCACCTTGCAGGGACCTCATTCTGGAGTCAATGGTGGACCTCGAGCTCAAGACCGGCGAAACGCAGTTCGGACTCGACCGAATCGTCAAGAATGCATTGCGCCTCTCCGATGCCTATCGCGAATCCACGTTGCGCACGCATGTCACGTCCGTCATGTGCGCAGATGCTCCTGCACACCACTTGAACCACAGCGACGACCTGAGACGGGTGTCCCGCGGGATTTACGAACGCATCGAACGTGCATGAATCACCTCACCACTTCGAGGACTTCCACAGGAAATTCTGTGCTGCGTGGGATGTCTTTGCCCAGACCTGCTCGGACGCCACCGCCCCCGAGGCGACCTTTCAGGTTTGGTTCGCGCACTACCTCATCACACAGTTCGGAATCGACCGTGTGGCCAGAGAGCCAATCTTCAACTTCCGAACATTCACCAGCACCTACCGCCCCCGGTTCCAGAAGCTGGGTCGGTCTGATGGGGAGGTGCGTATCGACGCCGTCGTCACGTACCGACCTGGAATCCATATTCCCCACTACGCCTCTCGACCGGATGCAGACGAGGGTGGCGCCGGCACCCTTGCTGACCTCGCCATCATTGCCGAACTGAAAGTGGCATCAACGGCGTCTGGCGGGCTCGACCACACCGAGGTCTGCAGAGACTTCTGGAAGCTATCGATGCTCCTCGAGGAGGCTGACATCCGAGGAATCACGCCACCGCTGGCCTACGTCGGGGTGCTCGACAACAACTCTCGTAGGCGGTACAACTACGACCATCTGCTCGGACGTCTGCGCCGTGAAGGGTTCG
>CAZDIQ010000304.1:0-1514 GCA_964505525.1 uncultured Acidimicrobiaceae bacterium | reverse complement strand
TCTCACGGGTGGCGCCAAGGTTCCGTTCCTGTTCGGAATCGAGCTGGTTGCTCGCTATCAGCATGTCCAGTGTCAGCCCGACGCTTGCGATGTTCGGTGCGATGTCATCGTGGAGTTCCCGCGCCAAGCGAACTCGTTCGCGCTGGACGGCTAATCCGGCGACCTGGAGCACCATCTGGTCATTCTCGATGGCAAGGCCGACAGGTTCGAGGGCGGCGTGCATCATGTCGAGCTGTTCATCGCTTGCGGAGTCCCCGTCTGTCCAAAAGAACAGCGTTGCGGCTGGAACGTCCATCCCCGACGAGATACTCACAGCGGCGTTCGCATCCCGTGCAGGCGGATCCCCTCGCTGGGCGAGCACGGTGCCGCTGCGCGCAACGATCCTCGACGCATCCGATGGGAAGATCACAGCGACGTCGCGGATGGCGTCCTGTGCGGTGGCCACGGCGTTGATGTCGGGTGACGTCGCCACCCTAACGAGCACTTCCAACAGGTCGTGCGTCTCCTGGAGATTCTGGAGTCGCGAGTTCGAGGCACCCGCCGCAAGCAGCGCATCGGCGGTGATCTCTCCCTGGTCAAAGACGGCTCGCCGAACCTCACTGAATGCGACTGCGGTCAGGAAGTAGAACGCAGGGATCCGGATGACGGCCCCGACAAGTTCCACGGTCCCCTCTGTCAGCGCCGCGGCTCCGACACCCAATACGGCCAGGGCCGCTGTAGGCAACGCAGCCGTCATGCCGCCTCCGACGGACGCAAGGAAGATCGTGGCAATGGGCATCAGCGTGTATGTGCTGTCGAAGCCCCCGGTCAAGCCACAAGCGACGCTGAAGCACACGATCGAGACCGCAAGCACGACGACCTCTCGTGTCGACTTGTCGGGGAATGGGATTCGTGCGAGGAACGAAACCGATGCCCCGATTGTCGCAATCACCGCGGCTACAACCGAGCCTACGTCGAACCCTCCGGGAATTGCCGAGGTCACGATCGCCGTCACAAGGGCAAAAATGTGCAGTGCGTAGGACGCAATCGTCAGACGTTGCGTCCATGTCTGCTTGGCGGTTACGGCATCGCCCCGCGCTGTCCAACGAGACACGGTGGTGCGTCGTGCGGGGTCGTCTGTTCCTGTCACACCGGCAGGGTACAGTCCAATCAATGGGAGGTCGTGGCACGTTGGGCGCTCGGATAGTCATCGGTGGGGGAATCGGGGCCGGGAAGTCGAGCGTGCTCGATCTGCTGTCGGATATGGGCTTCTTTGTCATAGAAGCCGACCGAATCGGCCACGATGTCCTTGCTCTCGACGCCGGGGTCGTCAAGGCAGTGGCAGACCGATGGCCATGGGTTGTGACCGCCGACGGTGGACTGTCGCGCCGTGCCATCGCATCGATCGTCTTCACGAGCGAAACCGAACTGGCATTCCTCGAATCCGTCACGCATCCCGCGATCAAGTCGGCAATCGAGGCGATCGTCGCGGATGTGGGAGACACTCCCGTTGCGGTCGAACTCCCGGTGATGGG
>CAZDIQ010000303.1:0-1529 GCA_964505525.1 uncultured Acidimicrobiaceae bacterium | reverse complement strand
GTTTCGGAGTTACTGGTCGGTGGGTAGCTGGCTTGCTGGCACACTCTGATCGACAGGACCGCGGAGGACGATGAACACGGCTCCTCCGACATCGACGCTCAGTTCGGTGCACTCGAGTGAGGAGTCCTCGATCGCGTCCACCTGGGACATGTACCCGATGCCGGTATCGATGGCGATCTGGTCGGCCAAAGGCACCGCGAGGTCGAGCGTGAGACACGAGCTGTCGAGTTCAGCCGACATCTGTGCGATGAAGGGATCCCAAGGCGTCTCGGTCTCGACTTGCGCCTTGCCGATCACATCCATGGCGACGATGACTTCGCGGTCGTCGGTCACGAACGCAATTGCGCAGGCCGATCCGTCCAGTTCCTGTGCACGCACGGTCACGGGCAGGTCGAGGCCGAGGTCGACCATCTGTTGCTCTGCGAATGCCTTTGCCTCGCCCGAGGTCATGCACCTCGATGCAACGCCGTCAACCTGATCTGCGAGTCTCTCGCCGAGCTTGATGAGTGCAACATCCTGGGTGAATCCTTCTCCGAGCGGTGTGTGGCCGTCCGGTTCGCTGCCGGTTTCACGGACGGTGACACCGCCCGCCGGATTCGCGAACGCCTCGAGCTCTCCATGCCCGATGCCGAGGCGGTCGAGCTCGGCGGCGCAGTCGGCGACCGGGTCGCCCGATCGTGCTGGGATGATCAATTCGCCGTTGCAGGCGATGTCGGTCGTGTCGCCTGGCTGATGGATCCACGTTGCAGCGGCTGCTATGCCCGCTACGGCGAATACGAACGTCGCAGCGACCAGCACAAGGCGGGAACCGCGCCGCCTCCGTGATCTTGGTTGGTTGGTTGGTGTTGTCATGCCGATGATCTCCTCCACAAGGGGTTCGGGTGCATCGGGCATCTGATCCGGATCAGCCACCGGGTTCGCTGCACGGATCAGGTTGAGAACATCTCGCTTCTGCGTCTGATGGCTCATGTCGACTCCTGTTCCGCCGGCTCGCCGGCTGCCCTTCTGCGAAGGTGATGTCCGGCTCGGTCGTGTTCTTTCAGGCGATCAAACTCGGAGCGGAGCCGTCGCTTCGCACGGTGGAGCCGCACAGACAGCACGGGTCTCGGTGTCTCAAGCATCGAGCTGATCTCGTGGAGCGTGAGGTCGTCCCATACGGACAGCAGGATCAACTCCTGGTCCCGCTCGCTCAGGCGACCCAGTGCTGTCAATGCCTCGGTCACGTCTGCCTGTTGGAGAACGTCGCCATCCACGGGTGGCTCGACAGCCTCTGACAAACCGGCGAGTCGGTTGACGAGCGTGCGCTGTCGTCTCTGGCTCCGGTAGTGGTTCAACAGCGTCTTGCGAGCGATCGAGAAGAGCCACACCCTCTGATCATCGGCGTTGTCGGGAAGCTGAGCCACACGCCTCCAAGCAGTGGCGAAGGTCGCAGCCGTCTGATCGTCGGCGTCTTCGTGGCTCAGAGTCCGACGAAGCACGAACGCGCGAATCGGCTTGTAGTGGTCACCGAATGCCGCACGAAACCGTGC
>CAZDIQ010000302.1:0-1531 GCA_964505525.1 uncultured Acidimicrobiaceae bacterium | reverse complement strand
GTCGTGTCAGAGAGAGCCAGATCGATGGGACCGGTGTCCCCGCCGCCGGTCGCCATGATGGCAGTAGCACCACCCCCGACCGCGAGAACCAACACCACGATGGCGACGGCGGCAAGCTTGCGGCTCCACTGAATCGTCGATTCGCGCGGTGCCCGTGCCTTCTTCTTCGCCACTGGTGCCGCCCCTACCACCGCTACCGAGAGCAGGGATTCGACAAGTCCTTCGGGAGGTGGATTCGTGGCGATGTCCTCCTGCATGATCTCCGAAAGACGTGTGTCGAAGCTCATTCGCCGTCCTCCGGAATCTCTGGCTCCGTCGAGCTCTCGACAATGGCGCCGAGGTCTTCCACTGGTTCATCGACTTCTTGGACTTCCTCGACTTCCTCGACCAGATCGGTGGGTTCATCGTCGAGCGCGGGTGCAGCGGGTTTCGTCGCTTTGATCTGTGGCGCGTTGACGAGGTACTCAGCGATCGATCGTCGCGCCTGGTCGATGTGGGCCTGTACGGTCGATTCGTTGAGGTACGCCACGTCGACGATGTCGGGGATCGACGTGCCGAGATAGAAGTGGAGGAGAGCGATCTCGCGTTGGCGCTGGGAAAGCTGGCGGACGGCATCGACGATCGGAGCGGTTTGCTCGAGTGCTGGGGGCATGTCCGGCGGTGCGCTCGAGGCGATCCCGGCCAACTTCTCGTTCGCACGGCGACGGGCGATCAGGCGAACCTCACCGGTCGCGACGATCGCGACTCGTGCGGCCATCGCGTTGTACTGCTTGGAATTGGAAGCGACCTTGACGAGAGCGGTCCGAACGCCCTCGTCTGCGAGTGCAGGCTCATCGGTCACGATTCCGACCGCGGCGACCACCTTGGAGTAGTCGTTGGCCACGAAGTCTTCGATCTTGTCGTTCATGCGGTGGCATCCTCGATCGGGTGGTTTCTAGTTCTATCGACCTATGGCGATCGATTTCTTGAGCCTGATTCAAGAAATTCCTAAAGGTCGTTAGCTGGACGAAACCAGAGGTGGTTCGAAGTGCTTGTGTATCGTGCCGGCACGGTCTACCGGGAGGCACCCATGGAGTTCGTCATCCTCGTCGGCAGGATCATGTTTGCCGCAGTCTTCATCGGCTCCGCCATCGGAGCCCATTTCAAGGGTCTCAATACAACGGCGCAATACGCCGAGGCCCGAGGCAACACCAACGCACCCATGAAGGTGTCACTGTCAGGTCTTTGGATCCTTGCCGCCGGTGTCATGATCGTCTTCGGGATCTGGACCGATGTCGGTTTCCTCATGGCGACACTGTGGTGTCTCGCCTCGGCCGTGTTCGTGCATCACTTCTGGACCGACGAGGGGATGATGGCCCAGATCGAGATGACGAACTTCATGAAGAACGTGTCGATTGCCGGTGCCGGTTTGATGCTGTTCATCCTGTTCGCCTGGGCAGGCATAGCCATCGGCTTCCAACTCGTAGGACCGTATTTCAGGATCATGAGTCTGTGAGCAGCGTTCAGCTCTCAGCCTTCAGCTTTCCGAATC
>CAZDIQ010000301.1:0-1544 GCA_964505525.1 uncultured Acidimicrobiaceae bacterium | reverse complement strand
GTTTCTCGTCTCGGATCCTGACGTCGTGGAGCCAATGTGCCCTGTAGCCGGCGAGATTGAGTCGCACGTTCAGCGACAGGTCATCGGCGAGGTCGTCGGTGAATCCGCCGGCTGCTGCAAGGGCTTCGCCGGTGAACGCCATTCCCGTACCCCCAAGGTCACACGACCAGCCGAGATTCGTGCGGGCCAGCTGCACCATGCGGTTCGACGCCCAGTATGTGAGGGCATTCGCCGTCGCGAGAGCAGAACCGTCCGGGTTGCCGACATCGAGATACGCCTGCACGACGGGGTGACCGTCTGCCACCGCGCTTGCGATCCGACCGACAAAATCCGGGTTGATCCGATTGTCGGCATCGATCACGAGCAGTACTTCTTCCTCGGCGAGGGGCTGCTGTTCGAGGAACCACGCAATGGCCGCCCCCTTGCCTCCCGAGCCGGTCGTGCGCTCGGCGACGTTGACCAGACGCCCGGCGATCTCGGCGGTCCGGTCGGTGCACCGGTCTGCAATCACCCATGCGTCTATGAGTTCGGACGGGTAGTCCTGAGCGGTGAGATCCGCGGCAATCGATCCGATCACCACCTCCTCGTCGTGTGCGGCAACGACGACCCTCACGCGCACCCCGGCGACAGTGCTTGGCGGGGTGCGTTGCGACCTGAGACCCCACAGCGAGATGACCGACGAGTAGACGGCGGGCACCACGACTACAAGCTGAACGAACCAGAGGAGTACCCGTATCATGTCGCGCACCTTAGCCATCGATCATCGGTCAACCACATGTCAGCGAAACCACACAGTCGACCGATCGCGATTGTCCTCGGGACGAGACCCGAAATCATCAAACTTGCACGTATCACTGAGCTTCTGGGTGATGACGCCCACGTCGTGCACACGGGTCAGCACTACGACCCCGCGTTGTCGTCGAACTTCTTCAGCGAGTTCTCGATGCGCATCCCCGATACACACATCGGCGTGGGCGGGCAGACGAGAGGTGCCCAGATCGGCAACGGGACAGCGGCTCTCGACGCCCTCTTCGCCGAGCTCCAGCCTGCAGCCGTCGTCGTCCAGGGTGACACGAACGCCGTTGCTGCGGGGGCGATCGCGGCCAATGCCCGCGAGATTCCGCTTGTGCATGTCGAAGCGGGACTCCGCTCGTTCGACAGACGGATGCCCGAGGAGCACAACCGGGTTCTCGCCGATCATCTCAGCGATCTGTGCCTGGCTGCGACCGAACTGAACGTGACGAACCTGGCTGCGGAGGGAATCGAAGGTGACCGAGTCGCCCTCACCGGGAATCCGATCGTCGAGGCGGTTGAACGACTGATGCCGTCTGCGGAACAGCAGACCGCCCTCCTCGCAAGATACGACGTCCAGGCCGACTCGTTCGTCCTTGCGACCTTCCATCGGCCGGAGAATGTCGATGACGGCAAAACGCTCGCAACCGTGATCCATGCCCTCGTGGCCATCGATCAACCCGTGCTTCTCCCTCTACATCCGCGGACCCAACAGCGGATTTCTGAATTCGGACTGGCGGACAAGGCCCGAT
>CAZDIQ010000300.1:0-1552 GCA_964505525.1 uncultured Acidimicrobiaceae bacterium | reverse complement strand
TCCGCTATCCGAAAGGATGTGTGGGTTCAACCCCCACCCCGGGCACGAGAGAGCTTTTGGCTTTTGGCTTTTGGCTATCAGCTTTCAGCTGGAGTCGGGAGTCAGGAGCGACCTGCTTGCCGGTGCTGGCGCCGACCGCGTCAAGACTGCATACGACGGCAGTTGGTCAACGGGATTGACCACGTTGTAGTGTCACATCATGCTCACGAATCTTGATGTTTGGCCGCTCTCGGGGCTGAGGCTCAGAACTCCGAGGCTTGAGCTCCGACCGATCAGTGATGAAGACATCGTCGGTATGGCCAATGCTGCAGCAGCGGGTATCCACGCCGACGACCAGCTCCCTTTCATGACCGGTTGGAGCACTCGCCCTCCGAAGGAGCTCGGGATCGGGGCGGCGCAGAACGTTTGGGAGCTTCGCGCTTCGCTCAGCCCGGATGCCTGGTCGGTCAACTTCGCGATCGTCCACGACGACCAGATCATCGGTCGCCAGGATGTCGCTGCCAGACAATTCAACAAGTTGCGGACCGTCGGCACGGGCTCATGGCTCACACTCGACATGCAGGGGCAAGGTTTCGGAACCGAAATGCGAGCCGCCGTCCTCTTGTGGGCGTTTGACTACCTGAAGGCCAGGTATGCGCTCACCGGCGCCTTCGACTGGAACGAAGCATCGAAGCGGGTCTCCCTTTCGCTCGGGTACGAAATGAACGGAGAGCAGGAACACGTTGTCGAGGGCAAGGTCGAGCGAGAGCTCAAGATGCGTGTGTCCCCAGAGACGCTGATCCGACCGGAGTGGACGCTCACGGTTGAAGGCAACGAAGCGGTGGTGGAGTTCCTAGAAATCGAGGTATAGCCCGAGCTAGTGATCCTCCCCGGCCTCGGATTCCCCTTCGTGCGTCCCGAGACTGTCGAGCCACGACGCAAGCTGGGCGGGGTGCTTCAACAACATGACTTCCGGTTTGTCGGGGTCGTCATGCCATGACCGCATCCGATCTTGCTTTCGCTTGAATGACTTGAAATGCCACGCCACGATTGAATCTTTCGACAAGAGCCTCCGCCAGGTCTCGGTGTTGCCATTGCAAATGGGGATCCGGTGCACCACACGGCGCACACTTCGTCGAATGAGGCGGGTAAGCGAAATGAGGCGCGGATAGTCGAGGCCGACGATCAGCTCCGCTCTCGCAAGGGGCACCTCCATCCAGTCGCCGTATGCGGTATCGAGCACCCACTCGTCGCCATCGCAGATCTCGGTGATCTTCGCTCGTTGCTCATCTTCTGGGGCCTCGACCCAGCCGGGAAGCCAGGTCAGGTCGTCGACGAGGAACAGAGGCAGACCCGTCGCTTCGGCGTACTTGCTTGCCGCCGTGGACTTGCCAGAACCGGTCACGCCATAGAAGAAGACGCGCCTGTGACGAACCGAGGGAGAGGGGTTCATCTGGTCGACGCTAGCGGGTCCGAGACTGTCGAGCCAGACCGCACTGCGGGTCCTGCTCGTGGAAAGCGGAAAGCGATGCTGGTCCCCCTCCTCTGTCCTCTGTCATCTGTCATCTGTCCT
>CAZDIQ010000299.1:0-1567 GCA_964505525.1 uncultured Acidimicrobiaceae bacterium | reverse complement strand
GTAGGTCCCCAGCCCACAGAACGAACCAGAGCGCTGTCCGCTTACCGCTTTCCGCCAGCACCTCGGTCCCCTGTCCGCTGTCCGCTGTCCTCTGTCATCTGTTGGCTCCGCGTACCCTCGGTTCTGCGGATGAAGAATACGGAACCATTCGATGCCCCATTATCAGATGGACGCGTAGGATGACGATTCCATGAACCGGATCCCCACACGAATCGCCTCGCTCCTCGCTCTCGTGCTCGGTGTGTCGCTCCTGTTCCCCGTCGGTGCCGTCGATGTGATCGCAGCCGAACCTCGCCCCGCTTCGTTCGTCATGATCGGCGACTCGATCACCTGGCAGGCGACGGCAGACCTCGAACGAGTCATGCCGGGAATCCGCGTGAGCTCCGATTTCGGACGACCGTTCTCCCATGCCGATGCGATTCTCACCACCATGCTTGCCGGTGGGACTCCCGACGTGCTCATCATCGCCCTCGGCACGAACCCACCGATGACGTTGGCCCAGGTGGATGCCCTCATGGCCCGCACGGGTGGGATCGACCGGGTCGTGTTCGTGAACATCCGGATTCCGCGCGATTGGGAGGCGCCGACCAACGAGCTCATCAACAGCCTGCCCCACCGCTACAGCAAGGTCAGCGTTGTCGATTGGAACTCGTACTCCAACGCGAGACCGTGGGTCTTCAATCCGAGCGGGTTCCATCTCTCGGACGCGGGCAAGCCTGAATTCGCGAATCTCGTCGCGGCGGGCGTCTTCGGGGCCATCGGCGGATGCAAGGAGCCGACCCAGACGCACCCCGATTCGGCAGGTATAGGCGTCGTCGACCCACGCCAGGGTCTGTGGTACCTGCGTGACCCCCTGACCGGGGACACGACATCGTTCTACTTCGGGAACCCGGGGGATGTCCCGTTCATGGGCGATTGGAACGGTGACGGCATCGATACCCCGGGGCTGTACCGACAGTCCGATGGCTACGTCTACCTGCGGAACACCAACACGCAGGGCATCGCCGACGTGTCCTTCTTCTTCGGTAACCCTGGCGACGTACCGGTGCCGGGCGACTTCGATGGTGACGGTTACGATTCCGTGTCGATCTATCGGCCGAGCGAGGCGAGGTTCTACGTGATCAACAAGCTCGGTTCGCGAGATGCGGGACTTGGTAAGGCAGAGATCGACTTCGCTTTCGGCGACTTCGGCGACGTCCCGATCGCCGGTCGTCTCGGCGCAGCCATCAAGGACACCGTCGGGATCCATCGCAAGACGACAGGACTCATCGCGTTCGCCACGAACCCGGTGAGTTCATTGTCGTTCGGCAACCCTGGCGACCACGTGCTCATTGCCCCGTTCGGCGGTACCGGTGAGGCAATCGGTGTCTACCGACCTGCGACATCCGTGTTCCACCTGCGGTCCACGATGAGTCCGACGTCGACGGCCCATGTCATCGGCTACGGACACCCCGGACACCTCCCGATAGCCGGCCGCTTCGGCCCCCTCCCGGGAGGCTCCCAACCCCCAGCCCCCACACCATGCCTGTGACAGTTGACAGTTTCGAGTTGACAGTTCTCAGTCAGC
>CAZDIQ010000298.1:0-1570 GCA_964505525.1 uncultured Acidimicrobiaceae bacterium | reverse complement strand
AGAGCTGAGTTCGCGATTAACAAGCTTGAACGGGAAAAGTATGCAAGGCAAACCACACCCCAGATTCGCTGGCCGTTCGTACACTCGCAACCGCTGGCGCTGACACGCCCATTTCTGTCATACACGGCGCAGATGATGGGTGGAGCCACGTTGACGACGACCGCCGAGGAGGATCAGGTGACCACACTCATAGAACCCCAGACGGGGCGTTCTGCACGAGTCGCACCACACAGCACCGATGCGGAGATCTCCGTGTTGGGGTCGGTCCTCATGTCGGCGGAAGCCGCCAACGTGGCTCTGGAGAAGCTCCACGCAGAGGATTTCTACGTGCCTGCACACCAGCTCGTGTTCGAGGTGGTCCAGGGTCTGTTCGATTCGACCCAGCCGATCGACGCCGTAACGGTCTCGGAGGGTCTCCGGCGCGATGGCGCGCTTGATCGCATCGGCGGCATCGAGTTTCTCACCGGTCTGATCGATGCTGTCCCCACGACATCCAACATCGAGTACTACGCATCCATCGTCGAAGAGCATGCACTACGACGCAGGCTCATGCGGGTCGGGGCGGACATCGGGGTCATCGCAGGCAAGACGGCTGAACCGATCGAAGATGTCGTCGATCAGGCGGAGCAAGCCGTGTTCGCTGTTGCCGAACGCCGCGTCGGTGACGGCCTCCAGCAGATCGATGCCCTGCTCGGCTCCGCACTCGAAGACGCCGAGGAACGCCACCGCAACGGTGCCGATGTCGCAGGAATCTCGACCGGATTCAGGGATCTTGACCGCAAGTTGGCAGGTCTCCACCCGACCAACCTCGTCGTTGTGGCCGCACGGCCGGGTATGGGCAAGTCGGCCCTCGGCCTCAACATGGCGGCCAACGTTGCGCTTGCGGGCAACACCGTTGCCATCTTCACCCTTGAAATGAGCCGGGAAGAGGTCGTGACGAGAATGCTGTGCGCCGCGGGTCGGATCGACTCACAGAAGCTACGCACCGGCAAGCTCACCGAGAACGACTTCACCAAGCTCTCGAACGCGGCTGGCGCCCTGTACAAACAGAACATCTTTGTCGACGACTCCGCCGGACTGACAGTCACGGAGATCCGCGCCAAGTGCCGCAGGCTCAGGCGTAAGCCCGGGCTTGATCTCGTCGTCGTCGACTACCTCCAGCTCATGAGTGGCTCCGGCCAGGAGAATCGTCAGCAGGAGATCGCAATGATCTCACGGTCGCTCAAGAACCTTGCGCGAGAACTCCACGTTCCGATAATTGCCATGTCGCAGTTGAACCGTGCCGTCGAGGCGAGGGAAGACAAACGACCACGGCTCGGCGATCTGCGCGAGTCCGGCGCGGTCGAACAGGATGCGGATGTCGTGATGTTCATCTACCGAGACGAGTACTACAACCCCGACCGGATCGAATCCAAGGGTGTCGCCGAGATCGTCATCGCCAAACACCGACAGGGTGGCGTCGGAAGGGTCGACATGACCTTCCTCCCGGAGTTCACCCTCTTCGCGGACATGGGCCGCTCAGAATCACCGATGTAACTGGACCCTTCGGGTCCCAGATTCCAGATCCCAG
>CAZDIQ010000297.1:0-1572 GCA_964505525.1 uncultured Acidimicrobiaceae bacterium | reverse complement strand
TTCCAACGTATCTCGCACCTATGACAGATTTTCGCGGTCGTGGAGCCGTGCGGCCTTCAGCCCTCAGCCCTCAGCCCTCAGCCCCGCATGCCGTGCCACCCGAGCTCAGACGACCGACGCTCCCGCGGCGATCATCCGTGTGATGGCTCGGGCGCCGTCGCCGGGGGAGAGGTTGACGGCACTGATACCGTCGGCGACGACCGTGGTGTTGAATCCCAGTTCGGCTCCGTCGATGGCCGTGGCAGCCACGCAATAGTCGGTGGCAAGACCGACAATCACGACGTCCGTGATCCCTGCATCACGGAGCAACCCGCCGAGTTCGGTCGGGGTCGTTTCGCCGGATTCCGGATCCTGGACGGTGAACCCCGAATAGCCGTCCTCACCACCGACACCTTTGCGGACCACAGGCCCTGAGGCAACGAGATCCTGGTGGAACTCCGCGCCCCACGTGTCTCCCACGCAGTGGTCGGGCCAGATGCCGCCCGATGAGGCGAAGTGGGGGGTGACCGGTGGGTGCCAGTCCTGGGTACGCACGACAAGCGAGCCAGCTTCCGTCGCCGCGACGATCGTCTCGTTGATGTACGGCATGACGACCGGGGCACCCGCCACGAAGAGCGAGCCGTCGGGGTGGGCGAAATCGTTCTGGACATCCACAACGATGAGCGCAGTCGTTGTGGTGAAGTCGATCACGACGCGGTTGCGGAAGCCTGTTGGATGGCGTCGGCGAGGGTCGTCCAGGCAAGGTCGGCGCACTTGATCCGGACGGGGAACTTGCGGACACCCTGGAGTGCTTCGAGGTCGCCGAGCACGGATCCGGGACGCTCCTCGTCGACCGGGTTCTCGCCTTCTTCGATGGTCATCATGATGCGGAACTTGTGCGAGATGTCTTCGATCTCATCAAGAGGCTTGCCAACGATTGCTTCCATCATCATCGAGCCCGATGCCTGTGAGATCGAGCACCCTTGCCCCTGCATGGCGCCATCGGTGACGACACCTTCCTCGACCACGATGTCGAGGAAGAACTCGTCGCCACACGACGGGTTCAGACCCTCGGCGTGGACGTGGTCAACGCTGAGCGTGCCCTTGCGTCGTGGGTTGCGATAGTGATCGAGGATGACTCCCCGGTAGAGCTCTTCGAGTTGTGACATGTATCGGTTCCTGGCTGTTCGTGCGCCCGTAAGCGTACCAACAGTCTGAGATCCCGTCGTCGGTGCCGCCAGCCCCTGCCCTCAGCCGGATAGCTCGACAGGACTCTGGCAATCGTTTGCAGGGTGAGGCACAATTGCCGCATGGCAACGAACGACGCCGCACGTCACGGTCTGTATGCTCAGTTGGAGCATGTTCTGGGTCACGACCACGCCGATACGCTGATGGCCTATCTCCCACGCGACCGCGCCGAAGAGGTGGCTTCGAAGTCTGATATCGCGCTGCTCGAGGAGCGGCTCAACACCCGATTCGATGCGCTCGAAGCCCGTTTCGACCGGATGGACCAGCGGATGGATCGCACGGAGGATCGTACGGACGTGAGGTTTGATCGCATGGACGATCGTATGGATCGAATGCAGCGGTTCT
>CAZDIQ010000296.1:0-1577 GCA_964505525.1 uncultured Acidimicrobiaceae bacterium | reverse complement strand
CGGCGGACGATCGTCCGACCGGTTCCGCCCAGCGCTTCTCAAGCTCGCTCCTGCGAGCCGGTTCGCCCACCACGATCCGCACACGGTCGGGATGACGAACGTTGATGAAGTGCTGTCGGAGAAGGTTCGGGTCGCGAGGGTCGCCGGGGATCAGGATGTCGCGGAGGGTCACCCTGCGGACACCGTCCCGCTTTTCCGCAAGCCAGGCGACACGGAGGGGGACACAGAGCGGGTCGTCGGTTTCGTGGAGTCGCTCGTCGATTGCGGCGTCGACCTTGGTGAACCGCTTGTGGCGTCTCGATGCCGGAAGACGGAACCTCGTCAGGTCGACGTTCGCGGAGGCTTCGACGCTGTCGAGGTAGGTTGAGAGGAGGTCGGCTTCGAGGTCGCTCGATGCGTCGATCAGCGCGACATACGGACCCGCCGCGTCAGGCCAGTCGGGGTTCCGATGCTTGTGGACGGTGCCTGAGGTCATCCCTTGTCGGCGTCACCTTTGGACTTGGGGAGCAGGTCGCTCACGACGTCCAATCCCTTTGACACGGCCGCACCGGCCACGCCAGCCACGGCGCCGACCGCCTGGGTCGCTCCCGACGCAGCGGTCCCTGATGCCGAGGACGCCTTCTCGCTCGCTGCCGAGGCGCCCTTCGACAGGTAGGTGGTGATCTGGTTGATCAGGTCGTCGGGCAGGTTCTCCTTGAAGAAATCCGTGACCATCGTCACAACCTCAAGGACCTTGTCCGCGGAAAGGCCTGTCTGTTTCTGGATGCGTGCGATGAGGTCGTCCATGGTTCCTCTCGATCGGAGTGACCCCATCCTACCGATTCGAACGAAGGGGAGTGCTCGGAGGTGGGGTCGAGTTTCTAACCCCACCCGAGTTCGTCGAGCCGGTCGTCCTCGATGCCGAGGTGATGCGCGAGTTCGTGCAGGACCGTCTTCCTGATCTCCACGGAGAGTTCGTCGTCGGACAACCCGAGGGCGATGTGGGGTTGGTAGAAGATGGTGATCTGGTCGGGGGCGACGGCGAAGTAGTCGACACCCCGGTCGGCGAGCGACACGCCCTCGTAGAGTCCGAGCAGATCGGTGCGCTTCGGATCCTGCTCCGCCGTCGGTCGCGTTTCGACCACGATGATGAGGTTGTCGATCTGTGCATGGATCCACAGGGGGAGGCCGGAGATGACGGAGTCGACTTCGTTCTCGAACGTCTCAAGATCCATTGCGGGGAGCCTAGAGGGAACAACATCCGATGGGGTCACGATTCGATCTTTCCCTGTCGTAGAATCCGAACCCGACGAAGACTCGTTCTCGTCCACGGGCGATTAGCTCAGCGGTATGAGCGCTGCATTCACACTGCAGAGGTCACTGGTTCGATCCCAGTATCGCCCACCACCCGAGGGGAAATGGCGATATGAGCAACCACGAGACGCCAGAGACGCCAGAGACGCCAGAGATCCCCGAGATCGAAGGGGAGCAGGCGGACACGCCGACCCCGCCGCCGTCCCGTCGTGTCATGTCGTTGGACGCCGATCCGGCGAACGCCGATTGGATCAAACCGCACCGCCCGCCTGTCCCTCCCACCT
>CAZDIQ010000295.1:0-1598 GCA_964505525.1 uncultured Acidimicrobiaceae bacterium | reverse complement strand
ACGACGATGATCCCAATCACTGTGCGTTGCATCATGATGCCGATCGTATCGCGAATCTTCCATGGCGAACGCTATCCGGTCTTCCACACCTACAACCATCCGGGAACGAGTCGACGCCACGGTCTCGACCGGACTGCCGTCAGGAACCGTCCCCATACATCATGCCGATTCGTCGCACGATCTCGGCGGCCATCCGTTCGGTTGTGCGTGTGTCGTACCCGATGTCGCCGAGGTCGTCGATGCGCGGTGCCAGGCGATCGGCTAGTTCGCCGAGTCGACGGAGGGTCAGGGTCCGGGGAACCCCGAATCGCTCGCCGAACCCTGCGAAGTACGCCCCTTTGAAGTTGGCGTTCCGTCCGTCGAGGTCCATCGCCATGTACTGGTCGAGCCGATACGGAAGCGTTGACACGACGTCATACACAGGGGTTGCTGCCGTGATGCCGTCGTTGCGCCACTGGAGCGAGTAGTTCTTTGCGTGAAGATCGCCGTTCCCGATCGCCCAACTGAACGCGACCTGGAGGATCAGGTCCAATATCGCCGTCTTCGGTGAGGTTGCCAGCCGTGTGACTCGGTCGGCCAGGTCATTGACCGTGACTCGGTACTTGTCAGCCGGGTACCGATCGAGGATCTGGCACCCGTCTTCCTGGGCGACCCTCGTCAGGGTTCCTCTGTCCCCCTTCTCACGGTCGAAACGCTGGATCGCCAGACCGGGCTCACCGGTGGAGTCGACGACCATCTCGTGGCGTGGAACCCTGAAACCGGCCGACGTCGCCATCGTCAGGAAGAAGTCCTCATTTGCGGTGATGAGTGGGAACGACGGTGGATCGAGCTTGAGGATGGCCGGCCGCTTCGCCCCTCTGATCGGAAACGAGATCATCGCATCGGACAGCTTGTCCTGAACCCCGGCAATGGCCCCGTCGAGGATGTCGGATGTCCCGCTCACGGCGCGGGCCAGCAGGTCACGAAACACGACCTCTGATGGGTTCATCGGCGCTTCGACCGGGGCATCCAATGGAGATTCGCCTGCGGGCACAACGCGCACGTCCCCGACAGTGTCATGGCCCACCGCCAGAAGAAGCGACAGCTCGTCGTCCGCCGACGTGCGAACCGCACTGATCACCGCCTGGAGACGAGCTCCCTCAGGAAGTAGGCCCGCGAAGAACGGGGGCACGGCACCGCCTTCACGCCGGAAGGGTTCCGATCGGAGGGGGAGGGTCGAGGCAACAGCGACACCATCGGAGGCGATGTACTCCTTGGTGTAGGAGAAGACGGTTCCACTATCACGCCGGATGATCTGGCCGGCAAGGTTGTCACCCTTGTAGACGTCAGCTTCCTCGACACGAACCGCTTCGTTCGGTCTCATCGATCGGCCACGACTGGGAGTGACCCGAGTCCGAGCGTCTCGATGATGGCGAGCGCGGTACCAACGGCGACGGTGGGATCGCCGTTCTCGAGCCGTCCGACGGTCTGGCGCGTCACCCCAACAAGATCCGCAACGTCGCTCTGACTCAGACCCAACGCCTTGCGCCTCCGGCGCACGCTCGTGCCAAGGTCAATCGTCACGCGCGGAATGTTCGCCACATCAGACATTCAACCAT
>CAZDIQ010000294.1:0-1598 GCA_964505525.1 uncultured Acidimicrobiaceae bacterium | reverse complement strand
GACACGATCACCAGACCTTCGCCGGAGATGCGCGATGCCATTGCACACGCCCTCGTCGGCGATGATGTCTACCACGACGACCCGACGGTCAACGAGCTCGAGGCGACCGTTGCCGCCCTCCTCGGCAAGGAAGATGCGATGTTCGTACCGACGGGCACGATGAGCAACCAGATCGCTGTGCGGGTCCAGACCCAGCCGGGCGATTCTGTGATCATCGAACGCTCGGGACACATCGCCATCCACGAACTCGGTGGCGCGGCGCACCACTCGGGAGTGAGCCTCCAACGGATCCAGGGGAACCGCGGAACATTCACCCCGCAGGAGGTCATCGACCTCGTCCCCATGGTCCAACCCGCACTGCCGGCCCATCTGTCGGACCCGTACACGTTGGTGTGCCTCGAGAACACGCACAATGCGGCTGGCGGCACGATCTGGCCGCTCGATCTGTTGGAGCAGGTGACCGACACCGCGCGCCAGCTCGGTCTCGCCCGACACCTCGACGGTGCCCGTCTCTGGAACGCCTCCATGGCATCGGGAGTGCCGCTCGCCACCTATGCGTCGCACTTTGACACCGTGAGCGTCTGTTTCTCGAAGGGCCTCGGGGCACCCGTGGGTTCTGCCCTGGTCGGCGACCGCGATCTCATCGGTCGTGCGCGAAGGTTCAAGCACATGTTCGGCGGCGGCTTCAGACAGGCAGGGTTGCTTGCTGCCGGGGCGCTCTACGGTCTCAACAACAACATGGAGCGACTCGCCGTCGATCACGCCAACGCACGCAGGTTCGCAGAGGCTCTCGCGCTCCACGACGGGATCACCATCGATCTCGAGAGCGTCCAGACGAACATCGTGAATCTGAAGGTCGATGACCCTGCGACACTCGTTGACACGAGTCGCGACAAAGGGGTCGCGATGCTCGTGAACGGTCCGGGTGAGGTCAGAGCGGTCTTCAGCCTTGCTGTGCACGAGACTGACGTCACCGATGCAATCGACATCGTGACCGCGGTAGCTGACGCGGTCATCTGAACGGCAACCGTCCGGTACGATTCGGATACCCCGAGTTCGGAGCCACACGATGAAATACGACAAGAGCGATCTACGCAATCGACTGACACCGCAGCAGTACGCAGTGACCCAGGAAGCAGCGACCGAGCAAGCATTCACGGGTGAGCTCCTCGACAACAAGGCCGCCGGTACCTATCGGTGCGTCGTGTGCGGTACTGCCCTGTTTGTCTCGGACACGAAGTACGACTCGCGATCGGGTTGGCCGAGCTTCACCGCACCCGCGAACGATGGTGTGATCGATGAGGCGATCGATGATTCAGCCGGCAGGGTCCGGACCGAGACGCTATGTGCTGAATGTGGGGCACATCTCGGCCACGTGTTCCCTGACGGCCCCGGCCCGACGGGTTTGCGCTATTGCATCAACTCGGCCGCGCTGGACTTCGAACCTATCGAGGACTGAGGACCGAGCCAGTCCACAGTCCACAGTCCACAGTCGACAGTCAGAAACCGCGCGCCCAGTCTCTTCGCGTCCTCCCTTCAGGGGGACGGGCGAGCTTGCGAGCCAGGGGGGCGTGCGAGCCTGCGAGCAGCGGGAGAAC
>CAZDIQ010000293.1:0-1614 GCA_964505525.1 uncultured Acidimicrobiaceae bacterium | reverse complement strand
CGCCTCATCAGGTACCACTCCCACAACTCGCGGGGGTGTTCGACGAAGAACGCGGCGGTGGCCATCATCATCGACTCGGCACCGCCCTTGGTCCACATGCCGTTCTTCCCCCGGTAGACGGGAATCCCCGATTCTGCAGACACACCCGCACCGGTGATGAACACGACCTTGCCGCCTCCTTCCAAGCCCTTCGAGATCGCCAAACGGACCTCCGGACCGAGACCTTCGCCCAGGCCGGCCGCGTCACGGACCTCCGGGGTGACACCGTCCCGCGTCGGGTGGGCAGTCTTCTGTTCGAGCGTCACCAGCATCCCGAACGAATCGAGCCTCACCAGACACCTCCAGCCGATCCGATGCGGTCTACCGCCTCAATCCATCCCCCACTCCCCGTACGCGAACCGATGACGAGGTGTTTGATGGATGTGTGCTCCTTCAGTCGATCGGCGAGGTCCCCCGAGAGCACATGGCCGTCGGCGCCCAGCTCCCTCAGATGCGGGAGTCTGACAAGGTGCTGCGCAAGACCTGACTCTGTCACTTCGGTTGAGCGCAGATCGAGGCGGGTCAGCTGCGGACAAGCTTCCACGATCCGCGCCAAGCCTGCATCGGTGATGCGTGTTCCGGCAAGCATCAGGTCCCTGAGCGCTGGCCACTGCCCGACCGACGCTACGCCGTCGTCCGTTATCTCGGTGAGCCCGGCATAGAACGAGCGCAGCTGACCAAGGGATCCGATGGTGGGCAGCGTGGTGTCGTCCACGGCCGTCGACGAGACATCCAGATGAATGAGGCCACGCAGGTCACCGACCGGCGACAGGTCCGGTCCCAGGGTCGGGTTGTATCCGATTCCGAGGATGACCAAGCTGGGACACGCTTGGAGATGCAGGAGTTGATCGGCAGTGAGGGACGTGAATCGGACGTCGAGGCACTTGAGGAAGTTCATTCCCACCAGTGAGGAGAGGTCTCTGCCGACGTTCTCCCCTTCGAGGTGCAGTGCGCCGAGGTAGCCGAAACGATCCAGGCATCCGAGATCCGCGCCCGTTCCGGCGAGGCGCAGCGAGGACAGACCTGTCGCGCCCAGGGTCGCGAGGTGCTCATCGGAGAAGGGAACGTAGTCGACGGCGAGCTCCTCCACGCGCATCAGAACGGAAAGGTCAGGACCATCGACAAAGTGGAGCTCGCCAGGTTCGGGTTCGGCGAGCCCATCCCTCGGGATGCCGAGCTGCAGCATCCTGGCGTTCGACGACGAAATCGCTGAGAGATCGTCGTGCGAGACAGCCCCGGACCCGATGTCAATCATGTCGATTACGCTGGCACCGGGCGATCTGAGCAGCGACGCAAGCTGACCCGGCGTTGCCCTGCCCAACTTCAGGTGGTGCCGCTCACCCGGTTCCACCATGACGGCGCCTACGGCAGGAACATCGAACAGGTCCCAGCCGTCGGGATAGACGGGACCGATCGTTGCCGGTGTCGCACCCTCGGGTTCGGGCGGATCGGGAAAGACGATTGCTTGCTGATTCTGAAGGTCGTGTGTATTCATCATGACCCAAAAGTATCAGAGTGATACTATATGTGTCAATACCTATTCTATTGGTAGTCAAATGAACTAGTTTGCGGTAC
>CAZDIQ010000292.1:0-1646 GCA_964505525.1 uncultured Acidimicrobiaceae bacterium | reverse complement strand
AGAACCGCTGCATTCGATCCATACGATCGTCCATGCGATCAAACCTCACGTCCGTGCGATCCTCCGTGCGATCCATCCGCTGGTCCATGCGGTCGAAACGGGCATCCATGAGGTCGAAACGGGCTTCGAGCGCATCGAATCGGGTGTTGAGCCGCTCCTCGAGCAGCGCGATATCAGACTTCGAAGCCACCTCTTCGGCGCGGTCGCGTGGGAGATAGGCCATCAGCGTATCGGCGTGGTCGTGACCCAGAACATGCTCCAACTGAGCATACAGACCGTGACGTGCGGCGTCGTTCGTTGCCATGCGGCAATTGTGCCTCACCCTGCAAACGATTGCCAGACTGCTGGTCGGCGGTGGTGGTGGCCCTGGCCTGTACCGTCAAGCCCCACGTCGGGATCGGTGGCTCGACATCGGAATTGGGATGAAAACCGCACCGACGACGGGATCTCAGACTGTTGGTACGCTTACGGGCGCACGAACAGCCAGGAACCGATACATGTCACAACTCGAAGAGCTCTACCGGGGAGTCATCCTCGATCACTATCGCAACCCACGACGCAAGGGCACGCTCAGCGTTGACCACGTCCACGCCGAGGGTCTGAACCCGTCGTGTGGCGACGAGTTCTTCCTCGACATCGTGGTCGAGGAAGGTGTCGTCACCGATGGCGCCATGCAGGGGCAAGGGTGCTCGATCTCACAGGCATCGGGCTCGATGATGATGGAAGCAATCGTTGGCAAGCCTCTTGATGAGATCGAAGACATCTCGCACAAGTTCCGCATCATGATGACCATCGAAGAAGGCGAGAACCCGGTCGACGAGGAGCGTCCCGGATCCGTGCTCGGCGACCTCGAAGCACTCCAGGGTGTCCGCAAGTTCCCCGTCCGGATCAAGTGCGCCGACCTTGCCTGGACGACCCTCGCCGACGCCATCCAACAGGCTTCCGCAACCGCGTCGTGATCGACTTCACCACAACGACTGCGCTCATCGTTGTGGATGTCCAGAACGATTTCGCCCACCCCGACGGCTCGCTCTTCGTGGCGGGTGCCCCGGTCGTCATGCCGTACATCAACGAGACGATCGTCGCGGCGACGGAAGCTGGCTCGCTTGTCGTGCGTACCCAGGACTGGCACCCACCGGTCACCCCCCACTTCGCCTCATCGGGCGGCATCTGGCCCGACCACTGCGTGGGAGACACGTGGGGCGCGGAGTTCCACCAGGATCTCGTTGCCTCAGGGCCTGTGGTCCGCAAAGGTGTCGGTGGTGAGGACGGCTATTCGGGGTTCACCGTCCAGGATCCGGAATCCGGCGAAACGACCCCGACCGAACTCGGAGGGTTGCTCCGTGATGCAGGGATCACGGACGTCGTGATTGTCGGCCTTGCCACGGACTATTGCGTGGCTGCCACGGCCATCGACGGAGCCGAACTCGGATTCGAAACCACGGTCCTCGCCGACGGCATCAGTGCCGTCAACCTCTCCCCCGGCGACGGCGCCCGAGCCATCGCACGGATGATCGCCGCGGGAGCGTCGGTCGTCTGAGCGCGGAGTGTGCGGAGCTGAAGACTGACGACTGAAGGCTGAAGGCTGGGGGGCCGCACGGCTCCACGACCGCGAAAATCTGTCATAGGTGCGAGATACGTTGGAA
>CAZDIQ010000291.1:0-1649 GCA_964505525.1 uncultured Acidimicrobiaceae bacterium | reverse complement strand
CCTAGCGCGTTTCAGCTTGCTTATCTGATCACCGTGATAGCGTTTTGGGCAACAGGCAGACAAGGGGAGCCAGGTCCATGAAGAAGATTCTCACGATCATCAGCGGTACGGCCCTTGCGGCTGCCGCAGTCGTAGCTGTCGTTGCTCTGACCGCCAGCGGGGCGGCATCTGCACAGGACGCCACGACCACCTCGGACACGGAACGCGTTCTCAGCCACGAGGCGACCGACACCATCACCGCACTCGCCGAGGAGCTCATCGACACACTCGTCGCTGAGGGTGTCATCACCGACGAGCAGGCGGATCTGGCGCGTTCGGCGCTCGGGGAGTTCGAAACCAAGCTCGACGAACTGGACTGGGACACGGTCCGCCGATATCTCGATCTGGCTATCGAGCAGTTCAGGCGTGAGCTCGAGAACGCCGACTGGGGCGACATCCAGGAACAACTCGAAGACGCCTTGGGGGACCTCGATAGCGCGCAACTCGAGCAGTTCGACTTCGATCCCGACTCGATCGACTTGTCCGAACTCGAGGAACGGTTCGGTCAGTTGAGGGATGAACTCGATGCCTTCAACCTCGACAGGGCACGGGAAGAACTCGAAAGGCACCTCGGCGACGTCGACTGGGACGACCTGTCATCGAAGTTCCGCGAGGAGCTCGAACGGCTCGACTTCGAAGAGCTCAAGGGTCGTGCGGATCAGCTGATGAGGCAGTTCGACTCCATGGGCTGGGACGAACTCCGCAAGCAGGTCGAGGACCTCAGGGATCTCAGCGCGAACGCGTGATTCAGACCCTCGAGGGCTGATACCGACGGTGCGACAGGTCAAGGGTGTCGATGTTCTCGACCGTTGCGAACGCCTCGGGGTACGAAGCCGCGACGATCCGCATCACTTCCTTGGCACGACGCCGGTTGACGACGCAGAACAGGACCATCACAGGTCCGCGAAGCCCTTCGCCTGGAATCTCCGTGACGCCGAAACCGGCCTCCCTGAGTTCGTCGGTCGGCGACAGGACGTCCGTCGGAACGAAGATGCGCACGACGGCCTTGCCGACAGCAAGCTTTGCCTCGAGCCAGGTGCCGACCCACGTGCCGAGGGCGAACCCACCGGCATAGGCGATTGCCTTTGCGGGTGTGTCGAGCGATGCAAACACGAAACCTGCGGCAATCAGCCACGTCAGGGACTCGATGAATCCGACACCGGCTGCGATGCCGCGGCGACCACGCATGATGAACATGACACGCAACACGCCTGCGGACACATCAATGATGCGCAGCCCGACGATGAGTATCAATATGCCTGCGGTGCCTGCGAAATCTGCAGCCGACATGGCGATCGTGAACATGGCGTACCCCTATCGAATACGGTTGGTGAATGCGGTCGGTATCCCGACGCGATATTCAAGAAAACACCGCACGACGGGACGTCGTACGGCGCTCCTTGCATGGTACCGGTGAAGTGGAATACCCACATGACTCTTTCGACACGCACGGGCGACGTCTGAAGCGTTGTCGCAAGCCTCGGGCCGATGCCCTGCATCGCGATAGAATCACGACACCTGCGGGTGTAGTTCAATGGCAGAACATCAGCTTCCCAAGCTGAATACGGGGGTTCGATTCCCCTCACCCGCTCCACAGAGCGTTCACCGAC
>CAZDIQ010000290.1:0-1656 GCA_964505525.1 uncultured Acidimicrobiaceae bacterium | reverse complement strand
CCGTTGCGATCAATGCGAATATGGTCGCCACGATCAGCGTCGACCGAAGTCTGGTGTTTTCCACCCTCATAAGCCCGTCCCTTCAGACTTGGTTGCCCGGACGAAGGAGTTCGTCCACATTCGCGCGGTGAGGCGCGCACCTGACCGATGCGAATGTTCCTACGTCGCGAGGATACCCCTTCGCTCGTCCTGGTCAAGCGGATACCTGGAGTAGGCGGATGACTTCCCTCCGGATTCACGTGTCTGATCCGCCGTATCACACGACCAGACGGTCACAAAGCCAATGAACGTTGGGGTTTCACGCCCGCGTCATGGGAACGGAGGAGGAGGGACTAGTCACTGCGAGCGTTTGAGGACGGCTCTTGTCACAGTACCCCCTGCGCATATACTCATCGCATCGGGCACAAATTGTTGGCGGGAAGGCGCGGGAGCAGTGATGGGGTACCCATGGGGCGGCACGTCCGCAGGTTCTGAGGAAGAACCGTACCAAGACGATCACTCGCTATCGACACCTTGGGTTGCCCCCGCATTCCACGAACGCGGTGTCTACGAGCGCATCGTCAAGCCGACCGCGGACGTGGTCATCGGGATCGTCATGACGATTCTCACCCTGCCGATCGTGCTTGTTCTCCTTCCCGGCATCTGGCGCACCCTCGGGTCACCTGCGATCTACAAGCAGACCCGCGTCGGGCGGCTCGGCAAGGAATTCACCGTCTACAAACTTCGCACCATGAAACAGGACAGGCGATCGAGCGAGCTCGACATCGATCATGACGACCGACGGGTCAACCACAAGTCGCCCGAAGACCCGAGGCACGTGCCATACGGACGGTTCCTGCGCAAGTGGAGCCTTGACGAGATCCCACAATTCTGGAACATGGCACTGGGACAAATGGCCCTCGTCGGACCACGACCCGAACTTCCGAGTATCGTGGCGCGCTACGCTGAGTGGCAACATCGGCGACATGAAGTCAAACCAGGACTCACAGGTTTGTGGCAGGTCACGGAGCGAGGCAATGTCCCGATGCACGAAGCAACGGATATCGACATCGAGTACGTCGAGAACGTCACGTTCCTCGGCGACGTGGAAATCCTGCTTCGGACACCGGCCGCCGTCCTCGGGCGACGTGTCGGGAACTAAATCAAATACATTGGACACATACGGAGTGCGGTCACGAAGCTGCACCCGGAAGGTAGGACATTTCAAGTGAAGCTTCTGATCATCGGCGCGGGCGGATTCATCGGCTCGAACCTCATCGAACATCTCATTGAGCGCGGGGACCACGAGATCGTCGGTGTCGACGTAACCGGGGAGAAGCTTGCCGGAATCGAAGGACCGAACTTCCGGTTCATCGAACAGGATTTCCTGGCAGATCCCGATCTTGCCGACCGGCTCGTCCGCGAGTGCGATGTCGTCGTCGATCTCGTCGCCTATGCGAACCCGAGTTTGTACGTCGCAAAGCCCCTCGAGGTCATCCAGCTCAACTTCTTCGAGAATGTGAAGATCGCCGATCTGTGCATCAAGCACTCAAAGCGTCTGTTCCAGTACTCGACCTCCGAGATCTACGGCAAGCGGGCCACGAACGGGACATATCGCGAGGACGAGAGCGATCTCGTGATGGGACCGGTCACCAAGCAGCGCTGGGTGTACGCAAG
>CAZDIQ010000289.1:0-1668 GCA_964505525.1 uncultured Acidimicrobiaceae bacterium | reverse complement strand
CAACCGTCGGGGAGCCGCTTGTGGTCGCAACCGACGTCACGAAGAGCTTCGGTGGCGTACACGCCCTGCGTGGTGTGTCCGTGACCGTCTCAGCAGGGGAACTGGTCGGTCTGGTCGGACCCAACGGGTCGGGGAAATCCACATTGGTCAACCTGGTCTCGGGGACGTTCCCACCGACTTCAGGTTCGATCACCATCGACGGAGTCGAAGTGGTCGGCAAACAACCGCACACGATCGCCCACCTCGGTCTGGCCCGCACCTATCAGATTCCCCGCCCCTTCCCTTCCCTGACCGTGGAGGACAATGTGGCCATCGCCATCATGTTCGGACGGGAACCGATGCAACTGGACAACTCCAGAGCCGCAGCCGACGAGTACCTGTCACTGGTCGGTCTCAGACACCTGGCCGGGGCCCTCCCAGGGGAGATCAACCTCCACGAACGTCAATTGCTGGAGATGGCGAGGGCCATGGCCACCAAGCCGAAAGTGCTGCTGCTCGACGAGGCCCTGGCCGGTCTCAACCCTGTGGAGATCGACAATGCGGTGCAGGTGGTGAGACGCATCCACCGATCCGGAGTCTCGATCGTTCTGGTGGAGCACCTGCTCAGGGTGGTCAACCAGCTCTCCACCCGGATGGTCGTTCTCGATCAGGGTCTCCAACTGGCCGAGGGGAGCCCAGGAGAGGTCATGCAGGACCCTGCGGTGGTCACCGCCTACCTCGGGAGACAGAGCCATGCTTGAGGTGCGCGGACTCGACGTCTTCTACGGCGATGCCCAGGCGCTCTGGGACATCTCGATGACCATCGGTGAGGCCGAGGTGGTGTCGGTGGTGGGTTCCAACGGCGCCGGCAAGTCGACGCTTGTGAACACGATCGTGGGGATCAACAAGGCCCGTGCCGGGTCGATAGTGATGGACGGGGTAGATATTTCAGCCATCGCCGGACATCGGATCTGTCGTGCCGGAGTGGCCATCGTTCCCGAGGGACGGCGGCTGTTCCCTGCCCTCACCGTGCGCGACAACCTCGACCTGGGAGCCTTCAACAAGGATGCCAGAGGACACCATGCCGAGTCATTGGAGTCTGTGCTTTCGCTGTTTCCCCGACTTGCCGAGCGGTCCACCCAGCTGGCTGGTTCACTCAGCGGTGGGGAGCAACAAATGGTTGCCATCGGCCGGGCCCTCATGGCCCGTCCCCGGCTACTCCTCATGGACGAACCTTCACTTGGTCTCGCGCCCGTGGTCGTCGACGAGGTATTCGACGTGATCCAAACCGTGCGCGAGCGCGGTGTCGGGGTCCTGCTGGTCGAACAGAATGTCCAGCGGGCACTCGACATCTCATCGCGCGCCTACCTCATCTCCGAAGGACGGATCGTCATGGAAGGCCCTGCCGCCGAACTCTCCGAGAGCCCCGAAGTCCGCCGAGCCGTGCTGGGTGTTTAGCTATCAGCTATCAGAAGAAGCTTTCAGCTTTCAGCTCACAGCTTTCAGCCGGAGTCGTGGGTCCAGAGGAAGCTGAAGGCTCAAGCAAGGCTGGGTCGGCACGGAGAGAACCCCGAAATGTGGCAGTGGGTTGCCGGCTGAAAGCTGATAGCTGAAAGCTGATAGCTGAAAACGAAGTGCTCAGTAGATCCCCGACGCCATCTTCTCAAGGCGATCTATGCGCTCGGAGAT
>CAZDIQ010000288.1:0-1686 GCA_964505525.1 uncultured Acidimicrobiaceae bacterium | reverse complement strand
GCACGATCCCACGGACCGTGCGTTCGAACGAACCTGCCTGATCTCTCGTGTTTCAGGGACGATGCGTTCGACCATGCTGTCTCGATCTACCTCGTCGATCTCATCGACGACGAGCGCGAATTTTTCCGTGGAACCGCTCGCGTCGTGAGGGACGGAGGGACCCTGTCGGTCGTCATCAACCACCCGGTGTATACGGCACCGGGGTCCGCTCCGATCTGGGATGCCGACGGCGAGGTCCTGTGGCGATGGGGTCATTACCGCTCGAAGGGAGCGACCGCGGAACCGGCCGGGGAGGTGTCGGTCGTCTTCTTCCACCGACCGATCGATCTCCTCCTCAATGCAGCCGCAGACGCGGGGTGGATGCTCGAGAGGTTGATCGAACAGCCGCTCTCGCAGGCAGCCATCCGAGCGGTGCCAGGGTATGAGGGACAGGACTTCATTCCTCGGTTGCTTGGTGCCCGATGGAGGAACGTGGGGTCCCTGCAGCCGGAGATCCTGTCCTAGCCGTTCGGTACCATTTGCCGATGCTGCAACGTCCGCCTCCCGACAGTGTCCCGGACAAACCCGGCGTCTACATCTTCAGGGATGAACACGGAAGGGCGCTGTACATCGGCAAAGCCAAATCATTGCGCAAGAGGACCGCGAACTACTTCGGTTCCGACCTCCAACCGCGTACCCGGGCGATGGTCGAGATGGCGAACGACCTCGAGTGGATCGTCACCGAGTCGGAGATCGCTGCCCTCATGCTCGAGTACTCGCTCGCCCAGGAGCACCAACCCCACTTCAACGTGAGACTCAAGGACGACAAGTCGTTTCCGTATCTCGCGATCACACGAAGCGACGAATGGCCGAGGGCACGTGTCGTGCGAGGCACCAAGCGCAAAGGTGTCGAATACTTCGGACCGTACGCCCGCGCCTACGCCATCCGGCAGACGCTTGACGGTCTGCTGCGCACCTTCCCCGTACGGACGTGCACCGATGCGAAGTTCAAACGACACCAGACGTCCGGCAGGCCATGTCTCTTGTTCCACATCGAGAAGTGTTGCGGACCGTGCGTGGGCGAGGTCACGCACGAGGAGTACGACCAGCACGTCGACGGGCTCGCCTCGTTTCTCAGCGGCAACAGCGATTCGCTGATCGATGACGTGTCCGAGGCGATGCGCGAGGCAGCAGCAGCGCAGGAATTCGAGCAGGCCGCACGCCTCCGCGACAAGGCATTCGCGATGCGAGGGGCACTGGAACGGCAGGAACTCGTGACCGACAGCCGAGAGGACTTCGATGTCATCGCCTTCGACGAGGATGACCTCGAGTTTGTCCTCGTGATACTGCATGTACGTCACGGGCGGGTCACCGGTCGCAAGACGACGGTCGTCGACCGTGTGGAGGATCTCACCGCACCCGAGTTCGTCGGCCGGATGCTCGCCCAGATCTATGGCGCAGACACACCGCCACCGCAGGTCCTCGTGCAGATCCTCCCCGATGATGAGGCGCTGTGGACGCAGTGGTTGGAGTACCGACGTGGCAGCGGGGTATCGCTCCGGGTCCCGCAAAGGGGTGCCAAACGCCGCATCATGGATACAGCGCGCGTCAACGCAACGGAGGAGTTCAACCGCCATCGCCTCAAGCGGCACTCGGACCACAATGCACGGGCGCGGGCTCTGCGGAGCTTGCAGGACGTTCTCGATC
>CAZDIQ010000287.1:0-1694 GCA_964505525.1 uncultured Acidimicrobiaceae bacterium | reverse complement strand
TGTTGACATCAGAGGACCTCACCGAGGGAGCAGCGGCGTTCGTTGAGAAACGGGCTCCGAACTTCAAGGGTCGTTAGGCGAGTTTGTCGTCCGCGCCGGATTCGCGATCGTCGAAGCCGGGTTCGCCCTGGCCGGGTCGATCCGCCTTTGTCGCCTCGGACGCGGCGTGATCGATGACGTGTTCGAACGACGGTTGGTAGATCTCCTCCAAGAGTCCGAGAGAGGAAGGTCGTGGGCGGTCCTTGGTGCGATACCAGATCCATCCTCGCCGTTCCATCCACGTCAGCACCAAATGCACGACTCCTGCAGCAACCGCAAGAACCACCACAATGGCAAAGACAACGAAGATCGGATTCATGCTCAAAGGCTAGTTCAGCATTGCCGTACGAGGGTCTGGGTCCGATTCCAAACATTTGTCGCGACAAATCTTCGATTCCGGACACAAACATCCAAAGACTGATAGTTAGGAATCTTCGAAAGATGCGCGTGAAACAAGAACCGACCGCTCCGTTCGCACCCAAGGACCTTGTCCTGCTCTGGAACGTCTCGACAGACTTGTATCTGTACGGTCCGGGGACGTACGCGTCATGCGCAGGGATCTGATCACGGTGCGTGTCACGATCATGGTTGCGGTGCTTGCGATCGTGGCGACAGGGTGTGGTGGGGGTGGTGCGTCGAGCACCACCCAACCACCACCTGACCCCGCAACCACGGTGGTCGTCGACGAGACCACGACGACGAATGCGGGTCCCAGTTCAACGGTCACGACCCAACCGAGTACCACGAGTACCTCGTTTCCGCCGATCTATGGATACGGGGACTTCTCGGCATACGGATACGGGAAGGTGCCCTGGGATGAAGTAACCGCGCTCGAGATCCAGTGTCTGCGGGACCACGGAGTGTCGGTCGAGGAGTCAGGACCGATAGGTATCTCGTACACCGGGACTGAGCAACAAGGCATGCTCTGGATGGCGTACTTCGAAGCCTGTATGGCAGGGTTGAACCTTCCGGACGAGAGCACCTTGACACCCGAGGATTTCGGTGATGTGTTCGACTTCTGGCTCGACCAGGCGGACTGCTTCCGCGAACTGGGGTTCTTGATCCCGGATCCACCGAGCCGGGATTCGTTCATCGAGACGTACCCGGTGGTCGACTGGGTGCCGCATCGATTCGTACCCGAGGGACAACTCCAATCAGCGCTCGAGACCTGCCCGGGCTCGCCGTGGGGATGAGAGCGTCACGTTGGCTGATGTCGGGAACGAAATGCGCTTATCGGTGAACAACAGGTGCAGAGGTCGGCGAATGTCGGCTTCACAACGGAAGGAGACATCATGGAAGCCGTAGCTACGAGGGTGAAGGTACTGGGTGTTGCGCTGGCGATGTTGTTGATCGTGATGATCGTGATGCCCGCGCCTGCGCTTGCGGCAGGTAGCAAGCAGGGAACGAAGAGCTGTCCGCCCGGTCAGGTTGCACTGCGCGGGGAAACGACCGGCACGACAAGGTTCTATGTTCCCAACGACGCCACATTCGACAAGACGGCGAATCATGGAATGTTCTTGCAGGCGTCGTACTACGTGAGCGGATACGCGAGCAATACGTGGAAGGTCTCGACCAACATGGTTCTGTACGTTCCGGGGACGTACGCGTATTGCGCAGGGATCTGATCACGGTGCGTGTCACGATCATGGTTGCGG
>CAZDIQ010000286.1:0-1705 GCA_964505525.1 uncultured Acidimicrobiaceae bacterium | reverse complement strand
GCGAGCGCCCCTCAAGCGAGCGCCAGCGAGCGCCCACGCGACTATCGTGGATACGCATCGGGGCACCTCTGTTGTGGGCGCCTCCGGGGCTGACGGGCGAACATACAACTTCGAATCAAGGAGTCAATCACCGTGAAACTGACATCAGCGATGCTGGCTGATTCAGCACAGGTCCAGGCCGGCAAGCTCTTCGTGCTTGGTGGGGGATTCGACACCATCTCGGTGCGAGCGCTTCCTGCAACCCACCGCAGTCTGTCGCTCGCGATGGTCGCCGAGGTCGAGCCGGACGAGCGTCAGCGTGACCTCGAGCTGTCGATCTCGCTGGTCGATGAGGACGGTGCAGAGCTCGGCGTGAAGGCAAGCGGCAAATTGAGGGTGGGAACACCTCCGAACCTGCCTCCTGGCGCCTCAAGTGTCGTCCCGATCGTCAGTCCGTTCCACAACATCACCTTTCCCGAGGCCAAGGGCTACGCGTTCGTCGTGAGCCTCAACGGTGAGGAATTGGCACGCGTGCGGTTCCGGCTGGTCCAGGTCGCTTGACCAAGGATCTCTTCAACGTTCCGAATTCGATATCGCTGGTCCGCCTCGCGCTCGTACCGGCGTTCATCTGGCTGGTCGTCGACAAGAACTATGGGTGGGCGGGAGTCCTGCTCGGGGTGATCGGCGCGACCGACTGGATCGATGGCTACCTCGCCCGCCGACTCGGGCAGGTGACGGAGATCGGGAAGTTCCTCGACCCCCTTGCCGATCGGATTGCCGTATTCGTCGCAGTCGTGGCAGGGCTCATCTCAGGGGTCGTGCCTGCGTGGTTCGCCTGGGCACTCCTGATTCGTGAGGGCCTGATCGCACTCGGAGCCCTGTACGGGTGGACCAAGGGCGTTTCAAGGCTCGACGTGCGATACATCGGAAAGGTCGCAACCTTTGCGGTGTACGCAGCCGTTGCCTTCTTCTACATGGGGGAGGGGTTCGACTGGGATTGGCTGGTCGTGGCCGCTCTCGTCGTCGGTATCCCCGGTCTCATCCTGTACTACATCGTCGGTGTGCTGTACCTGGGTGACATGCGAAAGGCGATCGCCGCCAACACCTAGTGTGACGACCATCAGCTACTGTGCGCCGTGTCTGCGAGTGGATTGGAGACCACGTGAATCATCCCGACGACCTCAAGTACGCACGGAGCCACGAATGGGTGCGAGCCGAGGGAAACACGATCCGAATGGGCATCTCAGACTTCGCCCAGGATGCCCTCGGTGACGTCGTCTACGTCGAGCTTCCCGAGGTCGGGAAGACCGTTGCGTCCGGCGACCCGATCGCCGAGGTCGAATCGACGAAATCCGTCTCCGATGTCTACGCCCCTGTTTCGGGCACCATCACCGCCGTCAACCACGACCTCGACAACGCTCCCGAGCTGGTCAACTCGGACCCATACGGTGCCGGCTGGTTCGCCGAGATCGAAATCACCGACGCATCGGAATTGGAGAATCTCCTCGACAGCGCGGCGTACGAGGCGCACGTCTCGTAGCAGATGACAGAGGACAGAGGCCAGAGGACAGAGCTTTCAGCTTTTGGCTTTTAGCTTTCAGCTATCAGCCAGCATGGATACTGGATCATGGATGATGGATCTGGTTAGAAGGACACAGGACAGACGTCTCCGCTATCTGCAATTGTGCTCGCGCACCCTGGGTTCTGCGGGTACATACATGTACGT
>CAZDIQ010000285.1:0-1705 GCA_964505525.1 uncultured Acidimicrobiaceae bacterium | reverse complement strand
GAATCAGAACGTTTCGCACTGTGGATAACTTCGTCTACAGTCCATCCCATGGCACGACCGATCGCATCTGGGACGATCAGCTTTGGGCTGGTGGCGATCCCTGTAAAGCTTTTCTCATCGAGCGAATCCGACGCGAAGGTTCACTTCAACACGATCCATGAGTCGTGTGGGAGCCGCGTGCGCCAGAAGCTGTACTGCCCCACCCACGACGCCATCGTGCCCCGTGAGGAACTGGTCAAGGGGTTCGAGTTCGCAAAGGATCAGTACGTCATCTTCACTCCCGACGAATTGAAGGCCATGGAGATGCAGGCAACGCATTCCATCGACATCAAGGCATTCGTACCGATATCACAGGTCGATCCGATCTACTTCGAACGGGCCTACTACCTCGGTCCCGGTGAGGGTGGCGACAAGCCGTACGTGTTGCTCTCCGACGTGATGAAGAAGACCTCACGAGCTGCACTTGCCAAGTATGCGGCTCGGGGCAAGGACTATCTCGTGCTCCTGCGACCGTACGAGGACGGTCTGATCATGCAACAGCTCCGCTACGAGAGCGAGCTGAGGTCGTTCGACGAGGTGCCCGCTGCGAATGTCGAGATCTCCGAAGCCGAGCTCGCTCTGGCTGAGCAGATTGTCGACCAGATCTCGACCGATGTGTTCACTCCCGAAGCATTCAGTGATTCGGTGCAAGAGGAGATGCTCGCCGCGATCGAACAGAAGGTCGCCGGCAAGGAAGTCACCCTGGCTGCCCCCGAGGAGCAGAAGGCTCAGGTCATCGATCTCATGGCCGCGCTCAAAGCGAGTCTCGGTGAACCGGAGGGCGAGGCCGGAGAGGCCGCCGAGCGGCGGCCCGCCAAGAAGGCTGCTGCCACGAAGCCACCTGCCAAGAAGCGAGCTTCGTCGAAGAAGTGACACGCCATGGTGGATTTCATGGCTGACCCAGGGAACGATTGATGTCTGACTCCGCGCGGTACACGGTTGGACAGATTTCTTCGACCGTCGGTCTGTCTCCGAGCCAGATTCGCGGATTTGTCACAGCCGGTGTGTTTACTCCGGAACGTGGACATCACAGCAGATATCTATTCAGTTTCGACGACGTCGTTGTCCTGCGGACCGCGGCGAACCTCATCGATTCCGGGGCATCGATTGCTCGCGTCCGCGAGGCATTGCGCGACGCTCGGCGTGATCTGCCGGAGGGTGTCGACATGGCCCAGGTGATCCTGACGGTGGTCGGGGACGATGTGGTCGTGCGCCACGGCGACGAGTTGTGGAATCCGACATCGGGACAAGCTGTGTTCGACCTCGATGCATCCGACCTCGCGGTTTCTGTCGCATCGCTCGACGCCGCTCGCAGGGCAAGACGGTTCGATGGCAACACGACCGCTGATGAATGGTTCCTGTATGGGGACTCGATCGAGGCCGAGGACACGGTGGCGGCCGAGTCCGCGTATCGGACCGCGATCGATCTCGATGCGTCGCATGCAGAGGCGCATCTGAACCTCGGACGCCTGCTCCATGACCGCGGAGATGCCAACGGGGCGCTCGAGCACTACCGGCATGCCATCGACCTCTACCCGGCGGATGCGACGGCATGGTTCAACGCGGGCGTCGCCTACGAGGACATCGGCAAAGACGATCCAGCCCGAACGGCGTACGAGGAAGCGATCAACCTCCAACCCGACTTCTCAGATGCACACTTCAATCT
>CAZDIQ010000284.1:0-1710 GCA_964505525.1 uncultured Acidimicrobiaceae bacterium | reverse complement strand
TGCTCCGGAACATCCTCAGAGCTGTGATGCTCGACCTCGACTTCTACAACGAGGCTGAAGCCGACCGCTCCCTGACGCTCCAAGCCACAATGGTTGTCGTGATCGCAACGGGTCTCGGTGGTGTCGGCTCCGCGATCGCCCAGGAGGACGCGAGCGTCGTGGCTGCGGTTGCCTTCGGGATGCTTGCCGGTGTGGCCGGATGGCTCATGTGGAGCCTCGCGTCCTGGTTGATCGGTACTCGGGTGTTCGACGGTGACGCGACATTCGGGGAAATGATGAGGGTCATCGGATTCGCCTTCGCGCCATTCGTCCTCGGAGTCATCCCGTGGCTCGGTTTCCCTGCGGCGATCTGGGTGTTCATCGCGACGATCGTCGCCTTCAGGGAAGGGCTTGATGTATCGACCGTGCGTGCCCTCGGGACCATGGCCATCGGTTGGGTGCTCTGGCTTGGTACGACGGTCGTTCTGAACATCGTCCTCGATGTCCAACTCAATGCCCGGTGGCCGTTCCCGTAACCGAGTCTTCACCCCGTCGGACCGTCTGCCATGGACGACGCCAGCTCCGGTTGACACGCCAGAAAATCCACGAAGCCATCCCGATGGGAATCGGAGGCAGGAAGCTGAGCGCACGGAACAGCAACGTGCCCGCCGCGATGGCGTCAGCGTCGACAGGAGTTCCCGACGTCGCCTGCCAGCCGAGTGTCAGCAGACCGATCCAACCGAGATCGACGAGTCCGAGTCCCCCTGGGCTCACGGGCAGCATGACGAGGAATCGGCCGAGGCTGAAGGCAAGGACGACCCATGGAATCGATATGTCGTCCGTCGTCACGCCCACCGCGTAGACCGACACCGTGAACAGAGCCGTCATCGACAGGTGGTTCCCCACGGTCGCGAGTGACAGGCCTGCGACGTTGTCCGTGACGATCATCCGCAGGGAGTCACGGAATTGCATGACGGATCTGCGGATGCCGGGGTCCGTGCGTCCGAACCACCCGAGCACGCGGACCGAAACTCGCTCGACGAGCGAGGCGAACCGCTCAGCGGCCGTGTCGGAGCCGAGAAGCTTTGTCAATGCCAACACCATGACACCGACGGCAACGACGCCAGCCACGCTCACGACCCACATCCAACCCAACGCCTGACCAAGCAGAGCCACCCCGACGACGGCCAGCACGGGAAGGGCGATCCTGGCAAGCCAGTCCCACACGCCTGCGCCGAGCAGACCGGCCGATACCCCTTCGGGCGTGAACCCCCACGACATGTACAGGGTGTAGTTGAGCGGTAGGGCGATTGCTCCGCCCGAGGGGACGGAGTTCGTGATGGCGGTGCCGGTCATGTGGTTGACGAATGCCTCCCTGAATCGCAGCGACCGGAGGGCTTGAGTCAGGACGATCGGATAGGCAATCAGGAACCACGTCGAGAACAAGGCGAGCAGTCCCCATTGGGAAACCGAAATCGATGCGATGTAGTCAAGGACGGTGCGGTAATCCGTCAGCTTCGGGAGAACGAATCCGAACACCAGCCCAAGGACGGCAACCGTGATGAGCACCGACAACGCCTGGCTCCACCACGGACGCTTCTTCCTCGTCGGTACTGCGTCGGGAACCGGATCCGGTTCGTTCTCAGAAGGCATCATGCGAGTTTTGCAGAGTTGGTAAGTCCACAGTTCACAGATCACAAGCGAATACAGAATACGGAATACCGAATACCG
>CAZDIQ010000283.1:0-1716 GCA_964505525.1 uncultured Acidimicrobiaceae bacterium | reverse complement strand
CAAGTCGTCGCAGCAGGGACGATCACGGTCGATGTCGATGGGGTTGCACGAGACATCGCCATCGGAGCGGACTCGTTCACAAGCGTGTTTGCCGTGAACAACGGTGTCACACCCGGTATCGCCATTTCCCAGGTCGTTTCGATGACGAACCTGATCGCCCTCCTTGGTGGGAACCAGGTGGCGGTCCCCAATGTCGTCGGACTGGCCGAGGCGGATGCCACGGCAGCAATCGTCGGGATCGGACTTGTCTCAGGGACCGTGCAGGCACCCCATGACACGGTTCCGGTTGGCACCGTCATCTCCCAGGACCCGGCCGCCGGAACCCAGGTCGATGCGGGTGCGACGGTCACGATCACGGTTTCCACAGGACCACTCCCTCCTGCAACCGTTGCGGTTCCCGATGTGACGGGTCAATCGTCTGCAGACGCGCAGGCCAATCTCATCGCTGCAGGATTCGTCGTGAGCGTCGTCGACGAACCCAGCACCACCGTCGAGGAAGGTTTCGTCATCGGGACGAACCCTGCCGCAGGGACCGAGGTTGCCCCGGGAACAGCAGTGGCGATCACCGTCTCGTCCGGTCCTGGAGAGGCAGTCGTCCCCGACCTGATCGGATTGTCGGTCGATGAGGCCACCGCCGCGGCCGCAGCCGTGGGTCTGACGGTCGCTTTCGTGGAGAACGCCGAGAACCCGAATCCCGACGGGGTGGTCATTTCACAGGATCCCGCACCGGGCACGACCGTCGACGCGGGGTCACAGATCACGGCGAATTTGTCTCCCAACCTCGGGGAGCCTTGGGTGATCGTCACCCTCGATCCTGATCGACTGCTCACGGTCTCGGGGATCAACTTCCTGCCGGACTCGACCGTCAACCTGAGCATCATCGATTCGACGACGGCATCGACGGCGACCGTCGGTTCCGGTGGGTCGTGGGTGGCCAAGTTCGACATATCCGATATCGAGAACGACACCGAGTTGCTTCTCGTCACCGGAACGGGGGCCGATCTGACCCCCTACGAGGAGACGTTCACGATCCCGGCAGTGGGAACCTCGACCGAGGTGCCGACCGAGCCTGTTGACTCAGGTGGTATGCCGCTGTGGGGTTGGATCGCGTTGCTCATCGCCATCATCGCAATCGCCCTGATCATCGCCCGCATGGTGATGAACAAGGACGACACCGACACCACACCGACGGACGGAACACCGGCCGACGGGACCCCACCGGTGCAGGACACCGAGGTCATCCCACCGGACGGACCCGACGTCACACCGACGGAAGGACCGTAGACCGCTTCGGTAGCCGATTCCTCCGACAAACAGCCCCGGGCGTGTATCGCCCGGGGCTGTGCTGGGTCCAGATCGGATCGGGTGCTACCGATCAGTCCTCGGTGGGGTAGGTGACCGTGGTCGTCACCACCGAGTCGTCGGGGTAACCCGTACCGTCCTGTTCGTGCGTGGAGACCTCGCCTGCGTCATCCTCGTACACCTCGCCGGTTTCACCGTCGTAGATGCTGGTTGTGGTCGTGTCCCCGCTGTAGACGATGGTTGTGGTCGTGATCGAGGCTTCACCAGGCTGGGTTCCCTCGCCGACCTCGTCGAGCATCGCATTCCAGTCATAGTCGTTGAGCGCCTCGATCGATGTGACGATCTGAACCGCCTCCTCGTAGGTGTCGACGTAGGTCAGCACCTCGACGGACATGGTGGGTGAGAGCTTCCAGA
>CAZDIQ010000282.1:0-1742 GCA_964505525.1 uncultured Acidimicrobiaceae bacterium | reverse complement strand
GCTGTGAGCTGTGAGCTGTGAGCTGAAAGCCGACGGTCCGCCCGCCTTCGCGGGAGGACCGTCCCCGCTATTGTCGCTTTCATGGTCAAGGTGCATCTGATTGACGGGACGTATGAGCTGTTCCGGGCGCATTTCGGGGCGCCTCCCCGACAGACTCCCGAGGGTTGGGAGATCGGGGCGGTCGAGGGACTGCTCCGGTCGACGATCAATCTCCTCGGGCAGGAGGATGTCACTCACACCGGTGCGGCGTTCGACTCGGTGATCGAGTCGTTCCGCAACGACATGTACGAGGGGTACAAGACAGGCGAGGGAACACCGCCCGAGCTCTACGCCCAGTTCCCTGTCGCCGAGCGGGCGATGGAAGCCCTCGGTGTGACCGTGTGGTCGATGATCGAGTTCGAGGCTGACGACGCACTGGCAGCGGCGGCCCTCAAGTTCGTCGACGAGGTCGAGCAGGTGATCATCCTCAGCCCCGACAAGGACATGACCCAGTTGTTCGGGAACCCCAAGATCGTGGGCTACGACCGTCGCAACCAGATGCTCGTCGACGCCGATGGTGTGCGGGAGAAGTTCGGTGTCGATCCCGAGTCCATCCCCGACTACCTCGGGCTCGTTGGGGATACCGCCGACGGATTCCCCGGACTGGCAGGGTGGGGTGCGAAGTCATCCTCGACGCTGCTCGCCGAGTACGGCCATATCGAGCAGATACCGGCGTCGGAGGGCGACTGGTCGGTCACGGTCAGGGGAGCGTCGAAACTTGCGGCGACATTGCGCGAGAACATGTCGCTCGCCCTGCTGTTCCGTGACATCGCGACGTTGCGCCCCGATGCACCGGTCCCACAGAGCCTCGACGAGATCCGATGGCAGGGAGCGGACAAGGATCTCTGGGAGGCCCTGTGCGACGAACTGGGATTCACGACCCTGCGCACGGCCCCGCAGAAGTGGAAGAGCTGACACCAAGCCACCTTCCAACCCACCCAGACCCTGAGGAAACAGCCTTACCTTGTATGATCCAAGGATATGGTTGCCAAGTCCGACAAATCGACCCGAACCCCCCTGACCCGCGAGCGGGTTCTTGCAGCAGCCGTGGACCTCGCCGACAGCGGAGGGATCGAGGCGCTCACGATGCGTGGGCTCGCCGCACAGTTGGACGTCGAGGCGATGTCCCTGTACTACCACGTGCCGAGCAAGGATGCCCTTCTTGACGGGATGGCCGAGACCATCGTGGCGGAGGTCAACGCAGAGGTGTCGGAGGTCGATGGTCCCGATCCGGAGGACGATTGGATGGGCGCGATGCGCTCGCGCCTCCTGGGGGCGCGACGGGTCATGCTGCGCCACCGGTGGGCACCGGGTGTCCTCGAAACCAGAACCACACTCGGTCCGCAGGTACTCGTCTACTACGACGGCGTCGTCAGGATCCTGCGCGCCGGCGACCTGTCCTTCGATCTCATCCACCACGCGCTGCATGCCCTCGGCAGTCGCGCCCTCGGTTTTTCGCAAGAGATGTTCGATCCGCAAGCCGGTTCCGGCGATGCCGACACCACCGACGAGACGCTGCTCGCCCTTGCGAGCGAGATTCCGTTCCTGGTCGGGATGATCGGCAGCATCGCCCACGACGATCCCGACTCCACGATCGGCTGGTGTGACGACCAGGCTGAATTCGAGTTCAGCATCGACGTGATGCTCGAAGGATTCGAAAGGCTTCGGCTGTCCGAGAAGGACTGAGAAGCGACTACTTCTTG
>CAZDIQ010000281.1:0-1761 GCA_964505525.1 uncultured Acidimicrobiaceae bacterium | reverse complement strand
AGCTTGTCAATCTCGTTGATCATGTCGATCGCGATGCTTGACGCGGTGTCGTATGGGACGTCGACGAGAAGGCTCCACAGCAATCCTCGCTGGATCCACCACGCTTGCGTCTGGTTCCTCGTGGCACCGACGAGAACTGGCCGATCGGGACCCGGGACGAGACGGGCACGGGTGAGTCCTGCCAGGGCTTCAAGTAGCGCATCGTGCGGTCCATAGCCGACGTGGACTGTGACACGAGCGTCGGTGGGTGTGTCGAAGACGATGAACGCTCCGTCATCCCGTTCGCGCACCACCGTCGGCGCAGGATCCGGCACCAGACCAGCGAGTACATCATCAGGGACGTCCGAGAGCGTCAGACGTGGTTCAGATCCTGGCAACAGGGCATCACGCTCTGCGAAAACGGGGATCGAATCCAACATCTCAACGACATCACTCGACAACATCCCGACAGATCTCGCCTCGATGAGCCAAGTCCCCGCCGCAGGTGCATAGATGGTCGTAACAGACGGAGTTTCGTCGAGTCGCCAGCCGAAGTGGTCGGGAATCGCCTCGCCGGATGGTCGCACTGAGATCGCATCGACAATGCGGATTCGGATCTTCCGATCGTCCGGGCGACCGGGGTCACACAGAGTCAGTGTTTGCGTCGGAAGATTGATGACCTCTTCGCAGAGGAACAGGTCTGCCGGGATCATCTTCGGGTAGTACAAGAGCGCCTCACCCACAGTGGCTCGGATCAGCTCTTGGGAGGCGATTTCTGTTGTTGTTGGTCCTGTCGAGTCGGGCGTGGTGGACGAGACTGTTGGAGCGGTAGTGCTCGGAGCCTGAACTCCCACAGGTGCCACAAGATCTCGGGCAACGAGAGCCCAGATCAGTCCCGCGCTCAGTACCAAGCCGAAGCTCGCCACCGCGACGAGCGGACCGAGCCGTCGGAACCAGTGCCTCGGCTCCACTGGCGCTCGAACGGCGTCGATCGTCGGCAGATGCTCAGCCTCCGCGACCAATGCTTCTCGGACCCGGTCCTCGATTCCCAATGCCATCAGAGACTCCCTTCGAGTTTCGCCAGTGCCCTGCTCAATCGGCTCTTCACAGTGCCAGCAGGAATTCCGAGGGCGGCGGCGGTTTCTTCAGTGGACCAGTCCAGGTAGAGGCGCACAACAACCACGGCACGCAGTTCTGTAGGCAGCTCGTTGAGCGCTGAGGTGATATCGGGATCCGGGAGGGCGTCCACATTCGACGCTTCCAGTGGCCAACCGGTCACTTCGCGTTTGCGCCGCCGCCATCTCGATACTGCCCAGTTGAATCCGACGCGAAAGACCCACTGCGATGGGTTGTCATACCGCGACACCGAGTCCCACTTCTCGAGTGCTCGAGTCATAGCTTCGTCCGTAGCGTCGCGGGCCAAATCAACATCGCGGAGTGCAAGGGCGAGCGCCCGGTATGTTCGATCACGCTCCGCGGCATAGAAGGCCTCGAAGTTCCGGTCTGTTGTTTGCGTCAGTTCATGCTCAAATCTCGTTGACGTGCGATCGTCTGCGACCGCCCTTCATCATCCCCACGCTTTGAGGCACCGTTCCGTTCCGAACTTCTGAACGCAAGGCGTAGTCGACGTTCCGGATTCCCGATACCGAGGGCAGACCAACTACAAAGTAGACAGCCAGAAGGCATCAGTGTCGTCCTCCGTTCAAGCGGCTCGGCGAGCCTGCAAGCCGAGGGAGCGGAAGCAGCCGAGTAGGCAGTTCCGAGTTGCCCGCTGAAAGCTGA
>CAZDIQ010000280.1:0-1761 GCA_964505525.1 uncultured Acidimicrobiaceae bacterium | reverse complement strand
GTCGTCTGTTGTTCACACCGCCCATCTAGGATTGGATGGTGAAAACGAGACTCATGGTGGTCGGTGACATCGGGTCTGGGACCTCCGATACGGTCTGGCAGTGGCTGGTCAGTCATCATTGGCCCGGATGGCGCGTGGAAGTGGTGACGGCCGACGAGTCCGACATCCAATGGGGCGAACCGCCGGCCGCTGTCGAGTGGACTCCTCCCTGGATCCACACACAGAGCATTCCGGACGCAGAAGTCACGTACTGGAAGGTGACGAGCGATCCGAGACCGGTGCTGGGTCTTCGTTCCGACGCGGATCTGGTTGTCGTGGGTCGGACCGCCAAGCGGCGAACCTCTCTGTTGGGGGGCACGAGCGAGTGGCTGGTTCATCACCCGCAGGCACCGCTTGCAATCATCGGCTCTGGTGACCCCACCACGAGGGTGACGGTCTGTGCCGATGGATCGGTCCACGCTGCAGCCGCGCTGCACGCGTTCGCTGATCTACCGCTCGCCTCCGGTTGTGCGGTGACCGTGCTCTCCGTCGACGACGGTCGATCCGATGCCGACGAGGCGTGTCGCGTGGCAGTCGCCGCGCTTGAGGGGCGTGTGGCAGCGGTGGTGACTGAAGTCGTCAAAGGAAACCCGACCCGCGCGATCCTCGGTCATTTGGAGACGGCTGCACCGGACCTGGTCGTCGTCGGCACCAAAGGCTTGACAGGCTGGAAACGGATCAGACTCGGTTCGACCGCTGGGGCAGTGGTGCGTTCGGCAGATCGCAATGTCCTTGTGGGTGCGGCTGACCTTTGATGGAACACCTGGTTCTCGCCGCCGCTGAACAAAGCGGCCACACCTTCGCCACCTTCGAGGTGCCGATCTGGGTGTGGGTGGCATTTGTCGCGTTCGTCTGTGCCCTCCTTTTTGCCGACCTGCTCATCGTCCACCGTAAGCCTCATGTGATATCGCTGCGGGAGGCCGGAATCGAGTCGTCCGTCTGGATCGCGATCGGGCTCTCCTTCACCCTGGTCATGTGGTGGTGGCAGGGTGGTGGCGCAGCAGGCGAGTATCTGGCTGGCTACCTGATCGAGAAGAGCCTGTCGGTCGACAACGTGTTCGTCTGGGCGGTGATCCTCGGCTACTTCGCTGTTCCTGCCAAGTACCAATACCGGGTCTTGTTCTGGGGCGTCTTTGGTGCGCTCGTGTTCAGGGCGATCTTCATCTTCGCCGGGGTGGCCCTGATCGAACGCTTCGACTGGATCCTCTATGTGTTCGGTGCGCTGCTCCTGTTCACCTCATTCAGGATGATCCGACACAAGGAAGCCGAGGTACACCCGGACCAGAACCCTGTCCTCAAACTTGTACGACGGCTCATACCCTCGACCAACGAGTACCACGGTCAACGCTTCTTCGTCAGACTGGACGGCCGCTTGCTGGCCACCCCGCTGCTCGCCGTGTTGATTCTCATCGAGACCACCGACATCATCTTTGCGGTCGACTCGATTCCCGCAATCCTGGCGGTGAGCCGGAACGCCTTCATCGTGTTCTCATCGAACGCCTTTGCGATTCTGGGTCTCCGTGCCCTCTACTTCCTGCTGGCGGGAATGGCGGGCAAGTTCCGCTACCTGAACCTTGGTCTTGCCGCGATCCTCGCTTTCGTCGGCGTGAAGATGATGATCGTCGAGTGGTACCACTTCCCGATCGCGCTCAGCTTGCTGATCATCGCCACCATCCTGACCGTTTCCATCGTTGCCTCGTTGAGGGCAGACAAGAAGGACGC
>CAZDIQ010000279.1:0-1774 GCA_964505525.1 uncultured Acidimicrobiaceae bacterium | reverse complement strand
GGGGCATGCCCGGCTCGGTGAGACGGTCCGAGATGTTCTCGAGCATCATCCCCATGGACAGATTCGACGGTCTGAGCCGCACCAAATCCTGTGGACTCATTATCCCGGGATTCGCATGCGGGAAGAGGTCGGTCTCGGCGCGGATCAGCTCCGACATCATCGCCACATACTCGATCGTGGTGGATGCCCCATGCTGATCGAGAAACGCCCGTGCCTGGGGCCACTTCTCCTCCGGTCGATCCCCGAGGGTGAGCAGCGCCTCGGTGCAGTGCAGTTCGTCCCCTGCGCGCACGATCGCGAGCACGTCGTCGGGCGTCAGGTACTCCCCGCCGTTACCCGGCGGTTTCACGAACGTGCAATAGGTGCAGGTGTCACGACACAGCGTGGTGACCGGGACGAACACCTTGCGTGAGTAGGTGATCGTCGTCCCGTGTCCCTCGTTGCGCATGTGCGATGCGGTCGCGAGCAACTCAGCGGGATCGACTGTCGGATCGAGGAGACCGAGCGCGCGTTCGGGATCGGGTGGTCCAAGCACCATGCGACGGTATCACGACGTGGGTGGCTCGGTGACGCCTGCCCCAGCAGGTCCGTGATGTGGGTGGCGTCGAGATGTCCGACCCTGTGCAGGGGCGGTACTCTCGCGTGCATGAGATGGTGGATTCTTGCATTCGTCGCGGTCGTCCTGAGCGCCTGTACGACCCCTACGCCGGTTGCCCCATCGACGACACAGCCTCCCGAGCTCCCGACCACCACAACGACACCTTCGAGCGACGAGATCTGCCGCATCGGCGATCTGCGATTCACCGATTCCGGGCTCGTCGGTGCGGTCGGCGACGACGTAGGAAACGCCGAGACACTTACCGAGATCCGTTGGAGCGATTCGGCAACGTGTGAGCGCGTGACTCTCGACTTCGCATCAGGTTCGGGTGCACCGTCGGGCAGCCTGGGTCAGACCGCTGTGATACTCCTCCCCTCTGCGGGAATCGTCCACATCACGCTCCCTGACGAGGTCGACACCACGGCGGTCGCGGACATGCTTCCCGAGGGGGATCTGGTCGAGCGGATCTTCGTTGTGAGAGACGACGACGGAAACCTTTCGATCGACATCCACGCCCCCGCACGTCAAGCCATCGCCGCCCGAGTCTTCACCACGGCGTCACCAGCGACCTTGGTCATCGACGTCATCCCCACCGACACGGTCCTCGCGCCTGTCGGAGCGGTCGTGACGTCCAATGTCGTGCTCGTGACGCCACCTCCGGGGCCGACGCTCTATCCGTTCTCCGTCGCCGGATACGCGGCACCGGGTACCCAGGCGGTGACCGTCCGACTCAGCCAGCGTGACATCGTTGCCATCGACCGGACGTTGTCGCTCCACGGGTGGACCGACGCATGGCAGGCCCTGCTCTCACCGATTGCGGACGGCCCGAGTGGAAGGGTGACGCTGTTCGTCGGCAATGTGACCGACGAAGGACTCCCCGACGAGGGCGCACTCGTCACCCTCGATCTCCCATGACGGACGCCCCCACAGAACGATGTTTCCGCGTACCCTGGGTTCGGCGGGTACAAAAATGTAGGTCCCCAGCCCACAGAACGAACCAGAGCGCTGTCCGCTTACCGCTTACCACTTTCCGCCGACACCGAGTAAACGGTGAGCCGAGGGCTGACGGCTGTGGGCTGAAGGCTGTACTCGCGTACCCTGGGTTCGGCGGGTACAAAAAAGTAGGTCCCCAGCCCACAGAACGAACCAGAGCGCTGTCCGCTTACCGCTTTCCGC
>CAZDIQ010000278.1:0-1778 GCA_964505525.1 uncultured Acidimicrobiaceae bacterium | reverse complement strand
CACCCGCAAACCCCGACGCTATGCCGGTCGCAAACGGGTTGATCGTCGAACCGAGCGTCCCGATGCCGCACCCGAGCAGCACGATGGCGGCCCCTGTGAGAGCGTCGTAGCCCGCGGCGATCATCACGGCGATCACGAGGGCGTAGAAGGCAAGGCTTTCCTCGGCCATCCCGTACGTCGTGCCACCGAGCGCGAAGACCGCCATGAGGATCGGGATCATCCACCGCTCCCTGCCGCGCAGGCGGGAAACGAGTCGACCGATCCCGACCTGGATGGCACCGGTCTTCATCGTGACACCGAGGAATCCACCGATGACGATGATGAACAGGGCGACATCGATCGCACCGAACAGGGTGCCGGAGTTGTAGTAGTTGATGTTGCCGGTCTCGTCCTCGATGCCGTACAGACCGTTGATCGGGGCGGTGACCGAGTCGGTCAGGATCCGTTGTGGGTTCGACTCGACCTCGTGGTAGGTACCGGGGATCGGCTCGCCGTCCTCGGTCAGGTCGTAGGTACCCGCCGGCACGATCCACGTCGCAATGGCTGCCAGCACGATGAGGGCGAAAAGGATCGTGTACGCCGACGGAAGGGTGAATCGCCCCTTCTTGTCCTCCGCCGTCCCTGGGGTTTGGGTCACGTCGTGGTCACTCATCGAAGCTCCTCGTTTCGCCTTTCACTCCACGCCTTGGTCCTGTCTCCTACGGTCTCCTACAGGGGATCACGGACCAGCGGACAGGTCATACAGTGCCCACCGCCGCGCCCCTTGCCGAGCTCGAACCCTTCGATCGTCACCACCTCGACACCGGCCTTGCGCATCGCCGCGATCGTGTGGGTGTTGCGTTCGTAGGCGACGACAACACCGGGTTCGAGGGCGACGACGTTGTTCCCGTCGTCCCACTGCTCTCGCTCCTGCTGGTAGGCGTCGCCGCCCGTCTCGATGACCTGCAGCGACGAGACCCCGAGTGCGTCGGCGACGGCCGGGATGAATCCGTCCTCCTCGGTGACGTGGAAGCCACCGTTCGTACCGGGGCGCAGGCTGATGGCCCGCACGTTGTCGACGACCCTCGGGTATGCGGTCGCCTTGTCGCGGTCGAGCAGGGTGAAGACGGTGTCGAGGTGCATGTGGGCCCTGTCCTTGGTCATCACGGCAGCGATCACCCGCTCGGCTGCACCGCTGTCGAAGAGCGCCTTGGCGACCTGTTCGATCATCCTCGCCTGGGTGCGTTCGCTCAGTCCGATGAGCACGGTGCCGTTGCCGATCGGTTGCACGTCGCCACCCTCCAACGACGCCCGACCGAAGTCGTTCGTGTTGAACCGACCGTCGTCACCGAGAGGTGGGTACCAGTACTCGAAGTCCGCGGCGGCGAACATCGGGTGGTACTTGTAGATCATCGCCACGTTGTATGCCTCGAGCCGGCGAGCCGGCCAATACATCGGGTTGATGGACACCCCGCCGTAGATCCAACACGACGAGTCACGGGTGAACAGGGTGTTGGGCAACGGGGGAAGCACGAAGGCGCTCGTGTCGTCGATCGCTGCTGCGGGTAATGAGGTCTTCCTGAGCTTCCCGAGGTCGATCCCCGCCTCCTCGACGGTCAGCCCACCGATCAGGTGCGTGGCAAGGACCCCCGGGGTCATGTTCCACAGGATCTCGCGGGTCGCATCGACCAGCGACACGCCGACGGTGTACTCGGAGACGGCAAGGTCGATCAGCCGCCTCCGACCCTCGTCGCTCGCCGCCAGCGCCTCGGCGAGGAGGGTCTGGAGCAGGTACACCT
>CAZDIQ010000277.1:0-1798 GCA_964505525.1 uncultured Acidimicrobiaceae bacterium | reverse complement strand
GTGATTGGAACAACAATGGCAAGTTCTCTCCTGCGTTGTTCCGGCCGTCGAACACCACGATGTATTTCCGGTTCACGAACAACCAGGGCAACGCCGACAACCAGTTCAAGCCGTCAAGCGCACAGGCCCACTGGCTTCCGGTCAGCGGAACCCGGTAGCGAACGAAATTCGGTCGGTGGATCCATGGATGTGGCAAGGTGCTGCCTGTGAACGTCATTGTTGCCCACAACTTCTATCGGATCGCCGGCGGCGAGGACCAGGTATTCGAGGATGAAGTTGCGCTGTTGTCGTCCCACGGACACAACGTTTCCACCTTCACGAGACACAACCACGACTTCTCCGGTCTCGAGACCATTGCGGTCGCAGCGGGGACCGTGTGGAACCGACCAGCGGCCAGGGCCCTCGCGGAACAGGTACGGGACACCAACGCCGACATCGTGCACTTCCACAATTGGTTGCCCCAGATCTCCCAAGCAGCGATCCGTAGTGCCCGCCGAGCCGGAGCCGCTGTGGTTCAGACCATCCACAACTATCGCTACACGTGCGCTTCCGGGATTCTGTTCAGAGACGGTGACATCTGTGAGGACTGCATCGGGCGATCCATCGGGTGGCCGGCCGTGCAACACGGGTGCTACCGGGATTCGAGGGTCGCTTCGGTGCCGGTGGTTGCAGCGCTTGCCCTTCACAAGGCGATCGGTACGCCTCAGAACGATCTGGACGCCGCGATTCTGTTGTCCGAGTTCGCACGCTCGAAACTCGCCGGGTCGGGGTTGCCTGTCGAACGGATGCACGTGAAGCCGAACTTCGTCCACCCGGACCCGGGATTCCGCTCGGGTTCCGGAGGGTACTTCCTGTATCTCGGGCGCCTGGAGGCGAACAAGGGCATTCCGACGCTGCTCGCGGCATGGGATCAGCTCGACGACCCACCACCGCTCAAGATGGCGGGTGCGGGAGGGCTTGAAGCCGACGTCATTGCTGCCGCCGCCGCAAGCGACGCGATCGAGTTCCTTGGGCGGGTCGATCCCTCAACCGTTGCAGACCTGGTCGGTGGGGCTGTGGCGACCATCGTTCCGTCCCAGAACTATGAGGGATTCCCCAAGACGATCGCGGAGTCCTTTGCGGTCGGTACGCCCGTCATCGCATCGGACCTCGGTTCCCTCACGGAGATTGTCGATGACGGTCGGACGGGATTTCTCGTCCCACCGGGGGATGCCGATGCCCTGGCGCAGGTGATCCGGACCGTTGCGAGCGACAACACGCTTCCCGGCCTGCGCACCCGGGCCCGTGAGGAGTTTGTGAACAACTTCGGTGCCGAGGCGAGTTACGTACGTCTCATCGAGATCTACGAGGCTGCAATCGCACGACGGAGGGCCGACCGATAGATCACCGGAACCAAGCCTGAGGGGTCCGCAATGCTCGGTGAAGTGGCTATCTCGCTCCTCGACGGCGATGCCGTCCGCGTCGAAGTTCGCGATAGCGCCTGGTTCGGTTTCGGGTTGGGTGACGCAGCCCGCGCACAACTGACCGCGGGCAAGGACGACCCTGCGACCGGACAGCGCGTTGTCGAACGCCATGCCAACACATGGAACGCGATCACCCACGCGGTCTGCATGGGCAGGATCGTCGAGAATGGGGCATTGACACCGCACCCTGCGACAATTGAGGAACACTTCGCACGACTCGATCAAGCCTTGTAGGGCACGGAGTGTCGGCGAGTCGGGGTACGTTGCATCGTGCCCCGTAGCGACGCGTCCGAAAGGCTGATTGATGGAACCGAAAGTACTTGTCCTCACGGGTG
>CAZDIQ010000276.1:0-1805 GCA_964505525.1 uncultured Acidimicrobiaceae bacterium | reverse complement strand
TGCTGGCATTGCGACCACCTTTCAGGCCGAATGTTCGATGTGGCGAACATTCATGTCCGTTCGGAGCCAACGCTCCCTCCTGCGAGGCGAAATGTTTGCCATGGCGAACATTTTGTGTCATCGGAGAGAGTGACCCTCGGTCTCAATCCGAGTTGTTCCCTCCTTCCGGTTGTGGAGGGAGGAGCCAAGGACGCGAAGCGGGGGACATGTCTCTCTCAAACGTGTCCCCCGGATCCGCGCTGGGTCGGGCGGTGCGGTCACACCTCGACGACGGGCTGTTCCCTCTTCCTGGGTGCAAGCAGTCTGAACACCAGCCACGCGAGCATCGCGAGGATGCCGAGTGGGATGACGACAGCTGCAGCGACGATCATGAACGCCACCGTTGCGAGCAGTACCTCGCCCGCCTGGTCGAATGCCTCTGCGATCGGACCCGGATCAGGGTCGACGACCACGACGGGCACGATCTCATCGGGGACCTCGGTGAGGCCGACGGTCAAGGTGGCGTATGCCGTTCTCCCGTCGAGGTACCGCAGTCGGCCTTCGATCTGTTCGATGTTCAGGAGGACGTCCTGCATCCTCGTCTGGACGACAACAAGATCCTCGATGGTCTCAGCCTCGCTCATGAGCTTTGCGTAGAAGGCCTCCTGACGCTCCCAGTAGTTGAGCCGACCCTGCAGATCGACGTACTCCTCGGTCACGTCCTGACTCGAGAGTGCCGACGACACGCGCACCCCGAGGCCCTCCACCCTGTCGACGGCATCCTCGAAGCGGTCGCTCGGAACCTTGAGCGTGAACCATCCGACCGCGTACCGGTTCTCTCCGTGCCCCTCGACGTGGCTCTCGCCCGACGCGATGTAGCCACCGAGGTCGGATGCGATCGACCTGAGCTCGGCACCCTTGGTGTCGAACTGGCCTTCCTCGATACGGACATCGATACGACCATCGCGGATGACCTTTGCGTCGATGGCAGTGTTCCCTACGTTCTGGAACACGATCGATGCGTCGGCCTCGCCACGTGGTGCCTCGCCCCCGGCCGTAAGAGCGGCCGCGACCGTTGTCGGTGGGGCTGTGTCGATGTCGCCGAAGTACTGCACATCGCCGCCATCGACGGGTGCCGTCATGCTCTCCGGCCCACCGTCACTACTGCTCGAGCAGGCCGCAATCACCATGGATGCAATCACAATCAGGAGCACGACCCTCCATGCTCCCGGCTGGTTGGGTTTCGTAGTCTTCATTTGCGTCTCCCTTGCGCCGATTGACACCGGCTTGGAGGTATGACGGGCGCGCGAGACGATTCGGTTCCAATGCGAGAGCTAGCCTCACCCCATGGACACGCATCACATCCCCGAATCCGACGTACTCACCGTCGAGATCGCCGACCACATCGCCACGGTGTGGCTTGATCGCGAAGAGCAGCGGAACGCATTCGCTCCCGAGTTCTGGGCCGACCTTCCCGTCGTGATGGACGCCCTCGCGACGAACGATGACGTCAGGGTCATTGTGATCGCAGCGAAGGGATCAGCCTTCACCGTGGGAATCGACCTCAAGGCTTTCGCCCCGATGCTCACGGGAGGTGATAGTTCCGATGTGGCAGGTCGGATGGATTTCTACCAGACGGTCAAGCGACTCCAGCGCACCTTCACATCGGTCGCCGACAATCCCAAGCCTGTGATCGCTGCCATCCACGGCTACTGCATCGGTGCGGGCATCGACCTCATCACCGCATGCGACGTGCGTTTCGCCTCCTCCGATGCCGTGTTCTCCGTCCGCGAGACACAGGTCGGGATGGTCGCTGATGTCGGTAC
>CAZDIQ010000275.1:0-1814 GCA_964505525.1 uncultured Acidimicrobiaceae bacterium | reverse complement strand
ACGGGCTGGGAAGCATTCGATGATCTCGAAAGCCATGCATCGGGCGGTGCGGCACCATGGACCCATGTTGCCACGCCGGTGTTCGACGGAGCCCATGAGGACGAGGTCCTCAAGGTGCTCGAGAAGTCGTTCCCGAATCGCGACGGTGTCCAACTGATCAACCCAGAGGGCAAGGGTCAACTCTTCGACGGGCGAAGCGGCTTGCCGTTCGACTCGCCGATCACCGTCGGCTACATGTACATCCTCAAGCTCGTCCACCTGGTGGATCACAAGATCCACGCACGGTCGACCGGTCCGTACTCCATGATCACCCAGCAGCCGCTCGGTGGTAAGGCGCAGTTCGGTGGTCAGCGATTCGGCGAGATGGAAGTATGGGCACTCGAGGCGTACGGCGCTGCCTACGCCCTCCAGGAGCTCCTCACCATCAAGTCGGACGATGTCCGCGGACGCGTCAAGGTGTACGAGGCGATCGTCAAGGGCGAGAACATCCCGGAACCAGGCATCCCCGAGTCCTTCAAGGTGCTCGTCAAGGAGATGCAATCACTGTGCCTCAACGTCGAGATGCTCTCGGCCGGTGAGGAAGTGGACCTGAAAGACCTTGAAGACGATGTCTTCCGGACGGCGCAGTCGCTCGGAATCGACATCTCACGGCCCGAACGACCCGACATGGAAACTGTCTAGAAGATTTGAGAGCGGGAGCTATAGGTGGCACAAGTATTTGATGAACTGAGAATCGGTCTGGCGTCTTCGGATCAGATCCGGTCGTGGTCCTTCGGCGAGGTCAAGAAACCCGAAACGATCAACTACCGGACCTTGAAGCCTGAGAAGGACGGTCTCTTCGACGAGCGCATCTTCGGTCCCACCAGGGACTGGGAGTGCTACTGCGGCAAGTACAAGAGGGTGCGTTTCCGCGGTGTGATCTGTGAGCGTTGCGGCGTCGAGGTCACGCGTGCGAAGGTTCGTCGTGAGCGCATGGGCCACATCGAGCTTGCCGCCCCCGTCACCCACATCTGGTTCTTCAAGGGCGTCCCGTCGCGTCTCGGGTACCTGCTCGACATGTCGCCGAAGGATCTCGAGAAGGTCATCTACTTCGCCGCGTATCTCGTCACGTTCGTCGATGCCGAGAAGCGCACGAAGGATCTCCCCGATCTCGAGGAAGCCGCCCGTCACGAGCGGATCCTCATCACCGAGGAGTTCGAGGAATGGCAGGAAGCCAGACTCGAGCGTCTCGAGGGCGAGCTCGCCCAGATGGAGGACGCCGGCGCAAAGCCGAACGAGATCACCGCTCGGAAGAAGGAAGTCGACCGGGAGATCAAGGACCGTCAGGACCGTTCTGCCGTCGAGGTCGAACTGCTCGACGAGGCCTTTGACAGCTTCAAGACCATGAAGCCTCGCGACCTCATCGAGTCCGAGCAGCTGTGGCGTGAGATCATCGACCGTTACGGCGATTACTACGTCGGTGGCATGGGTGCGGAGTTCGTCAAGGACCTCATCGCACGCATGGACCTCCAGGAAGAGATCGAAAGCCTCCGTGCCGATCTCGATGCGAAGTCCCAGCAGCGCCGTCAGCGCGCCATGAAGCGACTCAAGGTCGTGCAGCCGTTTGCGGATGGCAAGAACGATCCCCAGGGCATGATCCTCGAGGCGATCCCGGTGATCCCGCCGGATCTGCGTCCGATGGTCCAGCTCGACGGTGGTCGATTCGCCACGTCCGACATGAACGATCTGTACCGCCGCGTGATCAACCGCAACAACCGCCTCAAGCGACTCATCGACCTCGGTGCTCCCGAGATCATCGTGAACAACGAGAAGCG
>CAZDIQ010000274.1:0-1903 GCA_964505525.1 uncultured Acidimicrobiaceae bacterium | reverse complement strand
AGCTCTCGACGCTTGCCGGCTTCATCAAGGCGCTCGAGGCAAAGGATCTCTACACGCGGGGTCACACCGAGCGTGTTGCGTACTTCTCCAACATGATCGGTCAGCATCTCGGTTTCAACGGGACACAGCTCGAACGTCTGCGCTGGGCAGCCCTCATCCACGACGTGGGGAAACTCGCGGTCCCCCGTGAGGTCATCCGCAAGAAGTCACGTCTCACCGATGAGGAGTATCGAGAGATGCAGAGTCACGTCCACCACGTGGAGAACCTCCTCAGCGAGGTGGAGTTCCTGCGTCCGATGGTCGAAATTGCAGCCAACCATCATGCACATTTTGACGGGAACGGTTATCACGGCGGGGATGGCGAAGTCGGCGAGCTTCCGTCCCTTGAGGCAAGGATTCTGTCCGTGGCGGATTCGTTCGATGCGATGACATCGACACGGTCGTACCGGATTGCAATGTCCCAGGAGTACGCGCTGTCCGAACTGCGGCGGAACGGCGGATCACAATTTGATCCCGAGGTTGTTGAGGCCTTCGTGGAGGCACTCAAGGAATCCGGCGAGCGATACGGATCGCCGGTGGAGATCTCAGAGGAAGAGGCGCGGCGCCGTGCCGAACGCAGCCACGCACAATCGCTTGACACGATCGACCGGGTCCGTGGTCGGATCGAGTATCCGAGGCAGGAGCACACTGCAGGGGTCGAGGCGCGAAACGGTGGGGAGCACACCCATGGCTGAACTCCGGCTCCGCACGCTCACGGTCGTCACCTGGCTGAGCCTCAATATCGTGGCCATAACGTTCATCGTGGTCGGCGTCACAACCACCGAAGACGAAACGATCCAGTGGCTGTGGCCGGTCATCGTGTGGGCCGTGGCAATCACAGCCATCTCGCTGATAGCGGTTCCCGCACCCTCCGGCTCCCGATTGTCCCTCGGTATCGGAGCGACGGTCGGTGCATCGATCCTGATGGGCGACCCGATCGCCATAGCCGCGGCGGTCTGCCTTGCCCTGTGTGCATCCGGGCTGGTCGAACGGAACCTGCTCGTTCAGGTCGACCGGACCGATGGGGATTTCCTCACCGATGCCGTCGCGATGGCGTCATACACCGTGGCTTTCCTCATGCTCGACGATGTGATCCTCGAGGCCGACGTCCTTGACGAATCGTGGTCGATTGTCGCCGTGGTCCTGCTCTCCGGTCTCGTCTGGTTCATCGTGCGTGCACTCGTCGCAGCCTTCGTCGGTCTCGAGCGGAGTGATCTTGCCGGACGCTATCTGTGGCTTCTTGCTCTCGAGGACTGGGCCGTTGTCGTGTCGATCTTTGCGGCAGGAGCCTTGTTCGGTCTGACGTGGCCGTATATGGGTGCGTGGGCGGTAGCGGTCGCCGTCCTGCCATACGCCTTTGGTCACCTCGCGTTCACTCGCTATCACTCGACGCGAGTCACCTACGGGCAGACGATCCGGGCACTCGCACAGATTCCCGAAGTCGCAGGACTCGCCGTGGCTGGGCACTCGACGCGTACGGCGGACCTCGCCGTCGCGATTGCCCAGGAGATGGGGCTGCATCCAAACGACGTCATCGAGTTGGAGTACGCGGCCCTGATGCACGATGTCGGGCGGATCACACTGAACGAACCCGCCATCGTCAAGGCCGGTTTCACCGAGGAAGACATTGCGCGCTGGGGCGCACAGATCATTGCCGAGGCGCCATACCTTGAGCACGTCAGCACGCTGGTCGCCCAGCAGCATCGGCCCTATCGGTCGCCAGGGGTTGAGACTGATCCTGACGTCCCTGTCGCTTCGAAGATCATCAAGGTCGCAAGCGCCTACGACGAGGTGCGTTCCGACAAAGGTCTCTCGGCGATCGAGGCTCTCGAGCGCATCCATCAGGGTTCGGCGTACGAGTTCG
>CAZDIQ010000273.1:0-1903 GCA_964505525.1 uncultured Acidimicrobiaceae bacterium | reverse complement strand
CTGAAGGCTTTCTCCGCGTACCCTGGGTTCGGCGGGTACATAAATGTGGGTCCCCAGCCCACAGAACGAACCGTCGGCCACGACACGAACTACAGATTCACTCTCAGCGAGTCTTCCACTGCACGGACGAGGGATTCGGGCACGTCGGTATCGGTGGCGAACTCCCGCCACGACGAAAACACTTCCACGGTCGATCGGATCACGCCTGCCGGATTCGAGATTCCATAGCGCCGACCAACGGCGAGCAGGTCTTCCCTGGCGATCTCACTCCTCTTGCCATTGACGCTCATCTGGTGCAGCGAGGTCCATGCACCCTCCGGGTTGTATGACCAGGTCAGATCGTATGCGGGAGCCATTCGCCAGGTTCCCCGTGTGTCCATCACATAGGAGATGTTCTTCGTATGGTCGTCCTGATTCCGACCGACCACGTTGAACACCATGACGCGGAACAGCTGCTCGATGTCCGAGAACGGGGATCCAAGCCGGATCAGGATGTCCATTGCATCCTCATATCCGATGAGCCCCGGCCGGTTGTAGTCGAAGTGCCCCATTGCGGACAGTGTCTGCACGTGCCACTTCGTGTGACCGTCCCCTCGGTCGAAGCGTCGGGTCATGAAGTGAGCCCGACCGGATTCGTCGTGGAGCAGTCGTGCCGCCGACATCATCACGCCGCACAGGTCCGCCATCTTGCTGTACGCAAACTCCACGCGACCCCAGCCGACCGGGTCGCCAAGAGCTGATCCGTCCTTGACGAGCCCATCGAACTTGAGAATCCACTGTGAGTAGCCCTCAGGCGCATCGACCTGTCCGGATCGCATTTCGTTGGTCTCCGGATTCCATGCGATCAGCGCCTTTGCGCGTTGCCCACCGACCGAGGAACCGACCCGGATCAGGTCTTCGAGTCCAGCTGCATCAAGCGGCGCCGCGAGGCTCGACCGACTCGCAACGACACGGCTCGCCAGCTCCGCAATCCAATCCACATCGACTGGGACCGCCTCCGTCCGGGCATGGGTGGCGGGCTCGAACTCCAACGCCCCCATGCCTCTCGTGCCGACATAGCAGAGCTGCTCGACCGGATTGAAACTGTTGGCCGGACGTCCGCGAGCCTCAAGTGCCGCGTTCAGCAGCTGGTACCCCCACGAGTCGGGGAGCGAGTCGGCGAGGAGACCGGGGAGACCTTTGAAGTCAGACCCTGGGCGACTGAGTTCGGGAAACGAGTACGGACCCCGCCGAAGCGGCATGACGATCGGCGACACCTCGATCGCGGATGAGACGAACCGCGGATCGTATTCGAACACCCCGACCCCTGCCGCCTGATCCCAATAGGCGACCCCGATCCGAGAGCCCCACAGCCTGATTTCAGCCGTATCAATCGGGATGGATCGAGTTGTCATCACGGCACCGGAGGCGAGCCGTCGGGAGCGTCCTCAAACTGCCATTCGGTTGACCTGCCCGGGGACCGTGAACCCGAGGCGCGCTCCCGAACATATCCCTCGCGTTGTGCCACCTGGATGGGTGATGCCGTCGGCGCAGGAATCAACAATGCGAGCCGATCGTCGAGATCGAGCGCTCGTAGCACCTTCACGAAGACTGCCAGCGTCGCATTGCCTCCGGATTCCAGACTGCGAATCGTGTCGACGGATACGCCTGCGTTGTCTGCGAGCTCTCGCTGTGTGAGGTTCCGGTTCAGCCGCTCGGAGCGCACTCGCTTTGCGAGATCCTCGAGGAGTTCACCGATGGGGAGACTTTGATAGTCCATAACCATGACTATAACCATCTTTACACCCCTAATCAAGAGTTACAGCAGGTTTTACCCATGGTTATATGAAAGCGGACACCACTCCTGATCCCGTTCTGTGGGCTGGGGACCCACATTTATGTACCCGCCGAACCCAGGGTACGC
>CAZDIQ010000272.1:0-1953 GCA_964505525.1 uncultured Acidimicrobiaceae bacterium | reverse complement strand
GCGTATTCGAACCGGAGTTCGGCTGCGGACTCGTTCATCTCCGTCTCGAGACTCTGGATCAACCGTCTGAGATCGGGCGTCGTGAGATCGAGCGGCTCGCGGCGCCTGAGTTCGTTTGCCCGCTTGTCAACCGACGGAGCATTGCCAGAAGAAACGAGTTCGAGGATGTCCGATACCTTCTTGCGGATGGTTTGTGGGTCTATCCCGTGCTCCTCGTTGTATTCGAGTTGCAACATCCTGCGTCGGTTGGTCTCGTTGAGGGCTCTGCGCATCGAGTCGGTGACATGGTCGGCGTACATCACGACCGATCCGTCGACGTTGCGCGCCGCTCGACCGATCGTCTGGATGAGGCTGGTCCCTGACCTGAGAAACCCCTCCTTGTCGGCATCGAGGATGGCTACGAGTGCAACCTCGGGTAGATCGAGCCCTTCCCTCAGGAGGTTGACCCCGATCAGGACGTCGTACTCGCCGAGGCGAAGGTCCCTGAGGATCTGCACGCGTTCGAGGGTGTCGATGTCGCTGTGGAGATATCTCGCACGAACGCCGAGCTCGAGCAGATAGTCGCTGAGATCCTCGGACATCTTCTTCGTCAGGGTCGTGACCAGCACCCGCTGGTCGTTGGCAGCAGCAGTCTGGATCTCACCAACGAGATCGTCGATCTGACCCTTGGTGGGTCGGACGATGACCTGCGGATCGACAAGGCCCGTGGGTCTGATGATCTGCTCGACGACCTGGGCGGACTCACGGATCTCCCAAGCGCTCGGGGTGGCCGAAAGGAGCACGGCTTGATTCACACGGCCATACCACTCGTCGAATGTCAGCGGTCGGTTGTCGAGCGCAGACGGCAGCCGGAAACCGTGCTCGATCAGCATGTCCTTGCGCGACTTGTCGCCGGCGAATTGGCCATTGATCTGCGGGATCGTGACATGACTCTCATCGACCACGAGCAGGAAATCATCGGGGAAGTAGTCGAGGAGTGTGAATGGGGCCTCGCCTGCCTCGCGCCCGTCCAGATACCGCGAATAGTTCTCGATGCCTGAGCAATATCCGACTTCGCGCATCATTTCGACGTCGTAGTGCGTCCGCATCCTGAGACGCTGGGCCTCGAGAAGCTTCCCCTGTTTCTCCAACTTCCCGAGGTGGAGCTCGAGCTCATCCTCGATCCCGTTGATGGCCCTCTCGAGGATCTCGGTTGAGGTCACATAGTGGGTTGCGGGATACACGTAGACCTCACTCATCACCTCGATGACCTCCCCGGTGATGGGGTTCATCCGTGAAATGCGTTCAACCTCGTCGCCCCAGTACTCGACCCGGACGATCGTCTCGTCATAGGTCGTGAAGATCTCGAGCGTGTCGCCCTTGACCCTGAAGGTCCCGCGGGTCAGATTCACCTCGTTGCGGTCGTATTGGATGTTCACAAGACGCTTGATGGCTTCATCGAGAGCGAACTCGACACCCGACACGAGACGCAGCAGTTGCCCTTCGTAGTGGTCGGGCGAGCCGAGACCGTAGATGGCCGACACCGAAGCCACGATGATCACGTCCCTTCTCGTCAGGAGCGCGGCCGTTGCGGCGTGTCGAAGTCGGTCGATCTCGTCGTTGATCGTCGATTCCTTCTCGATGTAGGTGTCCGTCTGGGCGATGTACGCCTCGGGCTGGTAGTAGTCGTAGTACGACACGAAGTATTCGACACGGTTGTTGGGGAAGAATTGGCGGTACTCGTTCGCCAGCTGGGCGGCGAGCGCCTTGTTGGGAGCGAGCACGAGCGTCGGTCGCTGGACCTGTTCGATCAACCATGCGATCGTCGCCGACTTGCCCGACCCTGTGATGCCGAGCAGCGTCTGGAACCGATCGCCTCTTTCGATCCCCTCGACCAACCGTGCAATCGCCTCGGGTTGATCGCCGCTCGGCATGAAATCGCTGACGACCTCGAACGGAACGTACTTCATGCGA
>CAZDIQ010000271.1:0-1961 GCA_964505525.1 uncultured Acidimicrobiaceae bacterium | reverse complement strand
AGTAATTGCCAATGGCTGACCGACTTCCAGACTGGTATCCCGACCCGACAGAGCGGTTCGAGTACAGGTACTTCGATGGTCAACGGTGGACTGACCACGTCAGCCGGTCCGGCGCCGCTATGTCGGACCCCTACGAGGATCTTCAACGGTCCACTCCGTCCACATCGTCGCGACCAACACCGACGCCATGGTCGCCAACGGTGGACCTCGATCGGTGTCGAGACGTGCTCACCGATCTGATCTACACCACAAACACCCCCGGAAACTCAGCCGACGAGATCGAACGATGTGTATTCAGCTGGGGATCGGCCTGCGGTGGATTGATCGATCCGCAGGCACTCCTCAAGAGGTTCGAGATGGAGAAGTTCGGCGAAACGAGCGAATGGCCGTGGCAATGGCTACTGGCGAACGCTCGAGCCGCCTCCGAAGCGGGCGATCACGAGCTCGTTGCCTTCTGTGCGTTCTGGGTTCATCAATGGAAGAACATCATGCAACCCAAGTTCGGGCCCTACGAGCGGCAGTACTGGGTCATCTCCAACGTGCCCAGCGCCGTGCTCACCGAGATACGCAGCTACGCCACAACGTCGCTCGCCCAAATTCCGCGAGACCGTGTGCTCTTCGGTAACCAGACAGGTCAGATCACCGCAGGCTTCATGACAGACAATCTGTCAGCGATGCTGCAATGACGATTGGCCGGCGGAAGGGGCGGGTTTCGTGGGTGATCGCGAACCGATGACACCGAGGCGGCGATGAAGATCGACGGTCTCGGGTGACGGCTCGAACTCGAAGCCGTCATCCGCCGCTCCCAGCAGTACGGATGACAGCTCGCGAAATGCCCCGCTCACTCCGTCGATGTTCCCGGTGGCGTGTTCGATCCGCATTCGAGCGCGATAGATCGGCTCGTTACCGGGGAGTGCCCGGAGTCCTTGGCAGATCGCGTGACGTGCGGACGCCGGGTCACCGAGTTCGAGAGCGAGGTTGACCACTCGGAGCGTGGCTGCCTCGACGGTCTCGCAGGCATCGGCGACGAACTGCTGCTCGTGCGCCCAGTCGAAGTCGGCCCCATCGAACGGCACACCTCGGACGAGGTCGAGCGATGCGGTCAACGCATCAATCGCCTGAACCGCAGACAGCGCAACCGAGTCTTGAAGTGTCCGGGCCAGGACGTCAAGGTCGGTTCCGACTCGCCGATCGAGGTCGATAGTCACCGAACTTCGGGTGCGTGCCGGCAGGTACTCACCGAGAACGGCACGGGTCTTCGCAACACGGTTGAACAGAGTCTGGTCGCTGACGAGTCGGCCGCCCCAAACTGCATGGACAAGTTGGTCCTTGGTCGCCGAGCCTTCCTTCGCTGCCAGGAAGGTGACGATGTTGGTCTCGACACGTCCCAACTGTGGGAAGCCGTCAACGCTGGGCGGTCCCAGAACCCGGACGAGAACCTCGGGCCATTCAGAGTGCGGATCCTTATCCGCACCAACGTCGAGAAGATCGGGAGCCTCCGGTGCGTCGCCCTCTGCAGGACCGGTCCTGGCGGCTTGGGCGTCGACCTCTCTCAGTATCTCGGCGACATCGGATTCGATCGGATAGTCCGTGGTTCGTTCGATCGCTTCGTCGAGTAGGTCACTCAGCGCCTCGATCGTCTCCCGCGGTAGGTGTGCCGCCTGGAACTCAAGATCGAGTTGGTCGATGTTGGCAGTCCCATCGGCCGCAACGTGGATCGTCGCCCCTACGGACCCGAGTTCACCGAGGGCGACCAGCGCCACGCCCCGATCCGGTCGGATGGTTTCGACAAACCCCTCAGGGTTCGTCAGCTGAGAAGCGTCGGCGACAACGACGGTGGACTCGCGACCGGCGGCGTCACCGCCGACACGAAGAGCGAATGAGGACTCGAGGTTGGCCTCGACGAGAACCGTGTCGTGCGACGCAACCATCGATCGGGCGTGCTCGAAGGCATCCGACTC
>CAZDIQ010000270.1:0-1967 GCA_964505525.1 uncultured Acidimicrobiaceae bacterium | reverse complement strand
CAGACGAAACCGATTCTTGACCGTACCCGTGTGTTCCTGTATCCTGCCGACACAGTTGAAAGACGGTTTGACGACTCTCCCCAGGACGAGCCGAGGTAGTGGTGCGCTATCTCGGATTTGTGCTATCCTGACGCATTCGCCCTTAATTGTTCTCAGCCCCGTTGTTGCTGCGTCGTCTATAAATGAGGAGGAGTCGCGTTGGCCCGTGCGCGTTCCAGCCGGTTGTCGTTCGCCAAGATCCCTGAAGTCCAGGAAGTCCCAGACCTCCTCGGCATCCAGAGAGAGTCGTTCGAAGCCTTTCTAGAGTCCGGACTCAAGCAGATGTTCGATGAGGTTTCCCCCATCGAAGATTTCACCGGCAACCTTGCCCTCGAGCTCACTGATCATCGTTTCGATGAGCCGCCCCTCACCATCGAAGAAGCCAAGGACCGCGATTCGAATTTCTCGCGTCCGCTGTTCGTCACCGCGCGTTTCCTGAACAAGGAGACCGGTGAGATCAAGGAGCAGCAGGTATTCCTCGGTGACTTCCCGATGATGACCCGCAACGGCACGTTCATCATCAACGGCACCGAGAGGGTTGTCGTCAGCCAGCTCGTCCGCAGCCCTGGTGTGTACTTCGATGAGACCATCGACAAGACGTCGGGACGACGGATGTATGCATCCAAGGTCATCCCCGGCCGTGGAGCGTGGCTCGAGTTCGACATCGACAAGAAGGACACGATCGGTGTCCGCGTCGACCGCAAGCGCCGCCAGTTCGTCACGACCTTCCTCCGTGCGCTGTCGATCGCCGAGACCGACGAGGAGATCCTCGCTCTGCTCGGAGATTCGGACCTTGTCCGCAACACACTCGAGAAGGACCCGACCTCGACGAGGGACGAAGCGCTGCTCGACCTGTATCGCAAGCTCCGTCCGGGCGAACTCACGACCGTCGAGTCGGCACGTTCTCTGATCAAGACACTGTTCCGCACACCGAAGCGGTACGACCTGACACGGGTCGGTCGATACAAGGTGAACCAGAAGCTCCGGGGCGACACGGGCACGTCCGTCCTTGAGAACTACAGCGCGGACGAACAGGGTCTTCTCACCAACGAGGACATGGTCGACACGATCAAGTACCTCATGGGTCTCCACAACGGAGTCGAGAACCACCGCGTCGATGACATCGACAATTTCCAGAACCGTCGGATCCGCACCGTCGGCGAGCTCGTCCAGAACCAGCTCCGCGTCGGTCTGACCCGTCTTGAACGAGTCGTCCGCGAGCGGATGACGACCCAGGATCCCGAGTCGATCACGCCCCAGACGCTCATCAACATCCGTCCGGTCGTGGCATCGATCAAGGAGTTCTTCGGGACGTCGCAGCTGAGCCAGTTCCTGGATCAGCCGAACCCGCTTGCATCGTTGACGAACCGCCGCCGCCTCTCGGCCCTCGGACCTGGTGGTCTGAGCCGCGAGCGTGCCGGTTTCGAGGTCCGTGACGTCCATCCGTCCCACTACGGCCGCATGTGCCCGATCGAAACGCCAGAAGGTCCGAACATCGGTCTCATCGGGTCGCTCGCGTCGTATGCACGCGTCAACCCGTACGGATTCATCGAGACCCCGTATCGCCGCGTCGTCGACGGCAAGGTGACAGCACATGTCGATTATCTGACGGCAGCGCTCGAAGAGGGTCACATCATCGCCCAGGCGAATGCACCCCTCGATGCAGACGGGAAGTTCTCGAACGATCGCGTCCTTGTCCGCAAGACCGGTGGTGAGGTCGACACGGTGCCTGGCGCCCAGGTGGACTACATGGACGTTTCCCCGAAGCAGGTTGTCTCGGTGGCGACGGCACTCATCCCGTTCCTTGAGCACGACGACGCAAACCGTGCCCTCATGGGTTCGAACATGCAGCGCCAAGCCGTGCCGCTCATCACCTCCGACGCACCGCTCGTCGGAACCGGGATGGAGGCTCGCGCAGCCGTCGACTC
>CAZDIQ010000269.1:0-1998 GCA_964505525.1 uncultured Acidimicrobiaceae bacterium | reverse complement strand
TTTCACATGCAGGGATTGTGGTTCCTCGTTTGTTTTGTCCCAGGAGGTCCTTGATCGGTATCCCGGGTGGGTTCCGAAGCAGTGCATGGACTGTCGCCGATCGGGATCGGGAGCCGGCGGGTCGTCGTCGAAGCGGAACACGCCGACCGATTCTGGTGCCAACGGCAACCCACAAACCGGGGTCTTCACCGACGGGAGTTCGTCGCCGAATCCCGGCCCTGGTGGTTGGGGGGCTGTGTATGTGGTGGATGGGTCTGTCGTCGGGGAGGCGAGCGGTGCCGATCCTGATACCACCAACAATCGGATGGAACTCATCGCCCTCATCGAGGCTGCTTCGCTCGTGCCGAAGGGCACCCCGGCCACGGTCTATTCGGATTCCAACCTTGCCGTGCGCACCATCAACGAGTGGGCGGCGGGTTGGCAGCGCAACGGCTGGAAGCGCAAGAGCGGACCGGTGGAGAACCTCGATCTCGTGAGGAAGGCGTACGACACCTACAGGGCGAGACCGGAACTCGAGCTTGTCTGGATCAGGGCGCACATCGGCTACACGTGGAACGAATACGCAGACGAACTCGCGAACCGGGCACGGGAGCTCGGCACATGACCCCCGACCGCCTGGCAAAGGTTCTCGGACCCGACATCCGCGATCTCGCTTCCCGTTTCGAGGAGGCTGGTTTCAACCTGTACCTCGTCGGCGGGTCGGTGCGTGATGCCCTGTTGGCGAGACCGATCTCCGACCTTGATTTCACGACCGATGCCAGACCGGACGACATCGAGCGGATCGGGTCGGGTTGGGCGACGTCCCTGTTCCTCGCGGGGAAGGAGTTCGGGACGATCGGTCTCATCAGGAACGGGCAGTCGCACGAGGTCACGACGTACCGCTCGGAGATCTACCGGGACGACTCGCGCAACCCCGTTGTGTCATTCAGTACGAGCCTTGCGGAGGATTTGTCGCGCAGGGATTTCACCGTCAACGCGATGGCACTGCGGGTGCCGACGGAACCCGGGCAGCCACCACAGATGGAGGACCCATACGGTGGTCTCGCCGACCTTTCCGCCGGCTTGCTGCGCACGCCACTCGACCCCGAAGTGCTCTTCTCCGACGATCCGCTCAGGATGCTCCGCCTTTTCAGGTTCATGTCCACCCTCGGGTTCGCGCCGCATGAAGACGCACTCGACGCCGTGGCGCGCATGTCGGACCGCCTGTCGATCATCTCGCGAGAGCGGATAAGGACCGAGCTCGACAAGCTCCTCGTGGGTGAGAACGTCGTCGAAGCGCTGACCGCACTCGTCCTGAGCGGGCTTGCCGATCACTTCATCCCTGAGCTCCCTGCCCTTGCGGTGGAGCAGGATCCGATCCATCGGCACAAGGACGTGCTCGCCCACACGATTGCGGTCGTCGGGAAGGCCGACAGCGAGCGGGACGAGCCGCGTCTCGAGGTGCGACTTGCCGCGCTCTTCCACGACATCGGGAAGCCGGCGACCCGCGAGTACGGCGATGGGGGCGTGACGTTCCATCACCACGAGGTGGTCGGTGCGAGGATGACCCGCAAGCGCATGAAGGAACTGCGTTACAGCAACGAGATGACGCAGAACGTGGGCGACCTCGTGTTCCTGCACATGCGACCGCACACCTACAAGATGGGTTGGACCGATGCCGCCGTGCGTCGGTACGTGCGTGACGCCGGTCACCTCCTCGATGAACTCAACGAACTCGTCCGCAGCGACGTGACGACACGCAACGAGAAGAAGGCACGCCAGATCGCCAGACGGATCGACGAACTGGAGGAGCGGATCGCGGTGCTGCGCGAACAGGAGGAGCTCGATGCCCTCCGCCCACCGATCAACGGCAACCAGGTGATGGAATACCTCGGTCTCCAACCATCGCGCCAAGTAGGCGAGATCATGGACATGCTCCTAGAACACCGAATAGAGAACGGCCCATATAGCGAAGAAGAGGCGTTCGCTCTGTTGGATGAATGGCGGGCGACAGAGGAC
>CAZDIQ010000268.1:0-2007 GCA_964505525.1 uncultured Acidimicrobiaceae bacterium | reverse complement strand
GGAGGGGCTCTTCGTAGGCTACGGCCACCAGGGTCAGGCCGTGGGCCGGGGCGACGCCCCTTGTTCGTGAGCGGTCCTTCGACTCGAGGATGTCAGGGATCTCGTCGGGGGACATTTCGCCCCGACCGACGTCGGCAGCGAGAGCCACGATCGAACGCACCATCTGGTGACAGAAGGCCTTTGCTCCGATCGAAAGTTCGAGTTCGTCCCCGATGCGACGCCACTGCGCCCAGTGGATACGGCGATGTGTGGTGCGGTTCTGATACTTCCGGCACAGAGCAGCGAAGTCGTGTTCTCCGACGAGGTGCGCAACGGCCTCATTCATGGCATCGACATCGAGCGCATCGCGAACGTGCCACGAGCGGTCGGCGAGCAGGGGGTCGTGGATGTCGCGGTTGAACACCCGATACGAGTAGGCACGGCCCGTGGCCGAGAATCTCGCATGGAAGTCATCGTCCACCTCGACGAGGCTGTACGCCGCAATGTGTGGTCCGAGCTGCTTGTTGAGCGAACGCAGCACATACTCCGTGTCGATTTCCCTACTCACGAACGAGATTACCTGGCACGAAGCGTGCACGCCCCTGTCGGTGCGACCCGCCACGACCGTCTGGGCACCTGCGGTGTGTGGGCGGAGTGCTTTCTCGATCTGACCCTGGACCGTCACCTGATCCTTCTGTATCGCATATCCGAAGAACGGAGCACCGTCGTACGCGATGTCAAGCCGGTAGTTCGGCATCAAAAGATCCTGAGACCACCGAGGATGAGCTGGGCAATGGTGACAGCGACGTAGCCACCGATGGCCGCCATGAACGCCTTTGGCACCTGGAGGTCGGCGATGTACGTCACACCGCGGGCAACGATCACCACGAACCACGGCGCACCGAGCAACAGGATCACGATGAAGTTGTCCGACACGTAGTTCGAGAACACGAGCAGGAGCAGGGTCGGGTAGGCAAAGCCTGCCACCCGCAGGTAGACGGGGAACGAACCATGGCCGTCGAAGATGTATCTGACGATGGCGTACACCGCAGCGGAGTAGAGAATCCAGAAGAACGCACCTGAAATCAGGACCTGGATCAGGGTCACGGGATTCAGGAGGTTGAGCAGCGACAGACCCACACCGAGCGACAGGAGCACCTGGGTCGCGACCACCAGAATGGCAGCGTCCCCGGTGGCGCGGTCATTGAAATCCATCCACACGAACGCATCGCGTTCAAGTTTGATGGTCTGTAGCAGGCGGTGGAAGACGACGCCCAGGGGATCCCCTCGGTAGGCGTCTGTGAGGATACAGGCAACCCAATGGTGATCATCCGCGGGATCACGCCCGTCAGTGCTCACCTCTACTGTCGTCAGCTACCGTGGAACCCATGCCGGGTCCCTCCGATATCGCATCAATCGTCAGCAACTACGTGCCCGTCGGTGATGAGGTGTCTGCGGGAATCGCAGCGGATGCGTTGGGGACCGGACGGCCCATGTGGGCCCGTTCCGAATTCGACCCGGGTCATTTCACCGCCTCGGGATTCGTGGCATCGCCGGATGGATCGGCGCTCCTCCTCATCCACCACGCCAAATTCCGCCGTTGGCTCCAGCCGGGCGGTCACATCGAGGCTGACGACGATTCAATCGAGGCTGCAGCCCGACGCGAGGTGGCCGAGGAGACGGGTTTGTCCGAGATGGACCGCGTCGGCGTCAGCCTGGTCAGAATCGATGCCCATCCTATTCCTGCACGCCCCGACGAACCGGGACACATCCACATCGACCTCGCACTCGGATTCGTTGCACGGACCTATGAGATCGGCGTCATGGACGAGGTCCTCGACACCCGCTGGGTCCCGTGGCATGACCTCCATGACTACGGGGTGGACGACGCGGTTCTCGGAGGAGCGGAAGCAATGAGGAGGGCCCTTGCCCGGGCTGCAGAGGGCAGATGACAGAGGGCAGATGACAGATGACAGATGACAGATGACAGAACGCTCTGAACTGTGAACTGAAGACCTACGGCCTCCC
>CAZDIQ010000267.1:0-2016 GCA_964505525.1 uncultured Acidimicrobiaceae bacterium | reverse complement strand
GCACCCCCGGCACGACTCGAACGTGCAACCTACGGATTAGAAGTCCGTTGCTCTATCCCGTTGAGCTACGGGGGCTCAGGGCCGATGACGAATCATCAGTCGAGCGGGTGACGGGAGTCGAACCCGCGTGACCAGCTTGGAAGGCTGGGGCTCTGCCATTGAGCTACACCCGCTGATGACCGGCAGGTTACCCAGCCTCACCGTTCATTCGGTGCCTCCGATTTCCGCTTGAGCGATGAGATCGATCCATGCATGGGTGGGTTCGGAACGACCGAGGGCGTCTGAAAGCCACGACCTCTGGTCCGCATCGAGACGGTGAAGGCACCGCACCATGTCCGCATCGTCCTTGGGGCGGCGCTTCTTCGACTTGAACAGCAGTTGGACCTCTGGTGCGCAGTAGTGCACACCCGAGGAGGTGGATCTGGTCAGCCGCGAGCGGGGAACCGAGATCTCGTTGTCCCGTCGGAACCGCCATGTCTCGCCGTCACCGTCCGCGAGCATGATCTCGATCGCCCAGGGGGCGTCGGTCGAGGACCGTCCCCAGACACCGAAGACCTCAGGGGCCATCTCCATGCCGCGATGCCAAGGATGGAGTTTGCTCTCAGTGACGAAGAAGAGCTCCCAACCTTCGAAGACGTCGAACAGGGCATCGCGATCGGTCTTGAACATCTCGATATCGAGATCCTCATGGGGCCTTGTCTGCCATCCGAGGAACATGTCGATCGCGACACCACCGGCCACCCACCAGTCGACACCCGTCGGTTCGAAGCGGGATTGCACCTCGTCGATCGTGATCGGTTCCCATGGTCTGTCCATCTGCGAATCATCCCACGCGCAGGCGCGTAGAGTGCGCCGGTATGGACAGCACACAATGGGATGATCGCTACGCCTCCAGCGACCTTGTTTGGTCCGCTGCTCCGAACCAGTTCCTGCCGCCGTTGGTCGATTCGATGGCTCCTGGGTCGGCTCTGGACGTCGCTTGTGGCGAAGGACGGAATGCGATCTGGCTCGCAACGCAAGGCTGGGATGTCACCGCGGTCGACTTCTCGCCTGTCGGAATCTCGAAGGCGCAGCGACTGGCCGGCGAGACGGACATCGACTGGGTAATCGCCGATGTGGTCACCTACGTCCCCGAGCGCGCCTTCGACCTCGTCATCGTGTTCTACCTCCACCTTCCCGCCGATGAGTTCTTGTCTGCCATGCGGCATGCCATTGGTGCCTTGGCTCCTGGTGGGACCCTGTTCGGCGTCGGTCACGCGCTTCGGAACCTCGCGGACGGTTACGGGGGACCGACCGACCCCGAGATCCATTGGACCGAGGACGCCCTCGCATCGCTGGTCGGCCACCTCGATGTCATCGAACTCGGCGAGCGCACACGATTCAACCCGGATGCAGGGGCCACGGCAATCGATCTCGTGGTACACGCGACGAGACCAACCCGGGAGGTGCAGGCATGAGCCGATTCGTGATCGACGTAGGAGTGGTCCTCCATCTCGTGGCGAACGACATCAAGGTATCCGACGAACACCAGCTGGTCGCGCCAGCACTCATTCGTTCGCAGGTCTTGTCGACGCTGTATGGGTCGGTGCTCGTCGGCGAGATCTCGGAACACGAGGCACTCGAACGGCACGATCGATTCAGCAGAATGAAAATTCGGCTGCTCGGAGATGCGGTCCTGCGGCGACGGGCGTGGGCCATCGCCAAGGACCTCGGATGGGATTCGACCTACGTTGCCGAGTACATCGCCCTCACCCAACTCCAGGCCGACGCCTTTGTCACACTCGACACAACCCTTGCCCAAGAGGTGAGCCACCTCGTCGCGATTGCCACGATCGACGACCTGATGTAGTCGACCGAAACGATGAGACCCCGGCCGGAGCCGGGGTCTCAATCACGTCGGGCTGGTCAGATTTGAACTGACGACCCCCTGCTCCCAAAGCAGGTGCGCTTCCAAGCTGCGCCACAGCCCGATGGTCACCGCACGATACAGCGTCCCCACCGACACCGACACAGGAC
>CAZDIQ010000266.1:0-2017 GCA_964505525.1 uncultured Acidimicrobiaceae bacterium | reverse complement strand
TGCTTTCGCGTCCAATGGGGGATTCCATGAGCCGCAGATACCTCGTCACCGGTGGAGCCGGATTCATCGGTTCAAACTTCATCCGCCATGTGCTGGACATCGAACCGACTGCCACAATCACCAACCTTGACGCCCTGACATACGCTGGTGTGCAGGCAACCGTCGATGAGTTGAACAAGTTTCCACAGCATCGGTTCGTGCTCGGTGACGTGTGCGACCCGGACCTCGTTGATCGCATCATGCCGGATCACGATGTCGTCGTGCATTTCGCGGCCGAAAGTCATGTCGATCGCTCCATCGATGGACCGTCGCCGTTCCTTCAAACCAACGTCGTCGGGACGGGGGTTCTTCTCGATGCAGCCCTCCGCCACGGGATCTCACGATTTGTCCACGTGTCAACCGATGAGGTCTACGGGTCGCTAAGCACCGGGTATGCGAGGGAGTCCGATCTTCTGAACCCGTCGTCACCGTACTCGTCATCGAAAGCCGGTTCCGACCTGCTCGCCCTGTCGTATGCGGTGACATTTGGCTTGGACGTGGTCGTCACAAGGTGCACCAACAACTACGGTCCGTACCAATTTCCTGAAAAGGTCATTCCACTGTTCATCACCAACCTGCTTGAAGGCAAGGCGGTCCCTCTGTACGGCGACGGGAGGAACGAGCGGGATTGGTTGAACGTGCGAGATCACTGTTCCGCCCTGCACCTTCTTGTCGACGAGGGTTCCGCAGGTGAGATCTACAACATCGGTGCCAATGCCCAGGTCACCAACCTTGAGTTAACCTCCATGATCCTGGAGGCTCTGGGTGCCGATGAGAGTCGGATCGACAGGGTTGCGGACCGCCTCGGGCATGATTTTCGCTATGCCGTTGACTCCTCCCGGTTGCGAGCGCTCGGATGGGCGCCTCAGAGCGACTTTGCCGACGGCCTGATGCGCACGGTCGAGTGGTACAAGAACCGGCCAGATTGGTGGCAGCCGCTGAAGGAGTCTCGAGTTTGAAGGGCATCATCCTCGCTGGCGGGGCCGGATCTCGGCTGTATCCGATGACACAGGTCGCGAGCAAGCAGCTCCAGCCGGTCTACGACAAACCGATGATCTACTACCCGCTTGCCACTTTGTGCGACGCAGGTATCACCGACATCCTCTTGATCTCATCCCCGACGGACATTGGACGGTTCGAACTGTTGTTGGGAGACGGGTCCCAGTGGGGCATCTCGCTCTCATACGCGGTCCAAACCGCGCCGCGGGGAATTGCTGAGGCGTTCATTGTCGGCGCTGACTTCATCGGTGACGAATCTGTGGCCCTCATTCTCGGCGACAACTTGTTCTACGGCGAGATGGGTGTCGAGTCGACGATCGCGGAATTCGAGACCGGTGCCTTGATCTACGGTTACCCCGTGAGCGATCCAATGCGATACGGTGTCGTTGAGGTCGACGACATAGGCAACGTTCTCAGTCTTGTGGAGAAGCCCGACCGACCACGATCGAATCTGGCCATCCCCGGGTTGTATCTGTACGACAACAGTGTCGTGGAGATTGCCCGGTCACTGAAACCGTCCTCACGCGGTGAGTTGGAAATCACTGATCTCAACCGGGTGTACCTGGAAAAGGGCGAACTGCGGGCGATCCGTATCGGTCGGGGCGTCGCATGGCTCGACAGTGGCACCCACGACAGTCTGCTCGAGGCCGCCAACTTCATTGCAACGATCGAGCATCGGCAGGGGATCAAGGTGGCCTGTATCGAGGAGATCGCGCATCGACGCGGATACATCACTGACGATCAGCTCCGCGCGATGACCGATGCAATGCCGCACTCCGGATACCGCGACTATCTGGAGCGACTCGTTGAGGACTTGTGGGCCGAGTAGGCGAACCCATGCGTGACGACGCTTCGATCTTCGTGGTACACACTCGGGAGGCGAGTCCGAACCTTGACCTGATTGCCGGAAGTCTTGGGTCCCCTGCCGTTGTCATCGATCTGGACGACAAGGTATTGGAGCGTCCGAAGCCGAAACGGA
>CAZDIQ010000265.1:0-2028 GCA_964505525.1 uncultured Acidimicrobiaceae bacterium | reverse complement strand
CTGCCAAGGACGTGAACTCGATCGGGGTGCCGTCGATGGCTCCCTCGATCGTGACTGTCGACCTTCCATCCACCACCCATGGGTTCCACACGACAGGTGCGGTTACCCCTTGACCGAGGTCAAAACTCGCTACAAAGGTCCGGGTGGTCACGGTCACCCGCTGGTATCCGTCGCGGAACACCATCACGACGACATCCCGTGATGGCATGTCACTGATTTCCATCGGCGACTCGACAGCGTGCGGGGTCCACACGACCTCCTCCAGGACAAGTCCGGTTGGAAGCTGCGGTACGGGAAGTGCGTACCCGACCGCCGCTCTGGCTTCATCCAGTGTGACATGATGGAATCCCTGATCCGTGACGACATTGTCGACATCGTCGGGGACGAGGAACGTGGCAGGGTCGATCCGCGCTGCCGGGTCGAACTCGGTCATCTCGAATGTGGCAGCGGGCCGGTCCGGGCATTCGACCGTGTAAGCGAGCAGCAGCCTGGTCTGTGAATCCAGTCGCACGGTGTACTCGCACGAAACCTCGGCCGGACCGTCGTAGGCAGTATCCCCTGGCACGATCGACGTCCAGGTGACCTCGTCGCCTGCGCCTCCACGCGAGAGCCGTAGGGCTGCATCCCACAGGAGAGATGACCAGTAGTCGGCACCAACCACCTTCGAGTCGGGACCCGACGGTGGATGATTCACGTTCTTCCCGGCGTCGTCACCGGCGATGACCCACAGGGTCAAGGAAGGTGTGTCGAACGCACTCAGGGCGATCGTGCCATCAGCGAAAGACCGTGACGTCTTGTAGCTCCCGTCCGGCGTCACCGCAACCAGGACTTCGGCTCCCTCGCTGAACACCGCGGTGCCTGTAGCACCGTCAACATGGTTCGGATCGTCGCCATTCGTCGTCGGTGCCGTGGTTGACGCCGGACTCGACGTCGATGTGGACGAGACCGTTGTTGAGGAAACCTCTTGACCTTGTTCGCCAGCCCCACACGAGGCAACAAAGAGCAGGATGAGCAACAGGACCACCCGGGATGGTGCCATTTGGCGTTTGCTCATGGTTGACCCTCGACGCGGACAGCGCTCCTGGTTCCGTGTCTCAAGTAATTCCTCTCCAGAACCCATTCTTCACCGGCTGAACTCGACCTGCATCCCTTTAGGTGTCCGGCAACGCAGATTTGTCGCGCGACGGGTCAGAACTTTCACCGGCGGAGTGCTTCCGTCGGTTCGATCCGACTTCCTACGTATGCGGGGTACAAACCTGCGACGAATCCGGCGACTGCTCCGCCGAGGGGTGCGAGAACGACGACCCGTGGATCGACGACCGGGACCCAGCCTTTGGCCAATGCGAGCATCAGCATCGCGGTCACACCGATCACGGATCCGACCACCCCGCCGACGAGGCCGATGCCGACCGAATCCAGCAGGATGTGGGTCGCTACGTGTCGGGGGCGGGCACCGATGGCGCGCCGCAGACCGATCTCGTTCATTCGTTGGAGCACGGACGTCAGTGTGGCGTTGGCGATCGAGACTATTCCAAGAACCAGGATGACTCCACCGAGACCCACCGCGAGGGACTGCAATCGGACATCGACCGATTGACGGGTAGTTTCGTCGTTCACCGGTGCGTACGCGATCCATGCGTCCGGTAGTGCCGGGTCCAACGCCAAGGGCAGCACCTGTGACACAGCCTGGGCAGCGCCGGGTTCGACGACAACCACGATCCGGTCTCTACTCGCATCGAAACCGAGGGTGCTCTCCGCTTGAAGGGGAACGACAACGGTCTCCATCAGGCCGGGTGCCCTCGGCGAGTCCACCACCCGACCCATGTATGTGAAGCGATTCCCATCGACGAAGAAGAAGTCGCCGATCGCGATACCCGACAACCCCAGGTGTTCAGCCGTCCTGTGCGACATCACCGCAACCCGTTCGTTGCGATCCTCGTGCCAGGTGTCCCAGCCCGGCCCCTCGACAGCCACACCCAAAGCGTCCATGCCGGCCAGGTCGATGGCCATCACCTCGGAGACCTGTGG
>CAZDIQ010000264.1:0-2042 GCA_964505525.1 uncultured Acidimicrobiaceae bacterium | reverse complement strand
CGAGGAACGAATACGACTTGAGCGCAGTGATGAGTTCGGACATGCGCCGCGCACCTTCTTCGACCTCGGCGAGCAGTGACCGGACCTCGGCCGCCGCTGCAAGAGCGGCAACGACCTCCACTGCATGGTCGGCCCCGATTGCGGCGATGTCGTCCTCGGTGATCCCCGCGTCGACCAGCGCACCCGCGAGGCGCCACCCTTCGGTGATGCCGCGGTTGCCGAGTGCGTCCTCGATGGCGGTCTCCCTGTCGGCTCGTTCGATACCGGACAGGAGCGGACGGTGCGTGTGATCCGGAAGGGAAGGCACCACGACACCGTGGGGGATGGCGGCGAACGCTGCCTGGTACCGATCGATCGCCGGTCCCAGTTCGCTTGCTCCCCGGTGGACCGCCGAGGCCGGGTTGTTCATCTCGTGGGCAAGACCCGCGGTGAGCACACCGATCTGTGCCATTCGCTCCGACTGCTTCAGCCGCTCCTCGAGCTCGCGCCAACGTTGGAGCGAAACATCGAACAGGGCCCGAGTCGCTGCAGCGCTGTTGCTCACGACGGTGTTGAAGGCTTCCTTGGAAATCGCGACCAATTCGACGTCTGTCAGTGCCCGTGCCGTGGCGTTGCGCGGTGCCTCCGTCAGAAGCGCTGTCTCGCCGACGATCAAGCCGTGGCCCACCACAGCGATCCGGACCCGGCGCCCACCCGATTCCTTCAAGATTTCGAGTTCACCCTCGGTGACGATGTATGCCATGTCACCTTGGTCCCCCTCCTCGAACAGGACCTCGCCTCTCGACAGGCTGCGATCCATCAGGCTCTCGCTGAGCAAATCGAGATCGGACTGCGGCACATTGGCCAGAAGCTCGACCTTGTGGAGGTCGAACGTGCTCATTCCGAATCCAGGTATCGGTGGACGAGTGTCACCGCGACCGATCCTTCTCCTACGGCGTTCGCGACCCTGCGAATCGCACCGTCGCGCACATCGCCTGCCGCGAAGATTCCTGGCACGCTTGTCTCGAGGTGGAACGGGTCGCGTTTCGTCGGCCACTTGTCCGTGAACGCGGTCACCTCGGCACCCGTGTAGATGAAACCTGCCGGGTTGGTCGCAACGACGTCGGTGATGAACGACGAATGCGGGATCGCACCGACGAAGACGAAGAGGGCTACCGCGTCCCGTGCCTCGGTGGAGCCGTCCGAACGCGACAGGTGGATCTGCTCCACCTGTCGATCTCCCGTGACGCCTTCGACCTTCGTTCCGGTGAGGACCTCGATGTTGTGGATGGCCGCTATCTGTTCGATGAGGTACTGCGACATCTTCTCCGTGAGCGATTCCGATCGGACAACGAGGGTCACGGTCTTTGCGGATTTGGCAAGCATCACTGCCGCCTGCCCCGCGCTGTTCGCCCCACCGATCACATATACGGGTTTGTCGACGAACGTGGACGCATCGGTGGCCGATGCCCCGTAGAACACACCCGCCCCTTCGTACCTCTCGTATCCGGGGACGTTGAGTCGTCGCACGGACATGCCACTCGCCACGATCACCGCAGAACACTTGAGTTCCGTACCGTCGGAAAGGTGGATGGTCTTGGTTCTGCCGTCGACCGAGACGCCGGTCACCTCGAGGGCGGTGATCAGTTCGGCCCCGAGCCTGGTCGCCTGTGCGATGGCGCGCCGTGCGAGGTCCGAGCCGCTGACGCCCTTGGGGAACCCGAGGTAGTTCTCGATCCGCGAAGATGTGCCCGCCTGGCCACCGGGTGCCTCGCGCTCGATCAGTGCGGTGGACAGTCCCTCGGAAGACCCGTAGACCGCAGCAGCCAAACCTGCGGGTCCTCCACCGATGATCACGAGGTCATAGAACGGCGACTGCGCCGAGCTGTGGATGCCGATCGCCCGCGCAAGGTCCGAGCGCGAAGGGTTGCTCATGTGGCTGCCGTCCTCGAGGATGACCAGCGGCAGGCTCCTTTGATTCTCCTCGGCAGCGGCGACGATTGCCGCGGCCTCAGGGTCGCGCTCGACATCCTGATACTGATACGGGACCTCGTTGCGCCCGA
>CAZDIQ010000263.1:0-2089 GCA_964505525.1 uncultured Acidimicrobiaceae bacterium | reverse complement strand
ACCCGATGCCGGCTGAGAACTGAGAACTGAGAACTGTGCGCTTGGTCGGCAAGCGGCAGGCGTTCTGTCATCTGTCCTCTGTTATCTGTCCTCTGGAACAGATCCATCATCTGTCTCCTACTGAGACTGAGAGCCACAACACGAGCTCTCGCCCTACACTCCCCACCAAGCCGACACCGAAACCTGGTGTCGCCGTGTGCCGGGAGACCGGTACGTGCGATCCTGCTCCCGCCACTCGTGGGGGCCTTCCGCACAGCGGATGTCCAGAGGAGGAAATTCATTCAATGCGTTCGTATGAACTGATGGTGATCCATCGCTACGACATGGCAGAAGCCGATGTACGTGACGCGGTTGCAGAGGTCGAAAAGGCCATCACCGACCGCGAAGGTGTCGTCACCTCGACCGATTTCTGGGGCAAACGACGTTTCGCCTACGAAATCAATCACATGACCGAGGGTTTCTACTCCGTCATCAACTTTGATGGCGATGTCGAACTCCAGACCACGCTCGACCGATCGCTTGGTCTGCTCGACTCTGTGGTCCGCCACAAGATCTTCAGCACGAGCAAGTAGAAACTGTCACATGGGTGAGGCACACTGGTCGTATCCAACACAGTGGGCGAGCCAGAGAAGAGAGATGCAATGAGTAACAGCGTGACCCTCGTAGGAAACCTCGTAGAGGATCCAGAACTCCGCTTCACGGCAAGTGGCGTGGCCATGGCCCGCATCCGCATCGCGGTCAACCGCAGCTGGCGGGACAAGAACAACGAATGGCAGGAAGAAGTCGGCTTTTTCGGCGGAACGTGCTGGCGTGAGGTTGCCGAGAACGTCGCAGAATCCCTGAAGAAGGGCGATCGGACGTTCATCACCGGACGCCTCGAGCAACGAAACTGGGAAACCAACGAAGGTGAGAAGCGTTCGGTCGTCGAAGTACGCATTGAGGAGGTCGGACCGTCGCTGAGGTACGCAACGGCCCAGGTCTCGAAGACTCCAAGGTCGGACAACGGCGGTTCGTACGGTGGCGGTGGCGATGCCCCTGCTGCACCTGTCGCTCGCGACGACTACGGCCCCGATGAGGCGCCGTTCTAGGCGTCCCAACCAAGATTTCACAAAGGAGTACTCCCAATGGCGAGTCCAAAGAACCAAAGCAGGCGGCGTCGCCGTCCTGAGATGAACGGCAAGAAGAAGCGGATCGTCCACAAGTTCCGTGAAGAGGACGTGGTCGACTACAAGGACGTTGCGCTCTTGCGCAAGTTCATGTCCGATCGAGGCAAGATCCGTTCGCGGCGTGTGACAGGGTTGTCCCCGAAGCGTCAGAAGGAGATCGCGATGGCGATCAAGAACGCTCGTGAAATGGCCCTGCTTCCCTACGTGCAGACAAGGTCCTAACGATGAAGGTGATTCTTACCAACGGTGTCGACGCCCTCGGCGTCAAGGGTGATGTGGTGGATGTCTCGGACGGCTACGCCCGCAACTTCCTCATCCCCAAAAAGCATGCCGTCAAGGCTTCCGAGGGAGCTCTCCGCCAGGCGGAGGCGATGCGTGAGGCGCGGATCCAAGCCGATGCACGGGAACTCGAGGAAGCAAGGGCTCTTGCCGAGTCGCTTGCCGACACGAGGGTCGTCGTTGCTGCCCGCTCCGGGGACGCCGGCAATCTCTTCGGCTCGATCGGTGCAACCGACGTGGCGGCTGCGATCGTCAAGTTCACGGGCATCGAGATCGACAAGAAGATCGTCGACATCGACAACCCCATCAAAGAGATCGGCCTGCACACCGTCATACTGCGTCCTCACACGGACATCGAAGTATCAGTGATCCTGGATGTGATTCCGGCCTAGGTAGCTTTCGGCTTTCGGCTCACAGCTCACAGCTCACGGCTTCCGGAATCGGCTCTCACGCTTCAGCCGGGAGCTTGCCTGGTGGGTACTGGATGATGGATCATGGATGATGGCCTTGGCGGAGAGCCAAGTTTCACCGTCCATTGTCCAACATCCATCATCCATCATGAGCTGACGGCTCGTCTTGGATCTGGGATCTGGGATCTGGAATCTGGGACCCGAAGGGTCCAGTTACATCGGTGATTCTGAGCG
>CAZDIQ010000262.1:0-2140 GCA_964505525.1 uncultured Acidimicrobiaceae bacterium | reverse complement strand
ACGTACGACCGGATCCTGGCCGAACGCGCCGGAGCTGAGTCCGTGCCCGACTCGACCGTTCCATCCAGTCCGACAGCAGGATCATGCTTCGGCGGATCAATCGAACCCATCGTCGAGGGCTGGTCCCTTCCCGGGCCCATCGACTTGCTCGTGGCCAACGCGTCCGTCATCACTCAGCCTCACCACGACTACGCCGCGTGGGACTGGATCATTCCGATCAACACGCCCATCTACGCGGTTCGTGGTGGCACGGTGGCCAGGGTCCACCAGTGGCAGTACAACTGGTGGGAGCGCGGCTGTGGCATCAACCCGGCCGCCTGTGTCCCGTGCGGGGTCGGACTGACGATTCTCGACAACGACGGAACCCGCTGGACCTACTGCCACGGCGCCAACCTCACCACCACCCTGGGGGACGCAGTCGTCGCCGGCCAACAGGTCATGTGGTCCGGCAATACAGGCCGGAGCGGCACCGCCCACCTCCATCTCGAGATCACCACCCGAGACGGCATCCGCCGGTGCCCGCAGGTGCTCTTGAGCGCGCTCGTGAACCGCACATTCATCGAGCCGCGGAGTCTGCCAACGTCGGGGTGTTGGTTCGGCTAGCGCACGAGGCGATCCCGAAGCGAACGAGCCAACGCCGCAACGGGTCACATTCCCGGGATCCGTTGGAAGCGACCCGCCGAGTCGGGACGCCATCTGATGTCGGTGAGTTCAAGCGGGGTCGCTACGCATCCCTTGTATGGCCTGCAAGCGTCGAACATGTGGTAAGCGAAGTATCAACTCATCCACCCGCCGGGGCACGCCCACTATCCCCGGCCCGTCGGGATAGTGAGTCAATCCCGTTCCGCTCGGGGTTGATGTTGCGCGCGACCCGTTGAAACTCGACCTGCACACCTCTGGTCCGAAGGATCGAGGAGGGGAAGATCTGGTCAATCGTGCGGCTTGGTCATTCAAGTGAAGGTCTGCCTCCTCGAAGCTGCGTAACGCTCAGACGACCGCAGTGCCGGATCCGCATGACGCTGCAGAAGGTCGACGCTCCGATCGATCACCTCGACCTTGAGGAGCTTGAACAGGCCTGAACCCCGAGAGCCAACGCACGACGCGCGAAACCCGTCCGACATAGCCAGCTAGATCACCCAACCACCTGCCACCGAACGTCGGGCGGTACGGAAATCCCTAGCTCAGCGGGATTGGGCAGGCCACGACCTTCAAATCATCGAACGATGTTGCCTGGCAGGTTCTTGCCGAAGGTCGTCACAATGCCAAGCAGCGAGAACTCGGCGTTCGTCCACACCAGACACGGGTATTCCGATGGCCCGACCCAGAGCAACGTGTTGAAGTCCCAAAACGGAACGGTCGACGGATCGAGCGTGGTGCGCAACGGCTCGTATCGGTCACCCCACTCAGGGTCCCTATGGCCGTGGTAGGCGCGGACGTATTCAGGCAGTCCGAAGCCCGCAAACCACTGTCGTGTCGTCCGTGGTCTTGAGTAGTAGATCCGCACCGTCAAGCCAGGACCCATTGATGTGGCCGTTGTCGACCACGTGCACCCCGAGGATGGCGAAGGCTTCAACGCGGGCCACGCCGCCGACCATACCCGAGAGAGGAGGGACTGGCCGAGTAAGTTCCATGCAGCAACCATCGCACTGATATCCGCTCGCCTCGGTGACGCCGCAATGTTGCCAACTACCGGAAACTATGTTCGCCGAGTTCAACTAAAGACAGGAGGCCCTGCTCATGGGTCTTTTCTACAAGACGCCTCCGGATCTGCGGCCCACGCAGGAGGCTGTGATGGCTGCTGCCCAGGAAATCGCAATTCGGGGCAAAGGGTACGGAACGCCGGGGTTCTTGGAAGAGGAGCTGTTGCCGCGAGCGCTGGACGCAATGCACAAGACCCGGACCGAACTATTGGCCTCGGGCAGGGAGAAGGACCTCAAGGCCTTTCGGAAGCACCTCCTCGGGGTAGGTGGTTTCATGGACAACGGGCCATACAACAAGGTGTTCGCTCCACTGGTCAGGGACAACCTCTAGTCGGCGGGTGTCCGCTTCGATCCCGCGCTCAGGTCTGTTCGCCGACTACGACATCGCCGACATGGATGGGCGATCGGGCGCCTTCGATGCGACGGCCTCAAGGACCTAG
>CAZDIQ010000261.1:0-2145 GCA_964505525.1 uncultured Acidimicrobiaceae bacterium | reverse complement strand
TTCTGTGGGCTGGGGACCCACATTTATGTACCCGCCGAACCCAGGGTACGCGGAACACATCGTGGATACAGACGCGGGAAGGGCGCCCTTGTGAGGCGCCCTTCCTGTCGGTTGATCGGAGCGTGGACTAGAAGTCCATGCCTCCGCCGTGATCGTGACCACCACCGGGCAGAGCCGGGGCGTCTTCCTTCTTCTCTGCAACAAGTGCTTCGGTCGTGACGACCAGTGCTGCAATCGATGCAGCGTTCTGGAGGGTCGAACGGGTCACCTTGGCAGGATCGATGATCCCGGCCTTGAGGAGATCCTCGTACTCGCCGGTTGCAGCATTGAATCCGAAGTTGCCTTCGTATTCGTTCTGAACCTTGTCCACGACAACGCCGCCTTCGTAGCCGGCGTTGACCGCGATCTGGCGGATCGGTGCCTCAAGTGCACTACGGACGATCTGACGACCGGCCTTCCAGTCATCGGACTTGCCGCGGAGCTTGTCGACGGCGGCCTGGCTACGCAGAAGCGCAACGCCACCACCGGGGACGATGCCCTCTTCGACAGCAGCGCGGGTCGCCTGGATGGCGTCCTCGATGCGGTGCTTCTTTTCCTTGAGCTCGACCTCGGTTGCTGCACCCACCTTGATGACCGCAACGCCGCCGCTGAGCTTGGCGAGACGCTCGGAGAGCTTCTCACGGTCCCAGTCGGAGTCCGAGTTCTCGATCTCCTGACGGATCTGCTTGACGCGAGCGGCAACATCGGCAGTGGAGCCGGCACCCTCGACAATTGTCGTGTCGTCCTTCGTGACGACGACCTTGCGAGCGGTACCGAGCATGTCGATTGTGGTTCCGTCGATCTTGAGACCGACCTCTTCGGAAATGACGGTCGCACCCGTGAGGATGGCGATGTCCTGGAGCTGTGCCTTGCGGCGCTCCCCGAAGCCCGGAGCCTTGACGGCCACCGAGTTGAACGTCCCACGAATCTTGTTCACCACGAGTGTTGCGAGCGCTTCGCCCTCAACGTCCTCGGCGATGATCAGAATCGGCTTGCCGGCCTGCATGACCTTCTCGAGCACAGGTACGAGATCCTGGACGGAACCGACCTTCGAGTTGGCGATCAGGATGTACGGATCCTCAAGAACTGCTTCCTGACGATCGGCATCGCTGATGAAGTACGGCGAGATGTAGCCCTTGTCGAACTGCATACCCTCGGTGAACTCAAGATCGACACCGAATGTCTGGCTGTCCTCGACGGTGATGACACCCTCGTTTCCAACCTTGCGCATGGCATCGGCGATGTTGTCACCGATGGTCGAGTCCGCGGCCGAGTTCGCAGCGACATACGCAATATCTTCGCGGTCGTCGGAGCTGACCTTGGTCGATGCCTGGGCAATGGCTTCAACGACAGCGTTGACTGCCTCTTCCATACCGCGACGCATCTCCATCGGGTTGGCACCGGCTGCGACAAGACGGAGACCGTCCGTCACCATTGCCTGTGCAAGAACCGTTGCTGTCGTTGTTCCGTCACCGGCGACATCATTGGTCTTGTTCGCAACTTCCTTTGCGAGCTGTGCACCCATGTTCTCATAGGGGTCCTCGAGCTCGATCTCCTTGGCGATGGTCACACCATCGTTGGTGATCGTCGGGGAACCCCACTTCTTCTCAAGCACGACGTTGCGGCCCTTTGGACCGAGCGTCACCTTGACGGTGTTTGCGAGCTTGTCCACGCCCGCCTGGAGACCCCGTCGGGCCTCATCATTGAATCGAATTTCCTTGGCTGCCATGGTGACCTCCTAGCCCAGGACCGCAAGCACGTCGCGGCTTGAGAGGATCAAGAGATCCTGCCCGTCGTGCTTGACTTCGGTTCCGCCGTACTTCGAGTAGAAGACGGTGTCACCCACTTTTACGTCGACGGGAATGCGTTCCCCGTCCTTGAACTCACCGGGTCCCACTGCAAGGACTTCGCCCAATTGGGGCTTTTCCTTCGCCGTGTCCGGGATCACGAGGCCGCCTGATGTGCGGACCTCTTGCTCGTCTTGGGGTTTGACCACGATGCGGTCTCCCAATGGTGTCAGTTTCATCCGACTTTCTCCTTCACGTCGAGTTAGCAGTCGGTGCTTACGAGTGCCAATTGTAGCAGTCTCCCGAAGTGAGTGCTAAA
>CAZDIQ010000260.1:0-2147 GCA_964505525.1 uncultured Acidimicrobiaceae bacterium | reverse complement strand
CGGCTAGCGTCCTTCCGATGCTCTCCTCACGATTGACGCCTCTTTCCGCGAGCTTGTTGCTTGCCGTTGTTGCGATCACGTGGGGTGCCTTGCCCCTGTTCATCCGCAACGACGTGCCATCTGCCGGGTTGGTCGGCGTGCGGGTCACACTTGGTGCCTTCGCTCTCATTGTGTTCGCGGCGACCACGAGACGTCTGCGGTTCCCCCATGTGGAGCGTTGGCGGGTGGTTGCCTGTGGCGTGCTCCTCGCGGCCCACTGGATCACGTTCTTCGCTGCGGTGAAGTTGACGACCGTGGCCATTGCGCTTGCGGTCATGTATCTCGGGCCGATCGCGGCGGCGATCATGTCGGGACCAATTCTGGGGGAGCGGGTGTCGCCCCGACTTTGGCTCGCGCTCGGGATTGCCGCGGTGGGAACGATCGTCGTCGTGCAACCGTGGGCGATCGGGCAGGACGATGCGTCATCGATCGAGGGTGCCGTCGTGGCTCTCGTTTCAGGGCTTCTTCTCGCCGTGCTCATGATCGTTGCGAAACCGGCATCGGAACAGCTCGGTGGGCTGACATTGTCAATCGGGGAACTCACCGTCGCCTCGATCATCCTGGCCCCTGCCACCATCGACGCCTTCACGGGGTACCCCGAGCACCTTCCCGCATTTCTCGTGCTCGGTGTCGTGTTCACCGGTGTGGCAAACGTCTTGTACTGGGAGATCTACCGGGTGATCCCCGTGGCGGTCGTGAGCACGATCATGTATCTGGACCCGGCGTCTGCGGTTCTGTGGGCGTACGTGTTTCTTGACGAATCCCCGAATCTGATGGCATGGGTCGGCATACTGCTCGTGGTGGTCGGTGGTGCCGTCGCCGCCACCGCAGCCCAGGGCAAGGAGGTCATTGTTGCCCAACCCCATCTTTGAGGTCCGTGACCTTCGGGTAGCCGTCTTCGATCAGGCGCTGTCGGTCCACGGACCTCCCGGCCCGTACACGGAGGGGGGCGATCAGCTGGGACCCGGATGGGTCGAGGTCATCCCTTCGGTCTCGTACCACGTCGACGAAGGCGAATCGCTCGCCATGGTCGGCGAATCCGCATCCGGCAAATCCTTGATGCTCATGGGTGCGTTCGGACTCCTGTCACCCGGCGCCAAGGTCATAGGCGGCGAGACGAGGTACCGCGATCTGACATACCGGCCAGGAGGATCGGTGTTCGATCCGGACACGAAGCAGCCACGAGCCGAACGCAAGCGATCCCGTGTGGCCGGAACCGTCATGGACGATCTCGGTGATTCGGCGTGGGCGAGGGAGATCGGCACCGACGTCGGGTTCCTCTTCCAGAACCCCATCGGTTCCTGGATGCCCGTCGAGGTGATCGGGCTCCAGTCGGGCGAAGCACTCGGGTACCACTCCGATCTGACACCCGAAGAGGTGAACGAACGCGTCTACGACGCCCTCGGCGAGGTCAAGCTCCCGAAATCGAACCGACTGTTCAACGCATTCAGCAACCAATTGTCCCGAGGTATGGCGCAACGGGCGATGCTCGCTGCGGCGATCACGAAGACCCCGCACCTGCTCATCGCCGATGAGCCGCTCAACGGACTCGATGCACCCGTTGCAGCGGCGATCATGGACCTCGTCGTCGACATGCGTGACAAGCTGGGGATGGCGATGGTGGTCGTTACCCACGACCTTGCGGCGGTCGCTCGCATCGCAGACCGCGTGGCGGTGGTCTATGGCGGTGTGATCATCGAACACGCAGGGGTCACCGATCTGTATCACACCCCGAAGCATCCCTACACATCGGGACTGATCGGATCGATCCCCGGTGTCGGTCCCGGACGATTGCGACACATCGAGGGGGAAGCACCTCGTCTTGTGGAGACGAACCGGACCGGCTGCGTCTTTGCAGACCGTTGCGGATATGCCATCGACATCTGTCGCACGAGGGTCCCCCAACTCCAACGGGTCGGCGGATCAGACGTCGCCTGCCACCGGGCCACGGAGCTGAATCTGCCAGGAGTGGGGAAGTGAGCTTCTCAAAGGACAGAGCACAGAACGCCTGCCGCTCGCCGAACAAGCGCACAGTTCTCAGTTGACAGTTCTCAGTTCACAGCCGACAACCGTCGGTCATCGCCTTCCTCGCGTCCCCCCTTCAGGGG
>CAZDIQ010000259.1:0-2158 GCA_964505525.1 uncultured Acidimicrobiaceae bacterium | reverse complement strand
ACGATGTCGTTCCAGTCGATCGGAGCCTGCTTGGGCGGGATGCCAAGAAGTGCAATGTTCCCTCCACTGTTCATCGTCGTGATCATGTCGTGGAGAGCGTCGGGGTGACCCGACATCTCGAGTCCGACATCGAACCCCTCCGTCATACCGAGCTCATCCATCGCTGCTCGCACGGACGTCTTCAGAGGGTTGATCTCGATGTCGGATCCCATCGTGGCGGCGATTGCCAACCGGTACTCGTTCACGTCGGTCACGACGATGTGTCTCGCACCGACATGGCGTGCAATGGCGACGGCCATCATCCCGATGGGACCGGAACCGGTGATCAGGACGTCCTCGCCGACGAGGTCGAAGTTGAGCGCGGTGTGCACGGCGTTGCCGAGGGGATCGAGGATGCATGCAATGTCGTCGCCGATGTCGTCCGGGATCGGCTGGATGTTGGACCCGGGTATGGCCACGTACTCGGCGAACGCACCCGGGCGGTTGACACCCACGCCGATCGTGCCGATGCACAGGTGTCGGCGACCTGCCTGGCAGTTGCGACATCTGCCACACACGATGTGACCCTCGCCAGAGACGCGCTGGCCGACCTCGAAACCCTCGACCTCCGAGCCGAGCTGTGCGATCACACCCATGTATTCATGTCCGATGGCCATCGGTACGGGGATGGTCTCCGCCGCCCAGTCGTCCCACGCAAGGATGTGGACATCGGTGCCACAGATGGACGTCTTGTGGACTCGCACGAGCACATCGTTCGGCCCGACCTCTGGCGTATCGATCTCCTCCAACCAGATCCCGGGCTCGGGCTTCGCTTTGACCAGGGCCTTCATCAGGAGATCACCCCGAGTTTGGTGCCGACGCGTGTGAAAGCATCGATCGCCGTGTCGATGTGTTCATCGGTGTGGGCGGCCGACATCTGGGTGCGGATGCGTGCCTCACCCCTGGGGACGACGGGGAAGGAGAAGCCGACGACATACACCCCTTCGTCGAGGAGCTGATCTGCCATGTCGCCCGCGAGTCGTGCGTCGCCGAGCATCACGGGGATGATCGGGTGGTCCGCACCTGCGAGTTCGAATCCGGCCGCTGACATGCCGGCACGGAACCGTTGTGCGTTCGCGGCGAGGCGGTTCCTCCGGTCGGCGGAGGTGCGCAGCTGTCCGATGGCGGCCAGTGTGGTTGCACTGATGACCGGTGCGAGTGAATTGGAGAACAGGTACGGGCGGGAGCGCTGTCTGAGCAACGTCACGAGTTCCTTCGGGCCGGATGTGTACCCGCCGCTCGCTCCACCGAGTGCCTTCCCGAAGGTCCCCGTCAGGATGTCGACCCGATCCGAGACTCCCCAGTGGTCGGGCGTGCCGCCACCGTTGGGTCCGAGGAACCCGATCGCGTGCGAGTCGTCGACCATGACCATGGCGCCGTATTCGTCGGCGAGGTCGCATATGGCAGGGAGGTTGGCGATCACGCCGTCCATTGAGAAGACGCCGTCCGTGGCGATCATGGTGAACCGGGCATCCTTTGCGGATTCGAGTTGCGCCCGCAGGTCGTCCATGTCGTTGTTCGCGTATCGATAGCGGGTCGCCTTGCACAGGCGAATACCGTCGATGATGGAAGCGTGATTGAGCGAATCCGAAATGATCGCGTCCTCAGGACCCAGCACCGTCTCGAAGAGACCACCGTTGGCATCCCAGCAGGACGAGTAGAGAATCGTGTCCTGCGTCCCGAGGAAACTGCTGATCTCGGCTTCGAGCTCCTTGTGGATCGTCTGGGTCCCGCAGATGAAGCGCACCGACGCCATTCCGTACCCGTACTCATCGATCGCATCCTTGGCCACCCCGACGAGGTCCGGGCTGTTCGCGAGTCCGAGGTAGTTGTTCGCGCACAAGTTGATGACCTCGGCCCCGTCATCGAGCGTGATGACGGCGTCTTGAGGTGAGGCGATCACACGCTCGGACTTGAACAACCCCGCATCCCTGATCCCGGTCGCTTCGTCCTCAAGGTGTTGTAGAAACTCAGAATCCATCAGACCTCCACCACCGATTGTATGTCCGCCGTCCACCCTCAAGCGCGTGTCGCAAGTGTGAGGGATGCCCCGCGACAACACAAGGTACATCTATGTACCCGCGGAGTCAGAGGACTGTGGACTGTGGACTGTGGACTG
>CAZDIQ010000258.1:0-2161 GCA_964505525.1 uncultured Acidimicrobiaceae bacterium | reverse complement strand
TCACGAGCCAGCTTGTCTACGAGCAGGCTCTCGGGACCCTGGACCCTGACACCTCAACGGCGTTCGGGATGTGGTCGTCGGACCCGTATCAGTCCGACACGGGGCGACTCGCGGTCCTCCGGGTCGGAAGGGCGCCCGTGGATGCCCCGTTCCAACGCAGCGAGATCGTCCCCATCGTGGTGCCCGACGGACTCAGCGTGAGTTGGACGGAGAACAAGATGCGCTACGAGCTCTTCTGCAGGTCGCAGATCTCCGAGGACCTGTGTCTCGAGGTCGCCGCTTCGTCCGAACCCCTCAGCGCCCTGCTCTCGGCCCCATAGGCCGGTCCATGGCGCCACAAGCGCGGTGGTCCGAGTCTGGTATGGCCCGCCCTATCGTTGACACATGACCCATGGGAATTGGGGTGCCTACCTCAGCCACGACGACAGCCAGCCGACACCCGAGATCGACAAGGCACTCATCCGGAGGGTGCTGTCGTACGCAACCGGATACAAGGTCGAACTCGTCGTCATCGTGGTGACGATCCTCATCATCTCATTTCTCTCACTGCTCCCGCCTCTGATGATGCGCGGCCTCATAGACACGGCCATTCCCGACAAGAACCTCCGGCTGGTGACGTGGCTCGGTCTTGGCATGGTGGCGGTCCCGCTGATCAATGGCGCGTTCGGTGTCGCCCAACGCTGGGCGAGCGCGTCGATGGGGGAGGGCATCATCTTCGATCTCCGGCGACAATTGTTCGGCCACCTCCAAGGGATGTCCCTCGGGTTCTTCACGAACACGAAGACAGGCGAGTTGATGTCGCGACTCAACTCGGATGTCACCGGTGCCCAACAGGTGGTCACAAGCACGTTCGTGAGCCTCGCCGCAAACATCGTCACCGTCACCATGACCCTGATCGTGATGCTGAAACTCGAGTGGAGGCTCACCCTTCTGGCGCTCGTGATGGTGCCCCTGTTCGTGTTCGCGTCACGCAAGGTCGGGAGTCGTCTCAGGATCATCAGGCGCGATCAGATGCAGGCGAATGCATCCATGAATTCCGTCATGCAGGAGACGCTGTCGGTCTCGGGCGCGCTGCTGGTGAAGCTGTTCGGTCGTGAGACACACGAGGACGAGCGATTCACCCGCTACGCAGGGGAGGTCAAGACCCTCGGGATACGTCAGGCGACCATCGGGCGTTGGTTCTTCATGGCCCTCGGTGTCGTGTCGGCGCTTGGCACCGCGATCGTGTTCTGGTTCGGCGCCTACATGGTCATCAACGGGCCGATGACCAGTGGGACGATCATCGCTCTCGCTGCGTATCTCGGTTCGTTATATGGACCGCTCAGCGCCCTTGCAAACGCACGGGTCGAGTTCACGACGTCGCTTGTGTCGTTCGAGAGGGTCTTCGAGGTGCTCGACATGCCCGTCGAGATCGCCGAGGCCGCCGATCCCGTCGTCCTCGACACGGTCCGGGGCTCGATCCGCTTCGACGATGTGTGGTTCACCTACGACGAGAGCCTTGACAGCGGACTGGAGTCGGTCGTGCGATACGGTTGGCACGGTGGTGGTGAAGCCAACGAGGTCCAGAAGCGATCGCACGCCGGGTGGGCACTCGAAGGCATCTCGTTCGAGGCCGAGCCGGGGGAGACGGTCGCACTCGTCGGCCCATCGGGTGCAGGCAAGACCACGCTCACCTATCTGGTGCCTCGCCTGTACGACGTGTCCAAAGGTGCCATCAGTATCGATGGGGTCGATGTGCGCCATCTTTCCTTCGAGTCGATTGCATCAGCGGTCGGCGTGGTCACCCAGGAGACGTATCTGTTCCACGACACGCTCGAAGCGAACCTGCGGTACGCAAAGCCGGATGCAACGCACGCAGAACTCGTCGAGGCGGCCGAGGCAGCGAACATCATGCCGTTCATCGACTCGCTGGCCGACGGATGGCGCACGCGGGTCGGTGAGCGTGGATATCGGCTGTCGGGGGGCGAGAAACAACGGGTCGCCATTGCGAGGGTGATCCTCAAGAACCCTTCGATTCTGATCCTCGATGAGGCAACCTCGCATCTCGACGCCAGATCGGAGGCGCTGGTCCAGGATGCCCTCGAGGGCGTGATGCAACGTCGAACGTCGCTCGTCATTGCCCACAGGCTTTCGACCGTGGTCTCGGCTGATCGGATCATCG
>CAZDIQ010000257.1:0-2186 GCA_964505525.1 uncultured Acidimicrobiaceae bacterium | reverse complement strand
CCGATGATCGTCTGGGACAGGGGTTCGATGGAGTTCATCGAGGATCCCGATCACGGGATGGACACCGGCAAACTCCTCTTCGAGTTGCACGGCTACAAGATCCGTGGCCGCTTCACGCTTGTGCAGATGAAGAAGCCAAAGGAATGGCTCCTCATCAAGAAGCCGGATGCGTGGGCACGATCAGGCGACGATGCCGAGAACCACGATGAGACTTCGATCCTCAGCGGCAGGACAATCGAGAACATCGGCGACAAAGGGGCGGTCGGTGAGGCGATCGATGCGCTCGTGGAATCCCTCGGCGCAGTGATGCTTGAGCGCGGTGCACCGCCGCTCGATCCCATGCTCGCTGAGACCGCAGACGCACCGTTCTCGCGACCCGGGTGGATCTTCGAGATCAAGTACGACGGCTACCGCCTGATCGCCCACAAGGCTGACGAACTGGTCCAGCTCAAGTACCGAAGCGGCCGCGACGCAACCGACACCTTTCCCGAGATCGCGGCTTCGGTTGCCGCCCTGCCGGTCGACTCCGCGGTGATCGATGGCGAAGTGGTCGTTCTCACGGACGAGGGCAAACCGTCGTTCTCCCTGCTCCAGAGGCGAGGACTGCTCACCAATCGATTCGAGGTGGCCGCGGCCGCAGCCGAACTGCCCGCAACCTTCTTCGCCTTCGACCTGCTCACATGCAACGGGCGGGACCTTCGGACCCTGCCCCTCACGGGTCGCAAGGAAGCCCTTGCCATGCTCGCCCCGTCGGTGGGACCTGTCCGCTACTCGGACCACGTCGTCGAGCGCGGTGAGCAGATGTACGAGGCCGTGCGGGCACTCGGGCTTGAAGGGATCATGGCCAAACGAGCGGACTCGGCGTACGTCTCGCGACGGTCGGACGACTGGCTCAAGATGCGCGTCGAGCACGTCGGCACGTTCGCCGTCGTCGGGTTCACCGCTCCCGAGGGTGCGAGGACCGGGTTCGGGGCTCTTCACCTTGCGGCCAGCAACGACGGTGCGCTGGCCTACGCCGGTCGTGTCGGGACCGGATTCGACGACGCGACGCTGAAACGGATCCATGCAGATCTGCTTGCCCTGCCTACCCTCTCGCGCAACGTCGAAGGGCTGCCAGAGGACAGATCATCGACCTGGGTCGAGCCTGAGGTCTTTGCGTCGGTCCAGTACCGCGAAGTCACCCCTGGAGGAGCGCTCCGCCACCCCGTCTTCGTGGGTATCGACGCTGACGGTACGCTTGATGGGATGGCTTCACACAGGACAGCCGAGTCACCCGCACCCGAGCCCGACCAGCCTGAACCTGCGGTCAGGACGAGCAACCTCGACAAGGTCTTCTGGCCCGAGGAGGGCTACACCAAGGGTGACCTGATCGCGTATTACGACGCCGTTGCCGATGCGCTCCTCCCCTACCTGGTGGATCGCCCGCTCGTGACCACGCGATACCCCGACGGTATCGACGGGAAGTCGTTCTACCAGAAGAATGCGCCCGACTTCGTCCCTGACTCCATCCGCACAGAACGGATCGGATCGTCAGACGGCGGACCCGGGAACCGGTACTTCGTCGCCGAGGACGCGGATGCGCTGCGGTACATCATCAACCTCGGTGCGATTCCGCTGCATATCTGGGCGTCCCGGGTTGCAACCATCGAGCGGCCCGATTGGTGCGTCCTCGACCTCGATCCCAAGACCGCCCCGTTCTCGTCGGTGGTGACGATCGCCAAACGGATCAAACAGCTCCTCGACGACATCGGGTTGCCGAGCTACCCGAAGACAAGTGGACAGTCGGGTCTGCACATTCTCATCCCGATGGGAGCGAAGTACGACTACACGCAACAGAAGCTTCTTGGTGAGATCGTCGCCCGTATCGTCGAGAGCGATCTTCCCGACATCGCCACGACCGTCCGCTCGCCCGCCGCCCGAGGTGACCGGGTCTACATCGACTTCGTCCAGAACGGCAGGAGCAAACTCATCGCCGCACCGTATGCCGCACGCCCTGTGGCTGGAGCGACCGTCTCTGCGCCCCTGCGGTGGTCGGACGTGAACGCAAAGCTCGATCCATCGCGGTTCACCATCACCACCATGCCCGGACGCATCGCACGAATGAAGGGCGACCCGCTGCTCCCCGTACTGACCGAAGCGCCAGACATCGCCAAGAGCCTCACCCGCCTGGCAACGATCCTCGGCGA
>CAZDIQ010000256.1:0-2191 GCA_964505525.1 uncultured Acidimicrobiaceae bacterium | reverse complement strand
GAATCGGTTGATTGTTTCTTCTCGACCCAATGCGGTGATGGACTCGAACAGCGGGGGGCTCACGGTTGATCCTGAGATCGCTACGCGCAAAGGTTGGAGTCCTTTACTCGCCGACAATCCATTCGACTCGAGCATCGCTCGCAACGCCGTATCGATCGATGCAGTCGACCACTCCTCCACAGCAGCCAGTGCCGCCCCGCCGGCGTCGAGCGCTACTCGGGCCTCCGGTGTCTCCATGACTTTCGCCCACGACGCTTCGTCATACGTATCCGGTGCAACGAACAGGAATCGGGCCTGATCAGGGATCTCGACAAGAAGCTTCGTCCGTTCCTTGATGAGCGGAAGCAGCGCTGCAAAGGCATCGGACTCGTCCGTGGTGAGTGTGCGGCCGAGATCGCCTTCGACAAGCGGACGAGCGATATCAGCGAAGTCAGCATCCGTCATCTCACGGAGGTAGCTGCCGTTCATCCACTCAAGTTTTCCGTGATCGAAGATCGCAGGGTTACGCGAAATCCCCGTTCCATCGAAGCGTTGGATCATCTCGTCGATCGACACGATGGTCTCGTCGTTCCCGGGAGACCAGCCAAGCAGGGCGAGGTAGTTGATCATTGCTTGTGGAAGGAACCCTTGCTCCCGGTATGCACTCAGGGCCGTATCCCCGTGCCGCTTGGAGAGCTTCTTGCCGTCGGGACCCATCAGGAGCGAAAGGTGGCCATAGGTGGCTGGTTCTGCACCCATCGCCTGTGTGAGCAGAATGTGCTTCGGTGTGGATGACAGGATGTCCTCGCCTCGGATCACGTGGGTGATTCCGAAGTCGACATCGTCGACCGTCGATGCCAGGTGATAGGTCGGCGTGTTGTCGCTGCGCATGATCACGAAGTCGTCGACCTGTACGTGATCGAACACGACGTCCCCACGGACGAGATCCTCGAACGTCGTCGAACCGGGGCGAGGCACCTTGAAACGGATGACTGGCCCGCCGTTGTCGAGCATGTGCCGTGGGATCTCCTTGCGCTCCGGTTCGAGACTGCCGTCGTAGGCAGGCGAAGTCCCCGCAGCGTGCGCTGCCTTGCGAAACTCCTCGAGTGCTTGAGGCGTTGCGAACGAAAAGTATGCATTCCCCGATTCGACGAGCTCCATGGCGACATCGCGGTATCGGTCGTATCGCTCGGTCTGGCGGTAGGAACCGTGAGGGCCGCCGACTTCGAACCCTTCGTCCCACTGCAGTCCGAGCCATCTGAGGTGCTCGAGGATGTCTGCTTGGAACTCCGGTGTCGAGCGGGCAAGATCAGTGTCATCCGAGCGGAGGATGAATGTCCCGTCGAAGTGCTTGGCGAACAGGTAGTTGAACAGGGCGGTCCTTGCGGCACCGACATGGAGGTAGCCGGTCGGCGACGGTGCGAATCGGACCCTGACGCTCATATCGCGGCCACGGGGTTCATCAGCGTCCCGATCCCCTCGATGTCGACCTCGACCCGGTCGCCGTCGACGATCGGTCCGACGCCGGCAGGTGTTCCCGTGAGGATCACATCGCCTGGCAACAGGGTCATGACCGTCGATATGAACGAGACGATCTGATCGACATCGAACACGAGATCACTTGTGAGACCGTCCTGTCTGATCTCACCGTTGACGGTGCATGTGATCCGATGGGATTCCGCGGGATCGAATTCCGTGTCGATGGCCGGTCCGAGGGGACAGAAGGTGTCGAATCCCTTGGCCCGTGTCCATTGCCCATCGGACTTCTGGAGGTCGCGGGCCGTGACATCGTTGGCGGCGGTGTAGCCGAGGATGTGGGAGCTCACATCGGACGGGTCGATATTCCGGGTCACCTTGCCGATGACTGCCGCGAGTTCGGCTTCGTGATGGACCATCGACGAGGCCTTCGGCAGCCGGATGGTCGACAACGGTCCGACGACCGAGGTCGGTGGCTTGAGGAAGATCAGCGGGTTTGGTGGCACATCTGAATCCATCTCGGCGGCGTGGTCGACATAGTTCTTGCCGACCGCGACGACCTTCGTCGGGATGACCGGTGAGAGCAACTTGACCTGCGTGATCGGCAGGACGGTTTCTGATCGTTCCCATTGGAAGAACGGTGACCCGTGGTAGAGGCGGATCCCGTCGGGTTCCACGGTCCCGTAGGTGATGTCATTGGCCTCGGCGTCGATGCGTACGATCTTCATGGTTGCTC
>CAZDIQ010000255.1:0-2228 GCA_964505525.1 uncultured Acidimicrobiaceae bacterium | reverse complement strand
GCGTTCGCCATTGCTCGCTCGACGAGGTGTGATGGCATTTCCTGATAGTGGGCATGTTCGGCTGTGAAGATGCCCCAGCCCTGGGTCATCGATCGCAGGTCGATGGCGTAACGGATCATCTCGGATGTGGGAATCATCGCCTCGATCGTCTGGGAGCCATCCGATTCCGCGGAGGATCCCTGAACCGAACCTCGTCGGGCGGCGATGTCGCCCATGATCTCGCCCTGGTAGTCCATGGGCACGGTGATCAGGACCTTCGACATCGGTTCGAGTACCACGGGGTTCGCCTTTGCGAACGCGGCCTTGAAGCCTTCCCGACCGGCCATCCGGAAGCTCAGCTCGTTCGAGTCGACCGAGTGGTACTTGCCGTCATCGACGGTGACCTCGACGTCGACCACGGGATACCCGTGATCGCCACCATCGGCCATGGTCTCGATGATGCCCTTCTCCACGGCGGGGATGAGCGCACGCGGGATGGCACCACCTTTCACCTTGTCGACGAACACGAACCCCTCTCCTCGCTCGAGGGGTCGCATGATCAAGTGGCATACGCCGAACTGTCCGTGACCACCTGACTGCTTCTTGTGCTTGCCTTCGGCTTCTGCATCCGTCGTGATTGTCTCGCGGTACGGGACGCGAACGGGTTCCTGATCGACCTCCACGCCGAACTTGCGTTTGAGCTTCTCGATTGCGATGTTGAGGTGGATCTCGCCCATGCCGTAGAGGAGGGTCTGGCGTGTCTCTCCATTGTGTTCAAGACGCAGCGATGCGTCCTCTTCGAGGATTCGATGGAGTGCCGAGGCCATCTTGTCGTCGTCGCTCTGCGTTCTCGGGACAAGAGCGGTCGCAAGAACCGGCTCGGGGCGCCTGACCTCAGGGACCGTGACCGGCTTGTGTTTCGGTGCGAGCGTGTCGCCGGTCTTGGTGTTCTGCAACTTCGCCGCGGCCACGATGTCGCCTGCGGGGGCCGAATCGACAAGCGTCGTCTCCTTGCCGAACATCGTTGCGATCTTGGCGAGTCTTTCGTCCTGACCCGAACGGCCGTTTGTCAGATGCAACTCCGGCTTGAGGGTTCCCGACATCACCTTGAACAACGAAATCTGACCCACGTATGGGTCAGCGAGAGTCTTGAAAACGAAGGCCAGCGGATCCGCATTCGGATCCTTTGGCACTTCGACCTCTTGACCCCCGGCGATCACCACTGAGGGGGGTCGGTCGACCGGTGACGGGCCGAGTTCGACGATGAAGTCGGCGAGACGATCTGCCGCGATCGGTCCGGCCGCCGAGCCACACACGACGGGGAACACCTTCGCGGCGGCGACCCCCTTTGCCATCACCTCCTCGAGCCGTGAGACGCTCGGAATCACCCCCTCGAGATACTGCTCGAGCATGAGGTCGTCGCCGACCACGATGCCTTCGATCAGGTCGTCATGCACCTCGCTCTCGCGGTCCGCGATCTCAGCCGGCATGTCGACCACCTCAGCCTTGCCGGAGTCGTAGATGTAGGCCTTGTCGCGGAAGAGGTCGGCGACGCCATGGAATGATTCCTCTGACCCGATCGGCAGTTCGATGGGTGCAATGCCTGATCCGAACTTGTCCTGGAGCTGTGCGAGCGTCCGTTCGTATGAGGCACGTTCCTTGTCGAGTTTGTTGATGAAGATCATCCGCGGGACCTGCATCTGTTCGGCGACCTTCCATGCATAGGCGGTCTGCACCTCGACGCCCTCGACCGCGCTGACCACGAACACCGCGAGGTCCGTGATGCGCAACGCCGCATGGACGTCCCCGACGAAATCGGCGTAGCCGGGGGTATCGATCAGATTGATCTTGTGGTCGCGCCATTCGAACGGAGCCAGAGCCATGGAGAGAGAAATCCCGCGGTCATGTTCCTCGGGGTCGTAGTCGGTGACGGTGGTTCCCGCGTCGACGGTTCCGATCCGTGAGATCGCCCCTGCACGGTAGAGCAGGGCTTCAGCGAGGGTGGTTTTGCCTGCGCCGGTGTGACCGACGAGTGCAACATTGCGGATTCTCTCGGGCGGAAAGACCTTCAACGACTGACTCCTTGGTTCGCTCGCCCCAAGCCTACGCGAACGCGTCGACGGCTGCTCAGCCATCTCCGGTACGATCACGCCGTCGCCCGGGTGGCGGAACGGCAGACGCGGCGGACTTAAAATCCGCTATCCGAAAGGATGTGTGGGTTCAACCCCCACCCCGGGCACGAGAGAGCT
>CAZDIQ010000254.1:0-2232 GCA_964505525.1 uncultured Acidimicrobiaceae bacterium | reverse complement strand
TCGTCCGCGAAGGCGACGAACCATCCGCTGACATCATTGCCCTTGCGGGCGAGATAGGCGCCGAGGCCATCGTGGTCGGCTCCCACGGACACGGCGGCTACAAGGGTCTACTGGGCTCCACAGGATCGAAGCTTGTAAGAAGATCACCGTGTCCTGTGCTGGTCGTGAGGTAAGGACCCTTCGGGTCGAGACCCCAACGGCTGGATCATGGATAGCGGATAGGTACGCCGTGCGATTCCGCGATGCGTGTCAACACCGGAACATCGATGCCGGCGGTCGCCGCATGCTCAAGGGCACGGGCGAGTCTGCGAGGCGCTGAACGGCCCGTTGTGCCGTGACCCGGATCGGCGTGGAAAGCTTCGATCATGACCTCGTATGCGGCGCTGTTGTCGATCGGGCGACCGACAAGGTACGCCTGGATCTTGAGGACTTCATCTCCGACACTTTGCGCCAACTGGTTGTGTTCGTCCCACAGCTCGCCGACCGTTCCCCCTGTCTCGAGACCTGCGACGTTGGCGACGAGTATGTAGAGATTCTTCGCCACCAACTCGTCGACGATGCCGTCGGTGGATACCTCGACTGCGTCGATGCCCGAGCCGTTGAGTGCTTCCACGAGCAGTGACGCGTTCGGTCCGGCGACGGGAGACGCGATGATCACATTCGTGTCAATCCCGGGCTTCTTTTCGAACCAGACGACAGCGACCGTCGGGTGTCGGATGTCATGTCGCTCCCAGTTCCTCGGCAGCAACTCGTTCTGGACGAGGGCGACGCTGCTCTTCCATGAGTCCGGTAGTGATGCCAGTACGGCGTCGAGGTCCTCCTCACCGACCGTCACAAGCACAAGGCGGGGATCGGGAAATCTCTCGGCAACCGTGGACGTCGGTGTGGCACGGGTCACCGGTACCACAACGTGTCCGGTCCTCAGGAGAGCCGTTGCGAATACGCCCCCGATCTCGCCCACACCCACAAGCACCACGGGGGAGTCGTATGGATTCATCGTCGCGAGCGTAGCTGCAGGTGACGCTGTCGGTTCAGGAACGTGCACCGATCTTCTTGTACTTGCGAACGGACAGCGGGATGAAGATCACAAGGATCAGGACCACCCAGATCAACGTGTAGACAACGGCGTTCTGGAGCGGCCATGCCGTTGGCTCCGGTGCGGCAGCCGGGATGTTCCCGAACAGCTCCCTTGCGGCCTGGGTCAGCGATGAGATGGGATTCCATTCGGCGATCGTCTGGAGGAACGGCGGCAGGCTCTCGGCCGGGACGAAAGCGTTCGAGATGAAGGTCAACGGGAAGATCACCATGAACGCCGCGTTGTTGATCACCTCGACGCTGGGCACGGACAATCCCACGAGTGCCATGACCCACGAGAATGCGTATGCAAAGAGGAGCAGGAGACCGAATCCGAGCAGTGCGTTGCCGATGCCCTCGTGGATCCGCCACCCGACGACAAGACCTGTCAGGGCCATCACCATGAGGGACAACACGTTGTATGCGACATCACTTGCCGTCCGCCCGAACACGACGGCCGATCGCGACATCGGAAGCGATCGGAAACGGTTGATGATGCCCTTCTGGATGTCTTCTGCGAGGCCGGCACCCGTGAACGTCGAGCCGAATACGACGGTCTGGGCGAAGATTCCGCCCATGAGGAATTCCCGGTAGGAACCGCCGGGGATCACGATCGCCCCACCGAGCACGTAGACGAACAGCAGGACGAACATGATCGGTGAGATCAGGACGAAGACCAGCACCTCGGGGACACGCTTGATCTTGATCAGATTGCGCTTTGCGATGACCGAGCCGTCCATGAAGGCGTACTTGAGTCGCTCCATCACGATCCTCCGCTCTCGGTACCGGCCGACTCGTCGTCGCTGGTTGATTCCTCCGCAGCGTGACCCGTGAGGGTCAGAAAGACGTCATCGAGCGTCGGGCGGCGCAACCCGACATCGCTGATCTCGATGCCGTCGGCGTCGAGCGCCCTGAGCGCACGCATCAGCGTCTCTGCCCCACCCGTTATGGGGGCGACAGCCGATCGTGTTCGTTCGTCGACGTGGATTTCGCCGACGGCGAACTGCTGGAGACGTGCCGCAGCGTCGTGCACATCGGCGTCGGTGGCGACCGTCACCTCGATCCGTTCACCGCCGACCTGACTCTTGAGTGCATCCGCTGTTCCGTGGGCGATCTCCCTCCCGTGGTCGATGACGATGATGTCATCGGACAGTTGGT
>CAZDIQ010000253.1:0-2233 GCA_964505525.1 uncultured Acidimicrobiaceae bacterium | reverse complement strand
CCCGCACCGCCACTCGTCATCCTGATGGTCGGTCTGCAGGGGTCGGGAAAGACGACGACGGCGGCGAAGCTCGCGAAACATGTGAAGGGCAAGGGCAAGCGCCCGATGCTGGTAGCAGCGGACCTCCAACGCCCGGCAGCGATCGACCAGCTCGAGCAGCTCGGATCCCGCATCGGCGTCCCGGTCTACACCGACCGGACGGGCAAGCCTGCCAAGGTTGTGAAAGCCGCGATGAAGGCGGCACGGGACCAGTCGGCGAACGTGGTGATCATCGATACCGCCGGTCGTCTCCAGATCGACGCCGACCTCATGAAGGAACTCGACACGATCGCAAAGGTGGCGAACCCCCACGAAACACTGCTTGTCGTCGACGCCATGACCGGGCAGGAAGCCGTGAACGTCGCACGGGGGTTCTCGGAATACACGAACCTCACGGGCCTCGTCCTGACCAAGATCGACGGTGACGCCCGAGGTGGAGCGGCCATTTCTGCGAGGGAAGTCACCGGGGTTCCGATCAAGTTCGTCGGTACGGGTGAAACGATCGACGGGTTGGACGCCTTCTACCCCGACCGTATGGCGTCACGGATCCTCGGCATGGGTGATGTCATGTCGCTCATCGAGAAGGCGGAGCAGAACTACAGCGAGGACGAGGCGAAACGGGTCGCCAGCAAGATGATGGACCAGACCTTCGACCTTGAAGACTTCCTTGTGCAGTTCCAGCAGATCAGGAAGATGGGTCCTTTGCAGCAGCTCGTTGGTATGCTTCCCGGCGCAGGTTCGGCCCTGAAAGACATCCAAGTGGACGAGAGTCATCTCGCTCGCGTAGAGGCAATCATTCGGTCCATGACCCCTGAGGAACGACGGAATCCGAAGATGATTTCGGGTAGTCGCAGGAGACGAATCGCAATCGGGTCGGGAACCCGGCCACAGGACGTCAACGGGGTCCTCAAGCAGTTCTCGCAGGCGCAGAAGATGATGAAGGCGATGGCCGGCGGTAGGAGCCCCATTCCCGGGCTCAACATGCCGGGTATGCCAAGACCGAGAAGTTCGAACAAGAAGAGGTGACCAGAGATGGCAACCAAGATCCGCCTGACGCGGCTTGGCAAGAAGAAGCAGCCGACGTACCGCGTCGTGGTGATGGATTCACGCAGGCCCCGCGACGGTAAGTACATCGAGCAGTTGGGTGTGTATGACCCACGCCAGGAGCCGTCCGTCGTCACAATCGACAACGAGCGAGCGCTGCATTGGCTCAAGACCGGTGCCGAGCCGACCGAGCGTGCACGCAAACTCCTTGAGATTTCGGGAGCCTGGACGCAGTTCAAGGTGGCCAAGGGTGACATCCACACCGTTGGTGATCCTGAACCGGCAACGAAGGCGAAGAAGCCTGCGAAGGCTGACAAGCCTGCACCGGCGGCGGAAGCGGCTGTCGTTGATGTCGTCGTCGACGAATCAATCGACGAAGCCACACCGGAAGCAATCGTCAAGGACGAAGAAGAATGAGCCAGGGCGAAATCGTCGAGAAGGTTGTCACGTATGTCGTCGGTGAAATCGTCGACAACCAGGACGAAGTGAAGATTGAGATCGTGCCCGACGGCTCCGATGCCGTCGTTGCAGAGGTCAGGACCGCAAAGAGCGACATGGGCCGAGTGATCGGCAAGCGTGGGCGTGTTGCGCGGGCAATCCGGAATGTCGGCAATGCTGCAGGAGATGAAGAGGGCCTCTCCGTTGAGGTCGACTTCCTCGACTGACATGGCCGACGGCCAAACGGATCGCATCCCCGTCGGATATGTGCGCCGAGCGCACGGTATCCGTGGGGATGTTGTCATTCGCGGCCTTGTCACAGACGCCGCCACCCGGTTGACACCCGGTGCGGTGTTCCTTTCCGACGAGGATCCGCCACGATCCCTCACCGTCGAATCCGCCGGCGCATCGGGCGACGACCTGCGGATCCGGTTCGTCGAGATATCCGATCGTTCGGGTGCCGACAGTCTGAAGGCGGTCCAGATCACCATGCCGTGGGGTGAGCGTCGTGAGCTCCCTGATGACGAATGGTGGCCCGAGGATCTCGTCGGCTGTCAGGTCGTCGACACGAACGGTGTGGAGATCGGCATCGTGCGGGAAGTCATCATCGCCACGGCCCAGGACAGGATCGTGGTCGAGAATCTCGACGGCGCACTCGGCGAGATCCCGTTCGTCGACGCCCTCGTCCCGACGGTAGACATAGCCAACGACC
>CAZDIQ010000252.1:0-2235 GCA_964505525.1 uncultured Acidimicrobiaceae bacterium | reverse complement strand
TCGTCCGCGAAGGCGACGAACCATCCGCTGACATCATTGCCCTTGCGGGCGAGATCGGTGCCGAGGCCATCGTGGTCGGCTCCCACGGACACGGCGGCTACAAAGGTCTTCTCGGATCCACAGGATCGAAGCTTGTCAGAAGATCACCGTGTCCGGTGCTGGTCGTGAGGTAAGGACCCTTCGGGTCGAGACCCAACGGCTGGATGCATCATGGATTGCGGATGGGTACACCGTGCGATTGCGCGATGCGTGTCAACACCGGAACATCGATACCCGCGGTCGCGGCATGCTCAAGGGCACGGGCGAGTCTGCGAGGTGCTGAACGGCCTGTTGTGCCGTGACCCGGATCGGCGTCGAACGCTTCGATCATGACTTCGTATGCGGCGCTGGTGTCGATCGGGCGACCGACCAGGTACGCCTGGATCTTGAGGACTTCGTCTCCGACACTTTGCGCCAACTGGTTGTGTTCGTCCCACAGCTCGCCGACCGTTCCCCCTGTCTCGAGCCCTGCGACATTGGCGACGAGTATGTAGAGATTCTTCGCCACCAACTCCTCCACGATGCCGTCGGTGGACACCTCGACCGCGTCGATACCCGAACCGTTGAGTGCTTCCACGAGCAGTGATGCGTTCGGTCCGGCGACGGGGGACGCGATGATCACGTTCGTGTCGATCCCGGGCTTCTTTTCGAACCAGACGACAGCAACCGTCGGGTCTTCGATGTCGTGTCGCTCCCAGTTGCGAGGGAGCAACTCGTTCTGGACGAGCGCGACGCCGCTCTTCCATGAGTCCGGTAGCGAAGCCAGTACGGCGTCGAGATCCTCCTCGCCGACCGTCACAAGCACAAGGCGGGGATCGGGAAACCTGTCAGCAACCGTGGACATCGGTGTGGCGCGGGTCACCGGTACGACCGGGTGTCCGGCCCTCAGGAGCGCCGTGGCGAATACGCCCCCGATCTCGCCCACACCGACAAGCACCACGGGGGAGTCGTATGGATTCATCGTTGCGAGCGTAGCTGCAGGTAACGCTGTCGGTTCAGGAACGTGCACCGATCTTCTTGTACTTGCGAACCGACAGCGGGATGAAGATCACGAGGATCAGGACCACCCAGATCAAGGTATAGACAACGGCGTTCTGGAGTGGCCAAGCCGTCGGCTCGGGCGCGGCCGCCGGGATGTTCCCGAACAGCTCCCTTGCGGCCTGGGTCAGCGACGAGATCGGATTCCATTCTGCGATGGTCTGGAGGAACGGCGGCAGACTCTCGGTCGGGACGAACGCATTCGAGATGAAGGTCAACGGGAAGATCACCATGAACGCTGCGTTGTTGATCACCTCGACGCTCGGCACGGACAACCCAACGAGTGCCATCACCCACGAGAACGCATAGGCAAAGAGAAGCAGGAGACCGAATCCGAGCAGTGCGTTGCCGATGCCCTCGTGGATCCGCCACCCGACGACAAGCCCCGTCACGGCCATCACCATGAGGGACAACAGGTTGTACGCGACGTCGCTCGCTGTCCGTCCGAACACGACGGCCGATCGCGACATCGGAAGCGATCGGAAGCGGTTGATGATGCCCTTCTGGATGTCTTCTGCAAGACCGGCACCGGTGAACGTCGATCCGAATACGACGGTCTGGGCGAAGATGCCTCCCATGAGGAACTCCCGGTAGGAACCGCCGGGGATCACGATCGCACCACCGAGCACGTAGACGAACAGCAGGACGAACATGATCGGTGAGATCAGGACGAAGACCAGCACCTCGGGGACACGCTTGATCTTGATCAGATTGCGCTTTGCGATGACCGAGCCGTCCATGAAGGCGTATTTGAGTCGCTCCATCACGATCCTCCGCTCTCGGTACCGGCCGACTCGTCGTCGGTCGTCGATTCCTCCGCAGCGTGGCCCGTGAGGGTCAGGAAGACGTCATCGAGCGTCGGACGGCGCAACCCGACATCGCTGATCTCGATGCCGTCGGCGTCAAGCGCCCTGAGCGCCCGCATCAGCGTCTCTGCCCCACCCGTTATGGGGGCCACAGCGGATCGCGTGCGTTCGTCGACGTGGATTTCGCCCACAGCGAACTGTTGGAGACGGGCCGCAGCGTCGTGCACATCGGCGCCTGTGGCGACCGTCACCTCGATCCGTTCGCCGCCGACCTGACTCTTGAGTTCGTCGGCTGTGCCGTGGGCGATCTCCCTCCCGTGGTCGATGACGATGATGTCATCGGACAGTTGGT
>CAZDIQ010000251.1:0-2240 GCA_964505525.1 uncultured Acidimicrobiaceae bacterium | reverse complement strand
CTGTCATCTGTCCTCTGTCAGCTGTCCTCTGTCCGTTATCGTGTCATTTGTGCCTTCTGAGACCGACATTGTGACTGAGCGTGCGCCGCACGACCGGCGGGAGAGTCCTCGCGTGTCGATCATTCTTCCTGCGTACAACGAGGCGGAGGCGATTCCGATCGTGGTCAATGACATCCGCACGCACGTGCCCGATGCCGAGATCGTGGTTGTGGACGACGCAAGCACCGACGAAACGGCTCAGGTCGCCCGTGACGCCGGATGTGTCGTTGTCCGCCACCAGGTCAACCGTGGCAAGGGTGCAGGCCTCAGAACCGGTTTCAGGGCGTCTCACGGCGAGTTCGTGGTGTTCATGGACGCAGACGCCACCTATCCCGCATCCGTCGTACCCGAGATGGTCGGCCTCCTCGAGGATCACGACTACGTGCGGGCTGATCGAGCCATCGACGCGACGAACACACCCAGAATCAACCGCATCGGGAACAAGGTCATGGAGCGGACCCTCCAGACGCTCCACGGTCTCAGTCCCGGGGACCATCTGAGTGGGTTATACGGATTCCGCAGGGAGGCGTTCGAGGCGCTCGGTACCGACGCCCAGGGTTTCGACATCGAGGTCGAGATCGGGATCAAGGTCAAGGAACAGAACCTGTCCTCTGCAGCGGTACCCATCGAATACCTGCCCAGGGTCGGTGACAAGAAGCTCCAGCCGCTCCAGGACGGCGCAAGGATCCTCGGGCGGATCCTTCGATTGGTGCTCATCTACCGACCGCTGCTCCTCTTCGGTGTTCCCGGAGCGTTCCTCACGGTCGTGTCGCTCGTCGCTGCCGTGCTGCTCGCAGGCGGTCCTGTGCGCACGGGCTACCTCGGGCTGTCGGTCCACACGTTCATCGTGGCCGCCCTCGGTGTGCTCGCCGGTTTCCAGCTCCTCACATTCGGTATCGCAGGAGCGGCGTATCGGCAGAGCATGGGATTCGCGGTATCCCCCCAGATCACCAAGGTGACGTCACCGAGGGCACGGGCGATTGCCGCCACCCTCGGCACGATTCTCGCGGTCGGCTGTGGGATCTGGCTGCTGGTCACGATCATCACATGGGTGGTGGCTGGCGGCCCCGAATTCACCGCCACCCGTGCGCTCGTCTCATCCGCCACAGGCGCCGTGTTCGGGCTGCAGTTGCTCTCTGCCTCGCTGTTCGTCACGCTGCTGGCCGAAAAGACACGATGACCGGCCAGGTCGCTGCGGCCGTCGTCGCGTACGACGACGGCCTTGTGCTCGAGCGTTGTCTGCGATCGCTCAGGGACTCCTTCGACGGACCGATCGTGATCGTCGACAACGCCTCGTCCGACGGGACGGCCGACATCGCCCACGAGTTGGCCAAGGAGCTCGGAAACCTCAGCGTGATCCGAGCCGACCACAACGGCGGATACGCCGCAGGGGTGAACCTCGCCAGGGCGGCGATCGACACGGAGTTCCTTGCGGTGATGAACGCCGATTGCGTGGTCACCGGCGATTGGATCGGTCCGTGCGTCGACAAGCTCGCGTCCTCGGACGGCATCGGGGCAGCCTGTCCCACCGTGGGCCTGATGGACGGATCCGGTCTCAACGCAGAGGGGTTGACCCTGCATTCGGCGGGTTTCGGGTTCAACCGACACCTCGGAGAGCCGATGAGCACGGCGGCGACACAGCCGTCATCGGTGCAGGGTCTCCAGGGGACGGCGTTCGTCGTCCGCACGAGCGCTCTGGATCACATCGGCGGTTGGTACGAGGGCGGGTTCCTCTATCACGAGGACGTCGAGATCTCGTGGACCCTGCGAGGGGCGGGGTATGACATCTGGCACGTGCCCACTCCCCCGGTGCTTCACGACTATCACCTGACCATGTCCGCTGAGAAGTTCTTTCTCCTTGAGCGGAACCGGATCGAGATGCTGATGACCCACCTCGGTCTCAGGTGGCGCATCCTCCTGATCCCGGTCGTGCTCGCCACCGAGGTGGCCGTATGGATCTACGCCGTGTCGAAACGGTCTGGGCTCGCCGGCGCCAAGTGGCGGTCGTACCGCAGTGTCATGTCCCGCAAAGAGATTCGCAAGGACAGACGACGTGCGATCCGCTCATCGAGGAGGCTGAGCGATCGAGAGCTCCTCAAACACACCCAACTCCGATACCCAAGCTCCCAAACCGGAAAACTCTTCGCCGAAGGAACAACCCAGGGCCGCCGAGGCAACCGAGAAATGCCCATCGAGTAGCT
>CAZDIQ010000250.1:0-2251 GCA_964505525.1 uncultured Acidimicrobiaceae bacterium | reverse complement strand
AGCTGAAAGCCCGATCGCGAAGCGATCGTCATACCTTCTGCAAGGGTGCCCAGGCGAGGAGGAGGCGTTTAGTTCCCTGGTCGTCAAAGACCACCACCGCTTCGGCACGGTCGCCTGCGCCGACGATGTCGCGCACGACGCCCTCACCCCAATGCGTGTGCTTGACACGGTCACCCCGCTCGATGTCGGAGTCGGAAACCGTCGCCACCCGGGTGTGGGATTCGAGGGTTGCGGACCTTCTGGCGCGCTTCGCCTTGGTTGTCAAGTGCTCGGGGATCTCGGATAGGAAGCGGCTCGGGCCGTTGAAGTTGTTCTGACCCCACAGGTTTCGACTCCACGCACGTGTCAGATACAGGCGGTCCTCGGCCCTCGTGAGGCCCACATAGCAAAGCCGACGCTCCTCCTCGAGTTCCTTCGGGTCGCCGAGAGCCCGCATGTGCGGGAACACCCCGTCCTCGAGACCCGTAACGAAGACTGCAGGGAACTCGAGCCCCTTAGCGTTGTGCATCGTCATCAGCGTGACGTTCGACGCCTCGATGTCAGCGTCCGCGTCGGCGATGAGACTGATGGCCTCGAGGAACATCTGCAGCTTGCCAGTCCCGTCGAGCGCGGCCCAATCGTCCGGACCCATCGATGCCGGACCGGTCTCCTCGAACTCCGCCGCAGCGCTGAGTAGCTCCTTGAGGTTCTCCTCGCGACCCATCGCCTCGATCGTGCGTTCCGATCGGACCCAATCGAGATACCCGGTGTCGTGAAGGACCGAATCGACCGCAGCCTCGGGACCGTTCGCCGCCTTGGTGGCGACGATGTCAAGGAGCGCAACGAACTCGAGCATGGCCTTCTGTGCCCTTGGCGTCAGCTGGCCGATTTCGCCGACCCGGCGCAGTGCATCCATGAACCCGATGCCGTGCTTGTCAGCAAACCGATCGACGTGCGCCACACTCGTATCACCGATCGACCGACGCGGCGCGTTGATGATCCTCTTGATCGCCACCTGATCATCGGGGTTCACGACGGCTCTCAGATACGCGAGGGCGTCCTTGACCTCACGACGGTCGTAGTACTTCAAACCACCGACGACCTGATACGTCACGCCGAACCGGACAAAGAGCTCCTCGATCACACGGGACTGTGCATTCGTTCGGTAGAACACGGCGATGTCACTCAGCGCAAGCCCTTCGTCGGAGAGGCGTGCAATCTCCTCGGCGATATAGGCGGCCTCCTCGTGTTCGTCCTGACCTTCGAACACGACGATCTGTTCGCCTGACCCTTCGTCGGTCCAGAGCTTCTTGGGTTGGCGTGTCGCGTTGTTCGAGATGACGGCGTTCGCCGCATCGAGAATCGTCTGGGTCGAGCGATAGTTCTGCTCGAGGACGACGAGTCTGGCATCCGGGTAGTCCTTCTCGAAGGCCATGATGTTGCGCATGTCCGCACCACGAAACGCATAGATCGACTGGTCCGAGTCCCCCACCACGCACACGTTGCCGTGTTTGGCGGCGAGCATCTTGACAAGCATGTATTGGGCGTGGTTCGTGTCCTGATACTCGTCGACGAGGATGTACCGGAACTTCGTCTGCCATCTGTCGAGGGCGTCGGGGAACGCCTGGAGCATTTCGACCGTCAGCGTCAGGATGTCGTCGAAGTCAAGCGCCGATGCCTCGACCAGGCGCTGTTGGTACAGCCGATAGATGTCGGCGACCTTGTCGTGGTAGAAACCCGAGTCCTGGGAGGCGTATGTCTCGTAGTCGACAAGCTCGTTCTTCGCCTTCGAGATGGCCGCTTTGATCTGTCGCGGCGGGAAGCGTTTGCTGTCGATGTCGAGATCCTTGATGCACATCGCGATCAAACGGTTCGCATCGGCCTCGTCGTATATGGAGAACGATGAGCGGTACCCGAGCCGATGGATGTCCTGCCTCAGGATGCGCACGCATGCGGAGTGGAATGTCGACACCCACATGTTCTTGGCTACTGGTCCGACGAGTTCGGCAACGCGCTCCTTCATCTCTCGAGCGGCCTTGTTCGTGAAGGTGATGGCGAGGATCTCGTACGGCGACACACCAAGGTCACGAACGAGGTGCGCAATCCGATAGGTAAGGACGCGCGTCTTGCCGGAACCCGCTCCCGCGATGACGAGGACCGGGCCCTCGGTTGCCGCCACAGCCTCGCGCTGGGTCGGATTCAGGTGCTCAAACAGCGGGGATTCGGACATCAATCAAGTGTATCGCACCCCTACGTCTGAATCACAAGGGTG
>CAZDIQ010000249.1:0-2292 GCA_964505525.1 uncultured Acidimicrobiaceae bacterium | reverse complement strand
GAGCCGAGCTGCTCCCGGGCATCGACCGCATCGAAGAGGCTTTCAACCGTCGGAGAACCGAACCCGACAAGGCGGAACAGTTCCTCCAGGAGTTTGCGGGCTTGTCGCTGGAGCGGTGGCGAGCCAAGGATGCCTCGACCTTCTGCCACGAAGTAGTGGAACGTTGGGGCGAAGACGCACTCGCCAAGGTCTGGGACGACCCTACGTACATGCCAACCCTTGCCGAGTTCAACGACCCGATCGGATGGAACGCACGCGTGCTCCTCGACGAGTCGGCCCTGGGTGACGACTAGCTCGACACCCGATCTACCGTCATCACAGGATCACCGGCGCACGAGGAGTCAGCCCTGATGTCAGTCCTGATAGGTCAACCGATCCCGGACTTCGAATTGCGAGACCAGCAGCGCAATGCGGTTTCGAAAGAGTCGCTCAAGGGGCGCAACACCGTCATCGTCTTCATTCCGTTCCCTTTCACGGGGACGTGTGAAGGGGAGCTCTGCGATCTCAGGGACCGCATGTCCGAGTTCGAGAAACTTGATGCCAATGTCGTCGCGATCACGTGCGACACGGTTCCCGCGAACAATGCGTGGGCGGATCTCAACAACGTCACCTATCCCGTATTGAGCGATTTCTGGCCACATGGTGCGGTGTCCAGCGCGTTCGGTGTGTTCAACGAGGCACTCGGTTGTGCCAACCGGGCGACGTTCGTCGTCGATGCCGACGGCAACGTTCGCGATGTCGTCGAGAGCAGCGGGCTCGGTGTCGCCCGCGAATCGGACCACTACGTGGCAGCGCTTGAGGCCCTCTCCGGTCTCACCTAGCACGTCCGAAGCCCGCGTCCGAATGCGAGGCGTGGACCAACACTCCTAACATCGGGCTCCCCCCAACCGACCACCGAGTATTACGACGTGACCGCGCGATGACAGATGGCTTGACTGATCATCATTCCGAGCTTCCGCGCGGAGACTCTCCCATCACGAGCGGCGTGGGAAAGCGACAGAACAAGAGGCTTCGGTCGGTCCTCGTCTTTGCGCTGCTCTATCTGTTCCTCATCGGCATCAAGCTTCTCGAGTCAGGTGTCCTGGGCCTCGGTGATGACACGGCCGGGGGGCTGTTCGACAACATCTCCAATCCGATTGCCGCTCTGTGCGTCGGGATACTCGCGACAGTCCTGGTGCAATCGTCGTCTGTGACGACGGCAACCATCGTCGCTCTCGTCAGCACCGGCCAGCTTCCCATCGAGACAGCGGTGCCCATGGTCATGGGTGCCAACGTCGGGACGACCATCACAAGCACGCTTGTGGCGCTGACGCATGCACGCCAATCCGAGGACTTCCAGCGTGCTCTTGCGGCCGCAACCATGCACGATTTCTTCAATCTGATCACCGTCGCCATCCTGCTGCCGCTTGAAATCGCGACAGGCTTCCTTCAGAAGACGGCCACCTGGCTCGCTGACATCCTCCCCGGTGGATCGGACGCCACTTTCGATTCACCGATCGAATCTGCCGTGGAGTGGGGTGCCGAGTTCTTCACGGACATCGTCGGGTTCGTCCTGTCGAACGACACCACCGCATACATCGCTTTCATCGTCGTCGGCCTCGGCGTCATCTTCATCACGCTCACGTACATCACAAAGAGCATGAAAACGCTGATCGAGGACCGCATCGAACGTTCGGTGAACGCTTCACTCGAGAAGTCTGGCCTCGTCGGTATGGGTGTCGGGATGATCGTGACATTCGCCGTCCAGTCATCGTCGATTACCACGTCGATCATCGTCCCCTTGGTTGCGTCCGGCCTGTTGCTCATCCGCAACGCGTATCCCATCACGCTCGGGGCAAACGTCGGAACCACCATTACCGCCTTCATTGCAGCGTTGGCGACGAACTCATCAGCCGCCATGGCCATCGCGATCGTGCACCTGCTGTTCAACGTGGTCGGGATCACCATCATCTACCCGTGGAACAAGGTCCGGTACGTACCGGTGATCCTTGCCGAGAAACTCGCCGAGATAGCGGTGGCCCGCAAGTGGGTTGCCGTCGGCTACACCGTCACTGTCTTCATCATCGTCCCACTCATCGGTATCTTGTTACTGAGCTAGGAGGAACCACATGGTTCTGGAATTCTTCAAGTCGAACTCACATTCAGGTCTCGATGGCGTGCAGGAGACCCTGGTACAGATGTTGAACGATGGCCACGAGGTGTATGTCACGTCGGTCGGCGCCCTGTTCGGCGGAGGAAAATCAAAGGAGACCAAGCGCGAGGTCCAGACGACCGACCGTGAGATCAATGAGG
>CAZDIQ010000248.1:0-2292 GCA_964505525.1 uncultured Acidimicrobiaceae bacterium | reverse complement strand
CCTCATTGATCTCACGGTCGGTCGTCTGGACCTCGCGCTTGGTCTCCTTTGATTTCCCTCCGCCGAACAGGGCGCCTACCGACGTGACGTAGACCTCGTGGCCGTCGTTCAACATCTGTACCAGAGTCTCCTGGACGCCATCGAGACCTGAATGTGAGTTCGACTTGAAGAATTCCAGAACCATGGGGTTCCTCCTAGCTCAATAACAAAATACCGACGAGTGGGACGATGATGAAGACAGTGACGGTGTAGCCGACAGCAACCCACTTGCGGGTCACCGCGATCTCGGCGAGTTTCTCGGCAAGGATCACAGGCACGTACCGGATCTTGTTCCACGGGTAGATGATGGAAATCCCGACCACGTTGAACAGTAGGTGCACGATTGCGATGCTCATGGCCGCGGTCGAGTTCGTCGCCAACGCTGCAATGAAAGCGGTAATGGTGGTTCCGACGTTGGCGCCGAGCGTGATGGGATACGCATTGCGGACGAGCAACAGGCCGGACGCGACCAAGGGGACGATGATCGACGTAGTTATCGAAGATGACTGGACGGCCAACGTCACGATCATGCCGACACCCATGCCGACGAGGCCAGACTTCTCGAGTGAGGCGTTCACCGAACGTTCGATGCGGTCCTCGATGAGCGTCTTCATGCTCTTCGTGATGAAGGTGAGCGTGATGAAGATGACGCCGAGGCCGACGAGGATGTACGCAACATATCCGGTGGTGTCGTTCGGCGCGAGGAACCCGATGACGTCCGTAAAGAATTCGGCACCCCATTCAACGGCCGATTCGATCGGTGAATCGAATGTTGCGTCTGAGCCACCGGGGAGGATGTCAGCAATCCAGGTGGCCGTGCGCTGAAGGAATCCTGTTGCGATTTCAAGCGGCAGCAGGATGGCGACGGCGATCAGATTGAAGAAGTCGTGCATGGTTGCTGCCGCAAGAGCACGCTGGAAGTCCTCGGATTGGCGTGCATGCGTCAGCGCGACAAGCGTGCTTGTGATCGTCGTCCCGACGTTGGCGCCCATGACCATTGGCACCGCTGTCTCGATGGGGAGCTGGCCGGTGCTGACGAGAGCGACGATGGTTGCCGTCGTCACCGATGACGACTGCACCAGGACTGTCGCGAGTATGCCGACGCACAGGGCGGCAATCGGATTGGAGATGTTGTCGAACAGCCCACCGGCCGTGTCGTCACCGAGACCGAGGACTCCGGACTCGAGCAGTTTGATGCCGATGAGGAACAGGTAGAGCAGTGCAAAGACGAGGATCGAGCGAAGCCACTTGTTCTGTCGCTTTCCCACACCGCTCGTGATGGGAGAATCTCCGCGCGGAAGCTCGGAGTGATGATCAGTCAAGCCATCTGTCATCGCGCGGTCACGTCGTGATACTCGGTGGTCGGTTGGGGGGAGCCCAATGTTAGGAGGTTTGGTCCACGCCTCGCATTCGGACGCGGGTTTCGGACGTCCTACGTGAGACCGGAGAGGGCCTCGAGCGCTGCCACGTAGTGGTCCGATTCGCGAGCGACACCGAGCCCGCTGCTCTCGACGACATCGCGAACGGTGCCGTCGGCATCGACGACGAACGTCGCCCGATCGGCACAACCGAGTGCCTCATTGAACACACCGAACTCGCTCGACACGGCACCGTGTGGCCAGAAATCGCTCAGCACGGGATAGGTGACGTTGTTGAGATCCGCCCACGCATTGTTCGCGGGAACCGTGTCGCACGTGATCGCGACGACATTGGCATCAAGTTTCTCGAACTCGGACATGCGGTCCCTGAGATCGCAGAGCTCCCCTTCACACGTCCCCGTGAAAGGGAACGGAATGAAGACGATGACGGTGTTGCGCCCCTTGAGCGACTCTTTCGAAACCGCATTGCGTTGCTGGTCTCGCAATTCGAAGTCCGGGATCGGTTGACCTATCGGGACTGACATCAGGGCTGACTCCTCGTGCGCCGGTGATCTTGTGATGACGGTAGATCGGACGCCGACCTACTCGTCACCCAGAGCCGACTCGTCGAGGAGCACTCGTGCGTTCCATCCGATGGGGTCGTTGAACTCGGCGAGCGTCGGCATGTACGTAGGGTCGTCCCAGACCTTGGCGAGTGCGTCTTCACCCCAACGTTCCACTACTTCGTGGCAGAAGGTCGAGGCATCCTTGGCCCGCCACCGCTCCAGGGACAAGCCTGCAAACTCCTGGAGGAACTGTTCGGCCTTATCGGGTTCGGTCCTCCGACGGTTGAAAGCCTCTTCGATGCGGTCGATGCCCGGGAGCAGCTCGGCTC
>CAZDIQ010000247.1:0-2305 GCA_964505525.1 uncultured Acidimicrobiaceae bacterium | reverse complement strand
TGAACGCTGTCTTACGCATGATTCTCTCCCGTGGAATGTCATCGAACGATACCACCGCGACGGTGCGCGCCTTCATCGACGACGACGTCGTTCACACGGGCGGAGCGACCGGCGATGTGGCCACCCGTTCCCGAAGCGATCGCAACCCGAGCCCGATGAAGAACAGCACGATCGGCGTGAGGGCGATCGTGGCCGACGCGGTCGTGTCGAAGTGGTAGCTCACAATCAGCCCGACGGCGACCGACAGGACGCCGGTAACGCATGCGACCATCATGATCGCCGGGACACGCCGAACCACGAGTGACGCACAAGCAGGAGGGCCGACCAACATCCCGAACACGAGGAGGGTTCCGACCGTGCGGAACGAACCGACGATCGCGATGGTGATGAGGACGAGGAGCGCCCCGTGGGCGATGCGGGGATGCATCCCGAGGAGTCTGGCCTTCTGTTCATTGAAGGACAACACGAGGAAGGGGCGATAGAGCACAAGCGACGCGATGACAACGACCGCGAGGAGAACCGCAAGAACGACGATGTCACCTCGGGTGACCCCCAAGGCCTCGCCGAACAGGATCTCGGTGACGTCGTGCTCATCGGATCCGGTTTGTGCCACGAGAATCACACCGAGGCTCAGCATCCCGACGAAGAGCAAACCGATGCTCGTGTCCTCCGAGAACGCCGTCTGACGGTGGACGAGACTGATCCCGAACAGCATCACGCCAGCGGCGACGAGCGCGCCTAGCACAACATTGAAGTCGAACAGGATGGCAAGCCCGATCCCCGGGAGGATGCCGTGGGCGAGCGCATCGCCGAGAAACGTCATCCCCCGGATGACCACCCACGTTCCGACGAGGGCCAATGCAATGGCTGCGAGCGAACCTCCAAGGAGTGCCCGCTGGTGGACCGCCATCTCGAATGGTTCAAGCAGCCAGTCCATTACACGGCTCCGATCATCAGTTGCGGTTTCATTCGCGTCATTCCTAGAATGAGAATCGTTATCATCCAAGGAACACTACCGAACAGGCAGCGCAATGACAAACGCAGGCATCCACAGACAGATAGAGGCACGACTGGGATCCAACGATGTTCGCTACACCACGGGTCGCCGGGTGGTCGTCGAGGCGCTCGCCAACGCAAATGGACCAAGGTCGGCGTCGGAGCTCCATGACGACCTGAACGCCACCCTCCCCCTCTCGACGCTGTACCGGACACTCGCCGTGCTTGAGGAGTCGGCAGTCGTCGTACCTCACTTCGCGACGAAGAGCCTCGCCCGGTATGAGTTGGCCGAGTGGTTGACGGGGCACCATCACCACCTCGTGTGCATCGACTGCGGGCAGGTCGAGGATGTCGACGTGCCCGAATCCTATGAGGCGCAGGTGGACGCACTCGTGGTAGCCATTTCATCCGAGATCGCATTCAAACCGACGAACCATGCGCTCGAGATCGAGGGTCTCTGCGCGAGGTGCGCATGACGTCCCCCACAATCGTTGCCACCGACATCGTTCTGGCTTACGGCGGCAAGGTCGCGGTCGATAGGTCGTCGTTCACGATCAACCCGGGACAGGTCACTGCGATCATCGGTCCGAACGGTTCGGGGAAGTCGACACTGCTCAATGCCATCGCAGGACTCGTCGAACCGATCTCGGGGTCGATCGAGGTCACCATCGGTGATGGTTCGACCGGCCGGGTGGCGTACGTCCTCCAATCGACGAAGGTCAACGAGTCGCTCCCGATATCGGTCGGCGAGGTGGTGACCATGGGTCGGTACGCAACCGCAGGCAAATTCAGTCGGTTGGACGACACGGATCGCGTGGCCGTCTCCGCGGCAATGGGACGGATGGACATCACCGACATCAGCGGAGAGCGTCTGCACGCGCTGTCCGGGGGTCAGCGACAACGGGCCTTCGTCGCCCAGGGGCTCGCCCAGGAGCACGACATATTGCTTCTTGACGAACCGCTCACCGGCATCGATCTGCCAACCGCACAGGCGATCGATGAGGTGATCCACGAGGAGACCCAACGAGGGTGCACTGTGGTGATGACCACCCACGACCTATCAGAAGCCCAGTTCGCGGACCACGTCCTGCTGCTGTCGGGTCGGGTCGTCGCGTCCGGGACACCCGAGGCGGTGTTGACCCCCGAGAACCTGCTCGCCGCCTACGGGCCAGCGCTTCTCCATGTCGACGAGGCAAAGAACGTCTTCATCGACGACCCGGGGCATGCCCACCTGCCAGGACGCCACGCCCACCGCGAACGCATCATCCACACCGAATCCGACCCGACCCACACCCACGGCGACGACTGA
>CAZDIQ010000246.1:0-2310 GCA_964505525.1 uncultured Acidimicrobiaceae bacterium | reverse complement strand
CTGAAGACTGAGAACTGAGAACTGAAAACTGAAAACTGTCAACTGTGATCTCATTGCCAATTCTTGGTCGTCGGTAACCTGAAGGTGCCGGCCTCGCTGGTGCGGGGCGACACGAGCACAAGGTGGTCGGGGTGAGATCGATTGCAGCAGCCTTGCTGTCGGCAGTTGTTCCTGGTGCTGGGCAGCTGTTCGCACGCAGACCCTTGCGCGCCCTCATCTTCTTCCTCCCGACCCTCCTCCTCGTCGCGGGAACCTTCCTCTTCGTGGACCGCGGCACGCTCGGCATGGCCGATCTGCTCGTGCGCCCCTCGTTCCTCACAGGGCTCCTGGTTCTCGACGCGGTGCTACTCGTTTGGCGCATCGCTGCGGTTGTCGACGCGTTCATGATCACATCGTCCCAGGGTGAGCGCGCCTGGCTTGCAATCCCGGTGACGCTCGTCCTTCTCGTGGTGGCGATCCCCCATGTGATTGCATGGGACTACGGGACGCGGTCGATCACGGCGCTCGAATCCACCTTCGGCAGCTCTCCACCGTCCAACTCCGAGGCGTTCGTCTACCTCCCTCTCCTGGAGGACGACACGACGGGCCGCACCCCGTTCGCCCCGCGGATCAAGCGATACACCTACCGCGACAAGCCGAGGAGTGCGATCTTCACACCAGGACTCGGCGACCCCGAAGCGGTCCAGGCGTTCTCTGACATCGTCAATTCGGTCGTCACCGCAGCACCGTATATCCCGGCCGAGGATCCTCTCGACAAGGACCGGCTCACGATCCTGCTCGTCGGGGGCGACGCGGGACCCGGACGCGAGGGTCTTCGCACCGATTCCATGAACATCGCGACCATCGATCTCAAGACGGGCCAGGCCGCGCTCTTCGGCCTGCCGAGGAACCTCAAGATGGTCCCCCTGCCGACACGCTTCGAGAAGTCGTTCGTCGACCTCGAGGAGAAGATCGTCGAGGTGGACCTGACCGATGCCGACCTTGACGGGTTCCCGGACCTCTGGGTCGACATCGACGGCGACCTCATCCCCGACGAACCGAAATTCGAGTCGTGCAAGTGTTGGCCGACGCTTCTCAACGAGGTCCACCAGTACACCAACGACTGGCACACGACGTATCCGTTCTCACCCGACCCCGGTCTGTCGGCGCTCAAGGAGATCATCGCGAACCTGCTCGATCTCCAGATCGACTACTTCGTGATGGTGGACATGGGCGGGTTCGTCGATCTGATCGATGCCATCGGCGGTGTGGATGTCCTCGTCAAGGAGCCGTACCACGTCACGGTCTCGGCTCCCCGAGAAGGTGCCCCGAAGGCGACCGTGCGTGTCGAGCCCGGGATGAACCACCTCGACGGATCCGAGGCCCTCGCCTATTCGAGGTGGCGGAGAGGATCATCGGACTATCACCGGATGCGCCGCCAGCGGTGTCTCGTGCGCGCTGCCGTCGCCCAGACCGACAAATTTGAATTGATCCGTGCCTTCCCGACGCTGCTCGATGTGATGAAGAACTCGGTGACCACCGACATCCCGATCGATTCACTCCCGGACCTCGTGTGGGCGGCGGGCAAGATCGACATGAACAAGATCGCAACCGTGGGTTTCGTACCCCCGACGTACAACTCGGGACGAACGCCTGCGCACTACCCGATCCCGAACGTGAACCGCATCCGTGCGAAGGTCCAACAGGTCCTCGCTGACGGTGTTACCGCCCAATCGAACTCGGGTGAGAGCGAATGCACGTAGGCATTCTGTCTTCGCGCGCCTTCGATCGGCTGCACCCCAGCGGCTTGCACGGTTACGCGAACTGGTAAGTTCGCGGTATGCCTGAGATCCACTTCACCGACGCACCCGAGGCCAACGCCCTGCTGGCCGACAACGATTTCGCACTTCTCGTCGGGATGACGCTGTACCAGCAGGTCCCGGTCGAGAAGGCATTCGCGGGCCCGGCGGTCCTTGCCGAACGCATCGGCAAACCGATCGACGCCGCCACCATCGCATCGATGGATCCACAGGAACTCGAGGACGTGTTCAAGACCGTCCCTGCCATCCACCGATTTCCGGCCAACATGGCGAAGCGGACCCAGGCAGTCGCCGGATACATCGTCGACACCTACGGCGGGGACGTGTCGGGATTGTGGGACGGCGTGGAGGACAACAAGGAGTTCCTCAAACGCATCAAGGCAATGCCCGGGTTCGGTGACTACAAGGCCCGCGTGTACGCCGCGGTGCTCGCACGCCACTTCGACATCAAGCCCGACGGCTGGGACGCCAAACTCCCCGAGTGGCCGAACATCTCGGAAGTCACCTCGGA
>CAZDIQ010000245.1:0-2317 GCA_964505525.1 uncultured Acidimicrobiaceae bacterium | reverse complement strand
GCCGGAACAACCGGACTCTGGGAGGTGATCGCCACCAGCCAAGTCACAGGGACCGGGGCGGACGGTTCGGGATGGATCATCGGGGAAGCCGCGGCGGACGAACTCGGGTTGTCTCCCGGGATGATGCTCGGCATCGACGGCCATCTCCAGGACGTGGACAGTGTCGTTGACACCGAACTGCGTGACCCACAGGCCAGCAGATGGATCATGACAACCATGGCCCCAACAGGACTCGCAGCCCAATGCTGGATCGAGTTCGATGTAGGGGTCTCAACCGGACGCATCGAGACCGCATCCGCGATCTTCGCCGGTGTCAAGGACGCCATCGCCGTACCGCTGATCCGTCTCGACGAGTTCTCCCGGGACCCCGTGGCTGAACTGGCGAACCGCCCGGCCAGGTACGGATGGGTCGTCGCGGGCTCGGTAATCGCACTCACTGTGTGGGTGATGGCTTGGTTCCGTCGCGCCGACATCGGGCTTTACCGGGCACTGGGAACCCGATCATCCGGACTCACCATCATCGGATCCATAGAAGCAGCCGTCCCTCTCACCATCGGAGCCACACTCGGCACCCTATGGGGAGTCGCCGTGGCTGTCGCTGTATCGCGCAGTTCGATCGGTGCCGATCAATGGTCCATCGTGCTCCGATCCGTCGGATCCGGCGTACTCCTCGCCCTCATAGCCGCACCGCTGCCATGGACCCTCGGAGCCCGCGAGCCCATCGCCGACCAACTCAAAGACCGATAGTGCGAGCAGTGTCGGCGCTCCGAGGTCGGCGCACGTATCACCGGTCGCGGTCCACAGGCGGATTGCTCATTCCCGTATTGGTGCTGCTGTGCGCAATGTCGGGGTGTTCACTGGTGTCTTCAGAGTCCGATCCGGTCGATCGGAACGCTGGGTTCCCCGATCGGTCGGCGATCGAGGCTGATGTGCTGTCCGACGGCGAGGTCTCATACGCCGAACTCGAGCGAGCCGCTCTGCATATGGTCCGCTGCATCGAGGACGCCTTGGGCGTCGAAGGGTCAGCGACCTATCGAGGTGATTCGTTCGCCTTCGACTTCCACGATCCGCAGAACCAGATGAACGAGAAGATGGAACGCTTCGCGGCGGATTTCGATGCGTGCGAGGCCGAAATCAACGAGATCCAGACCGCCTGGGCCGACCAGATCGCACGTGTCGGCCGGGGGGACGATCAGTACGAGGTCGTCAGACAATGTCTACGACGGGCCGGAATCGACGTGGGATCGGGCTCTCCCACGGACCTGAGCCGAGCCAGCGAGCTGCATCCCTACCAGTACCAAACCTGCCTCACCGAAGCCTTCCCCTGACGGCGATGTGCTCGCGTACCCTGGGTTCGGCGGGTACATATATGTACTCCCCAGCCCACAGAACGAAGCACCGCCTTTCTGTGGGCTGGGGACCTACAAAAATGTACCCGCAGAACCCAGGGTACGCGGATACACCGTGGAGATCGGGTGGAACGGGTACTACGGTGGCGGTATGGCGGAGATCGGGACGGATTGGCGGGTGATCGATGGTGTTGCGACGGCATGGTTCGACGCGCCGTCGCTGATCGAGGGGGCTGCCCTCGCTCGTCGCGTCGTGGATCTGTCGGGTGATATCGCGGTCGACGTGCGTCCGACAGGTGTGCGGATGCGGATCGACTCAGCTGAGCACGCCGATCGGGTGTCGGCGGCAGCCCGGGATCTCGGGCTTGTCGCTGACCCTGCGGTGCTTCAGAACCTGAGCGTCGTGTTCGAATCCCCCGATCCGTCTGCGGTGGGGCCGTTCTGGCAGCGTGCTCTGGACTACGCACCCGGCGAGGACAGAGGCTTGGTGGATCCGTTGCGGCGCGATCCCGCGATACGGATCCGGGAGTCGACGGAACCGAGACCACTTCGAAACCGCATCCACCTCGATGTTGTGCGGCCATCAGCCGCGGTCGAGCAGGCGAACCTTGGTGAGGCTTTCGGTCCATACGGGGTGCGCCACGCCGATCCCGATGGCAACGAGGTCGACCTGGTGCCTGGCGACGTACTCGGGGAGGGGAGCGGGACAGCCGACTGGCAGGCGGTCTTCAGCGCCATGGCGTGCTACCGCACGACCTCGTCGGCGCAGCAGCGTGACCTGGTCACCGCCGCAGCGGGGCTCGCCCACGACGCGGGGTTCCCGTTGCTGATCGACCTTCGTCCCGGGCTCGTGATTGTCGACAGTGGTAAGGACTTGTGGGAAGCCGATGCCCACGGTCTCAAGCTCGACTTTACCGACCTCGCAGCACACATCCAGACCGCTGCCCGGGAACTAGGGGCGACTGCGG
>CAZDIQ010000244.1:0-2318 GCA_964505525.1 uncultured Acidimicrobiaceae bacterium | reverse complement strand
GCCGGAACAACCGGACTCTGGGAGGTGATCGCCACCAGCCAAGTCACAGGGACCGAGGCGGATGGTTCTGGATGGATCATCGGGGAAGCCGCGGCGGACGAACTCGGGTTGTCTCCGGGGATGATCCTCGGCATCGACGGCCATCTCCAGGTCGTGGACAGTGTCGTTGACACCGAACTGCGTGACCCCCAGGCCAGCAGATGGATCATGACAACCATGGCACCAACAGGACTCGCAGCCCAATGCTGGATCGAGTACGAACCCGGGATCACAACCGGACGCATCGAGTCCGCATCCGCGATCTTCGCCGGTGTCGACGACGCCATAGCCGTACCACTCATCCGCCTCGACGAGTTCTCCCGGGACCCCGTCGCCGAACTCGCAAACCGCCCAGCCAGGTACGGATGGGTCGTCGCGGGCTCGGTGATCGCACTCACCGTGTGGGTGATGGCATGGTTCCGCCGCGCCGACATCGGGCTCTACCGGGCACTGGGAACCCGATCATCGGGGCTCACCATCATCGGATCCATAGAAGCAGCCGTCCCACTCGTCGTCGGAGCCACACTCGGCACCCTATGGGGAATCGCCGTGGCTGTCGCTGTATCGCGCAGTTCGATCGGTGCCGATCAATGGTCCATCGTGCTCCGATCCGTCGGATCAGGTGTACTCCTCGCCCTCATAGCCGCCCCGCTGCCATGGACCCTCGGAGCCCGCGAACCGATCGCTGACCAACTCAAAGACCGATAGTGCGAGCAGTGTCGGCGCTCCGAGGTCGTCGCTTGTATCACCGGGCTCGGTCCACAGGCGGATTGCTCATTCCCGTGTTAGTGGTGCTTTGCGTGTTGTCGGGGTGTTCATTGGTGTCTCGGGAGTCCGATCCGGTCGATAGGAAGGCTGGGTTCCCCGGTCGGTCGGCGATCGAGGCTGATGTGCTGTCCGACGGCGAGGTCTCATACGCCGAACTCGAGCGAGCCGCTCTGCATATGGTCCGCTGCATCGAGGACGCCTTGGGCGTCGAAGGGTCAGCGACCTATCGAGGTGATTCGTTCGCCTTCGACTTCCACGATCCGCAGAACCAGATGAACGAGAAGATGGAACGCTTCGCGGCGGATTTCGATGCGTGCGAGGCCGAAATCAACGAGATCCAGACCGCCTGGGCCGACCAGATCGCACGTGTCGGCCGGGGGGACGATCAGTACGAGGTCGTCAGACAATGTCTACGACGGGCCGGAATCGACGTGGGATCGGGCTCTCCCACGGACCTGAGCCGAGCCAGCGAGCTGCATCCCTACCAGTACCAAACCTGCCTCACCGAAGCCTTCCCCTGACGGCGATGTGCTCGCGTACCCTGGGTTCTGCGGGTACATTTTTGTAGGTCCCCAGCCCACAGAAAGGCGGTGCTTCGTTCTGTGGGCTGGTGAACCACATTTTTGTACCCGCCGAACCCAGGGTACGCGGATACACCGTGGAGATCGGGTGGAACGGGTACTACGGTGGCGGTATGGCGGAGATCGGGACGGATTGGCGGGTGATCGATGGTGTTGCGACGGCATGGTTCGACGCGCCGTCGCTGATCGAGGGGGCTGCCCTCGCTCGTCGCGTCGTGGATCTGTCGGGTGATATCGCGGTCGACGTGCGTCCGACAGGTGTGCGGATGCGGATCGACTCAGCTGAGCACGCCGATCGGGTGTCGGCGGCAGCCCGGGATCTCGGGCTTGTCGCTGACCCTGCGGTGCTTCAGAACCTGAGCGTCGTGTTCGAATCCCCCGATCCGTCTGCGGTGGGGCCGTTCTGGCAGCGTGCTCTGGACTACGCACCCGGCGAGGACAGAGGCTTGGTGGATCCGTTGCGGCGCGATCCCGCGATACGGATCCGGGAGTCGACGGAACCGAGACCACTTCGAAACCGCATCCACCTCGATGTTGTGCGGCCATCAGCCGCGGTCGAGCAGGCGAACCTTGGTGAGGCTTTCGGTCCATACGGGGTGCGCCACGCCGATCCCGATGGCAACGAGGTCGACCTGGTGCCTGGCGACGTGCTCGGCGAGGGGAGCGGGACAGCCAACTGGCAGGCGGTCTTCAGCGCCATGGCGTGTTACCGCACGGCGTCGTCGGCGCAGCAGTGTGACCTGGTCACTGTCGCAGCGGGGCTCGCCAACGATGCGGGCTTCCCACTGCTGATCGACCTTCGTCCCGGGCTCGTGATTGTCGACAGTGGCAAGGACCTGTGGGAAGCCGATGCCCACGGTCTCAAGCTCGACTTCACCGACCTCGCAGCACACATCCAGACCGCTGCCCGGGAACTAGGGGCGACTGCGG
>CAZDIQ010000243.1:0-2319 GCA_964505525.1 uncultured Acidimicrobiaceae bacterium | reverse complement strand
GACAGAGGACAGAGGACAGAGGACAGAGGACAGATGACAGATGACACAAGGAAGTCCACAGTCCACAGTCCACAGTCCGGCAATCGCGCCCTCCCTCTCTCCCGAGGCTGAAAACCGTCAACTGAAAACTGTGAACTGTGAACTGAAAGCTGAAAACTGAAAGCTTCTTTCTGCCATCCTTTGGCAGAGCCACTAGGAGGTAGGTCATCGCTCGAGCCATTACGCCGGAAGACCTTTGGGACATGTATCGGGTCGGACAGCCCGAACACATTCCGGGGACGACATCGGTGGTCGTGCCCGTGGTCGACCATCACGACGACGGGAAGGCCACGAGTGTCCTGCACCGCGTCGACAGGGAGGGAGTGACGACGCAGCTCACTCAACGGGAGCTTGATGCATCGTCGCCTGAACCGTCGCCGGATGGGTCGCGGATTGCATTCCTGTCGTCTGCAACGAAGGACGACCCCAAGCAGCTCCACACGATGTCGAGCGATGGGTCCGATGTCGCATCGGTCACGGACTTCCCCAAGGGAGTGACCGCAATGAAGTGGGTTCCAGGGTCGAATGCCCTGATTGCGACGGTACCTCTGTACCGAGACCACCTCTCGGTTACGGCGACGGCATCGGTAGCCAAGGATCGCAAGGATAAGAAGGTCCCTGTGCGGACCGAGGATCGGTTCTATCGCTATTGGAAGAGGTGGCTCGCCGGCGAGACGGTCGACCACCTATTCCGCATCGATCTCGATACCGGCGATGCGATCGACCTCACTCCCGACCTCGATACATTGATCGCACTCGAAGAGGTGGGAAGCTCATTCACGGTCTCACCCGATGGACGGTTGGTCGTGTTCACACTCGACGTCGGCAGACCGGCCTGGGATTACCCGCGCTTCCAGCTCCACTCCGTTCCTGTCGCTGGCGGTGAGGTCACACCGTTGGTTACGGGCGAAGCCGAGAACCACAGCCGCCCGAGGGTCTCGCCGGACGGCTCGACGCTGGTGTACGGAGCGACGTACGAACACGCCTACTACGCAGATCATGTACGAGTCGTTTCGCACCACCTTCCGACCGCGACCGAGGAGGTCCTCACGTCCGGATGGGATCGGTCGGCTGGCGGTTGGGAGTTCATCAACGACGACAGCCTGATCCTGCATGCCGAAGACGAGGGACATGTCCGCCTGTTCACCCTGGGTCTTGAGGGAGGTAGTCCGGCGCCGATCACGCACACCGGATCGAGTCACGGTGCTCGCGTCGGTCTTGATTGCTTCTGGCATCGGACCGAGTCGATGCACCGTCCTCCCGAGGTTGCCGTAACCGCGAGTGGACGCACAACCGCCCTGTCCGCGTTCAACGCCGACCTGATCGGCGAGCTTGACCTCCGACCTGCCGGAGAGATCCGCTTCGAGGGATCGAGGGGTACGTCGATCCAAGCGTTCGTCGTGGAACCGCCCGGGTTCACCCGTGACAAGGAATGGCCGCTGCTCCACAATGTGCACGGTGGTCCGCACAACGGAGTCATCGATTCCTGGCATTGGCGGTGGAACCCGCAGGTGATGGCTGCTGGAGGGCGCGTCGTCGTGTCGGTGAACTTCCACGGCTCCTCGTCGTTCGGGGATGCGTTCACCCGGTCCATCCAGGGCGCGTGGGGAGAGATGCCGTACCTTGACATCGAGGCCGCCACCGACCACATGATCGATCTCGGATACATCGACGAGGATCGGCTTGCCATTGCTGGCGGCTCCTACGGTGGCTACCTCGTCACATGGATCACCACCCAGACAAACCGCTACCGGACCTCGATCTGTCATGCAGGGGTGACCGACCTTCTCGGACAATGGGCGTCGGACCTGACGGAAGGCCGCGAGGACGCCGTCGGTGGTGTGCCTTGGGATGACATGGACGCCGTCCAACGGTGGTCGCCGATGGCACACACCCACGACATCGAGACACCGACACTCGTCATCCACGGTGAACTCGACTACCGCGTCGTGACCACCCAGGGGCTCGAGCTATACGGTCTCCTCAAACACAAGGGTGTCCCCGCTCGCCTCGTGTACTTCCCCGACGAGGGCCACTGGATCGAGAAGCGGTCAAACGCCCTCGTGTGGTGGGAAGAGTTCCTCACCTGGCTCGAAAGATGGGGAGTCTGAGTCTGAGATCCAAGATTCAAGATCCAAGATTCAAGATGCTGTCAGCTCTCGGCCCTCAGTTGACAGTTCTCAGTTGACAGTTCTCAGCCTGCATCTGGTTCGGTATTCGCTATTCGGCATTCTGTATTCACTGTGGACTGTGGACTGTGTACTTGATTCAGTCCTATGA
>CAZDIQ010000242.1:0-2323 GCA_964505525.1 uncultured Acidimicrobiaceae bacterium | reverse complement strand
AGCGATTCGGTCGCCTCGAAGACATGCTCGACTCCGACCTCGCGCCACCTGTGTCAATCGTGATCCCCGCCTACAACGAGGCAGCAGGAATCGTCGAGGCGACGAGGTCGCTCGCGATGGCGTCGTATCCGAGGTTCGAGATCGTGATCGCCAATGACGGCAGCACGGACGACACGTTGCAGCTCCTGATCGATGCGTTCGGGCTCGAACGGGTCCCGTATCCACTGAGAACCGGCATCGCGACGGCCAGGGTGCGCGGTGTCTACAAGTCACGTCACTCGACGGGCGTAAACCTCACGGTGGTGGACAAGGAGAACGGCGGGCGAGCCGATGCGCTCAATGCGGCCGTCAACGCTGCCCGCTTCCCCTATGTGATGGCCACGGATGCGGATGTGGTCATCGATGACGATGCCCTCGTCCAGTCGATGCGGTGCATTGCTGAGGATCGCGAGCGGGTCGTCGCCGTCGGTGGGAACATCCGTCCACTCAACGGTGGGACGGTGCGCCATGGTCACGTCGTCGAACCAGGGATCCCGAAAGGACTGGTCGCGCGGTATCAGATCCTCGAATATGTCCGATCGTTCATCGCCACAAAGCCGGCATGGGCGTCCATGAATGCGCTTCCCAATGTCTCTGGGGCATTCGGGATATTCAGGCGGGATCTCGTTGTCGGTCTCGGTGGCTATGCACACGGACACTTCGGGGAGGACCTCGATCTCACGATGCGCATCCATCGGCATTGCCACGACACGAAGATGCCGTACCGGATCCGGTACGCCCCCGCTGCGGTGCTGTGGACCGAGGTTCCGCCCACCCGTGCGATCCTGAGGCGTCAACGCATCCGATGGCACCGTGGATTGATGACCGCCGTGAGCGACTTCAAGTCGAGCTTCTTCAACCCACGCCACGGAACCGTCGGGATGCTCATGTGGCCGTTCACGGTGATCTTCGAGTTCCTGGCACCTGTCGTCGAGTTCGCCGGCTACCTGCTCATCCCGTTCGCACTCTTCTTCGGCTGGGTGAGTGTGTCGACGGTCGTGATCGTGTTCCTGATCGCGTACTTCGTCGGAGCATTCACATCGCTCATCGGTCTGCTCCTTGACGAGCGCTACGGCTATTTCAACGACCCGATGCAGACCCTTCGGCTCGTCGGGCTCGTGTTCATCGAGAACCTCGGTCTTCGCCAGATGACCGTCTGGTGGCGGATCCGCGCAATGATGGGCGGCAAGTCCACACGGGTATGGGGCGACATGGAACGTCGAGGGGTCACGCAGCTCGCGTCGTGATCGCATTTGCGCCGAGTTTCGTTCGGCTCCCTAGAGTTGCGGGAATGTCCGACAGGTCACGTGGCGAGGGGTGGTGGCAGGCTGCCGACGGGAAGTGGTACCCGCCGGAGCTTCTCGACGCTCCGCGTCAGCAGTGGACGACGACCGAACTGACCCCGGTGGTGCCCGGTGGAGAGGATACGGTTGTTCCGCCTGGTGTGGTCGCCCAGGTGACGGTCGGAATCGCAACACTGGTGATGGCCGCTGTGGGTGTATCGGGTATCGCGTTCGCGTCGTCGATCCGCGAGGCGGGGGACGGGTTTCTCGACGATGCCGATTCCCTGGACGCGGCGGGTCTGTGGTCAGGGTTCTCGGTGCTGTCTCTGTTGGCGCTCGCCGTTTCGGCCGTGAGTGTCGTCGTGTGGATCTTCAGGACATCGAAGGTCATCGACAGGCGCGGAGCCAAATATCGTCGCTGGTCGCCGCGTTGGGCGTTCTGGGCCTGGATCGTGCCATTCGCCAACCTCGTCCTGCCGCGGCTCGTGATGGCCGAGATCGAACGATGTGTGTCCGAGCCCTACTACGGGCAGCCCATCGAGGACCGGTGGACCCAGCGCAACCGATTCTCCCTCGGCGACGCGTGGTGGTTTCTGTGGGTGGCTGGGAACGTCGTGTCGTATGTGTCGACGATTGCGTCGGACCCTCTCACCGATTCGGCCGGTCGATACGCGACCTTTGTCACCATCGGGTCGATGGGAAGTTTCCTCGTCGCCCTGGCGGGAGTGGTTCTGATCCTCGAGATCCGAGCCATCGCCGCAGCCGGATCCGCAAGATCCTGACGTTTCCGGGAACCCGCGCGTCGCTCTCGGACGTCCAACTTGTGAAATCATTCACAATCGGTCTGGCGGCGGCGGCACTGTCTCCCTCTCTCCCAGCCCCACCGCCAGAATCGGCGACCACGGGTCCTCCACCCACCGGTCGCACACTCCGCCCCAGGGACCCATCCCCGGGGCGGACGTCGTTGTGGCGTCGGTCCGCGTCATGGAGAATCCGGGTAG
>CAZDIQ010000241.1:0-2324 GCA_964505525.1 uncultured Acidimicrobiaceae bacterium | reverse complement strand
AGCGATTCGGTCGCCTCGAAGACATGCTCGACTCCGACCTCGCGCCACCTGTGTCGATTGTGATCCCCGCCTACAACGAGGCAGCGGGAATCGTCGAGGCGACGAGGTCCCTTGCCATGGCGTCGTATCCGAGGTTCGAGATCGTGATCGCGAACGACGGCAGCACGGACGACACATTGCAGCTCCTGATCGATGCGTTCGGGCTCGAGCTGGTCCCCTACCCGCTGAGAACCGGCATCGCGACCGCCAGGGTGCGCGGTGTCTACAAGTCACGACACTCGACGGGGGTCGACCTCACCGTGGTCGACAAGGAGAACGGCGGGCGGGCCGATGCGCTGAACGCGGCCGTCAACGCTGCCCGCTTCCCCTATGTGATGGCCACCGACGCCGACGTGGTCATCGATGACGATGCCCTCGTCCAGTCGATGCGGTGCATCGCCGAGGACCGCGAACGGGTCGTCGCCGTCGGAGGGAACATCCGTCCGCTCAACGGCGGGACGGTGCGACACGGCCACGTCGTCGAACCCGGGATCCCGAAAGGGTTGATCGCGCGGTATCAGATTCTTGAGTATGTCCGATCGTTCATCGCCACAAAGCCTGCGTGGGCGTCGATGAACGCGCTTCCCAACGTCTCTGGCGCATTCGGGATATTCAGGCGGGAACTCGTTGTCGGTCTCGGTGGCTATGCACACGGGCATTTCGGGAAGGACCTTGACCTCACGATGCGCATCCACCGACATTGCCACGACACGAAGATGCCGTACCGGATCCGGTACGCCCCCGCTGCGGTGCTGTGGACCGAGGTTCCGCCCACCCGTGCGATCCTGAGGCGTCAACGCATCCGATGGCACCGTGGATTGATGACCGCCGTGAGCGACTTCAAGTCGAGCTTCTTCAACCCACGCCACGGAACCGTCGGGATGCTCATGTGGCCGTTCACGGTGATCTTCGAGTTCCTGGCACCTGTCGTCGAGTTCGCCGGCTACCTGCTCATCCCGTTCGCACTCTTCTTCGGCTGGGTGAGTGTGTCGACGGTCGTGATCGTGTTCCTGATCGCGTACTTCGTCGGAGCATTCACATCGCTCATCGGTCTGCTCCTTGACGAGCGCTACGGCTATTTCAACGACCCGATGCAGACCCTTCGGCTCGTCGGGCTCGTGTTCATCGAGAACCTCGGTCTTCGCCAGATGACCGTCTGGTGGCGGATCCGCGCAATGATGGGCGGCAAGTCCACACGGGTATGGGGCGACATGGAACGTCGAGGGGTCACGCAGCTCGCGTCGTGATCGCATTTGCGCCGAGTTTCGTTCGGCTCCCTAGAGTTGCGGGAATGTCCGACAGGTCACGTGGCGAGGGGTGGTGGCAGGCTGCCGACGGGAAGTGGTACCCGCCGGAGCTTCTCGACGCTCCGCGTCAGCAGTGGACGACGACCGAACTGACCCCGGTGGTGCCCGGTGGAGAGGATACGGTTGTTCCGCCTGGTGTGGTCGCCCAGGTGACGGTCGGAATCGCAACACTGGTGATGGCCGCTGTGGGTGTATCGGGTATCGCGTTCGCGTCGTCGATCCGCGAGGCGGGGGACGGGTTTCTCGACGATGCCGATTCCCTGGACGCGGCGGGTCTGTGGTCAGGGTTCTCGGTGCTGTCTCTGTTGGCGCTCGCCGTTTCGGCCGTGAGTGTCGTCGTGTGGATCTTCAGGACATCGAAGGTCATCGACAGGCGCGGAGCCAAATATCGTCGCTGGTCGCCGCGTTGGGCGTTCTGGGCCTGGATCGTGCCATTCGCCAACCTCGTCCTGCCGCGGCTCGTGATGGCCGAGATCGAACGATGTGTGTCCGAGCCCTACTACGGGCAGCCCATCGAGGACCGGTGGACCCAGCGCAACCGGTTCTCCATCGGCGACGCGTGGTGGTTTCTGTGGATAGCAGGGAACGTCGTGTCGTACGTGTCTACGATTGCGTCGGACCCGCTCACCGATTCGGCAGGTCGATACGCGACCTTCGTCACGATCGGGTCGATGGGAAGTTTCCTTGTGGCTCTGGCGGGAGTGGTTCTGATCCTCGAGATCCGCGCCATCGCCGCAGCAGGATCCGCAAGACCCTGACGATTCCCGGGAACCCGAGCGTCCCTCCCGGACGTCCAACTTGTGAAAGTAATCACAATCGAGTCTGGCGGCGGCGGCACTGTCTCCCTCTCTCCCAGCCCCACCACCAGAATCGGCGACCACGGGTCCTCCACCCACGGTCGCACACTCCGCCCCAGGGACCCGTCCCCGGGGCGGACGTCGTTGTGGCGTCGGTCCGCGTCATGGAGAATCCGGGTAG
>CAZDIQ010000240.1:0-2334 GCA_964505525.1 uncultured Acidimicrobiaceae bacterium | reverse complement strand
ACGAGAGCGATCTCGTGATGGGACCGGTCACCAAGCAGCGCTGGGTGTACGCAAGCGGCAAGCAGTTCCTCGAGCGGATTCTGCATGCCCACGCCCTCAACGGCGATCTCGAGTACACGATCGTGCGACCCTTCAACTTCGTCGGTCCACGGTTCGACTACCTCGTTGAGGCAGGGTCGATCGGTGGTCCGAGAGTCTTCGCCCACTTCATGTCTGCGCTCATCACCGGTGGTCCGATGCGCCTCGTCGATGGCGGTGAGCAGCGCAGGACGTTCACACACGTCGACGATGCGAGTGAAGCCTTCACGATCCTTCTCGAGGATCCGTCAGCGATCAATGAGATCTACAACATCGGCAATCCGACGACGGACATATCGATCAGGGAGCTCGCGAGCTACATGACCGACATCTACGAGGATCTGACGGGACGTCCATACACCGGTGAGATCCTCGAGATCTCCGGCGAGGACTTCTACGGCACGGGCTACGAGGACATGAACCGGGTGCCACCGGACATCTCGAAGCTGAACGCGCTGGGTTGGAAGCCGACACGAGACCTCCTGACGACGTTCACCGACTCGATCAGATACCACGTGGATCAGCACGAAGCCGGAGTTCTCTCCCTCCACGGGACGTGATTGCCCGCCACGGAGAGTGGTCGGGACGGCCTCGCCTCGTGTGCGCTCACCAGGTGACGAACCATGTTCATTGATGCGACGACACGCGCAGGGACGGTGCAGCGGACCGATGTATGCATCATCGGTGCCGGACCCGCAGGCATCACGGTTGCCGCCGAGCTGACCAGTTCCGGGCTGAGCGTCACGGTGCTCGAAATCGGGGGCGAATACCACGACCGACACGACCGCGGCGAACTCGTGGCGTCACTGCGTGATCACGTGCGGGGCGCCCAGTCCGCCGCCCGCGGATCGAACACGGGTCAGCCGTACTTCCCCCTACGTCTGTCGCGGGTGCGCGGTATCGGTGGGGCGACGGCCGGTCTGTTGGAACACGGGTTGAGGGCGCGTCCCTTGGACCGGATCGACTTCGAGTCTCCTGGTTCCGGGCGGTGGCCGATCGGCTTCGACGACCTCGAGACCCACCTTGGTGCGGCGTCCGACTATTGCGGCATCACCCACGACGGCGATCCGTGGACTGCTCCCGAGGGTGCGATTCTCGGCGGGGAGTCGGGCGTGGTCGACGTCGCGTTCCGCCACGGCGCACGGGCCGTGTTCGCCGACAGGGCGGAATCCCTGGCTGGCGACCCCGACCAGACATGGATCATCAACGCAGCCGCAACCAAGCTTGACGTGGACACCTCGGGTCACGTGACCCGGGTGCACGTCAAGGCCGGGGGCGGGGAGGGGTTCGTCGTCGAGTCCCGATTCGTCGTCCTGGCAACGGGTGGTCTCGACAATGCCAGGACGTTGCTCAGCAACGAACCCGTGCTCGCGGCGATGGGACCCGCCGCGGCGAACGTCGGTCGCAACTTCATGGAGCACATGCACTACGTCGCCGGTCACCTTGTCCCGCGCAGCGACACGGCCCGTTCCGCTATCGCCGAGCGGTATTGCGACATCGGCGAGGAGATCTGGCTGACGGTGGACGACGAGGTGGTGCGGACGGAAGGTCTAGCGCGCACGGCGTTCCTCCCCGTGCCTGCCTACCTCGGATCGTTGTCGCTTGGCGCAAACGCCATGGCCCGCCTGCTGAAGTCGGTGCCATACGGGCCTTTCGATGCCTCGCTGTGGCGATCGGAGTTCAAGACGATCTGGAAGGATCGGAAGGATGTCCCTGGGTTCTTCACGGATCGGCTCAAGTCGTCGAGGACGAGGGACTGTTTCGCCGTTTCGGCGATGAGCGAACAGACACCGAACCCGGATTCCTTCGTGGCGTTGTCCGACAAGCTTGACCGGTACGGGCTGCGTCTCCCAATCCTGCATTGGGATGTGGCGGGGAAGGACTGGGATGCTGCCCGTCGCTCGATGGATCATCTGAGCGATGCCCTTGCGGCTTCGGACCTCGGGGACTTCGTTCCTGCGTGGACAGCGGACGAGCGCGGTCCGGCGGCCTACACGGGCGGGTGGCACCACATGGGAACCACGAGGATGAGCAGTGACCCGAACGACGGTGTCGTCGATACGGACCTCAGTGCCCACGGTGTCGCGAACCTCTATGTTGCTGGCAGCTCAGTGTTCCCGACGAGCGGGTTCGCCAATCCGACGTTGACCCTTGTGGCGCTTGCCATCCGGTTGGGTCGCCATGTGCGGGATGTGGCAGCGGTCTGAAGCCGCAGACCGGGATTCAGACTGAGACCGAGCCGACCCGCTCCCACCA
>CAZDIQ010000239.1:0-2394 GCA_964505525.1 uncultured Acidimicrobiaceae bacterium | reverse complement strand
GTGTCACCTCGGCGCTGTATGGTCACGACATGGGCGACAGGCGCGGGCGACAGCGACGGATCTTCACGTGGAGGCGAGGCCTCGGTGCCATCGCGGTTGTCGCATTGGTGACGACAGCATGCACCGGCGATGGTGGACGGTCCGCTGAGGGCACAGGTGCGTCGACCGCAGCGCAATTCTGCGAGACGCTCTCCGAGGGCTTGGACACGATGCGCAGCAACTCCGACGCGGCAGGTGACACCACCGGCGATCAGTTCCTGCTCTTCGTTTCGAATCTGTCGTCCGCCAACACGTTGTTCGCCAAGCTCGACGCGGTGGCGCCCCCAGAAATCGCCACAGAGATGTCGATCGCTGTCGGCGCGTGGAACGACCAGATGGATGCCGCATCGAACATCGCGTCGGATCCGCTGGGTGCTCTTGGGGCTGTCTTCGTCACCTCGCTGGTCTCGTCAGACGCTGTCGCCGCCGTCGATGAGTGGAGCTCCATCAACTGCGGTCAGCCGGTCTTCGGACCAGGCATCACCGCCGCCGGATCGCAGCCATGCGCGTGGGTGCCGCCAGAGACGCGAACCGTGGCATTTCCGGACGTGCTCAACGCCGACGAGAGCTACGAAGAGCTGATCGATGCGCTCACGATCGTCTCACAGAACATCAGCGGCGCCGGTGGCGACGCGGCGCTCGAGCTCATCGAAGCGATGGACGAGTTGGATCCGGAACCGATGTACGCGCTCGAGGCGATCGGTCGTCTCGGTTGGACGTCGACACCGGCGACCCAGCTGGTGTCGACCATCGACGCAGCGGTCCGTGACCTCTGCGGCGTGGACGGATTCGCCGAGGACGATCTGGCGGCGTTGGCGGTCCTCGGCCCGTCCCCGGACGGTGCTGACAGGATCGCTCATCCGAGGCGTCTGTTCGGTCGCTGCGAGGATCCCCTTCCCGTGCTGGAGTTCACGCTCTTGTACCACTGCGGTGACGCCCTGGCACTCATCAACCTTGCCGATGGGGACGTGACCAACTTCGATGGTTCTGGGCAACAGACTGCTTTCCCGAAGGTGATCGACCGCCCCATCATGCAGGTGACACCGCTCGGGGTGTTCTGGATCAGTCACGAGACCGAGCCTGCGGTCGGGTTGAATCCTCCGCGCTACGTGACGTCGCTGCACTCGTTGCTGTTCTCGACGTTGCAGCAATCCGATGTTGAGCTGCACTCGACGGACACTCAGTCGGACAACACACCGACGTACTTCTTTGGGAGCAACCGGGATCGCGCAGCCGTCCGGGTGGGCAGCACGGTCGACATCTACGACTTGTCGCTTGGCAAGGTGGGTTCGTTCGAGTTCGACGGATTCAACGACGCAGCGGCTGCCTACCTGACGGAGAACACGTTCCTCATCGGCCGTTCCCCGACGCTGATGGTGAACCTTGCCACTGCCGGGTACGAGCCCGTCCACGGGCCGGACGCCAATCGCGCCGGTTCCGTACCGGTGTCCGCGTGTTCGGACCGGGGAACGGTTCAGGTCTACACCGCCGGTGGGTCCGCCGCAGAGCTGGTGACCGTTGTCGATGACGCGGCCGGAGCCCGCCGGGTCGGGTCGGTCGACACCCGAAACCTTGATCCGCGTCCTGAGATGGTGGTCGCACCGGGCAGCCTCCTGCGCATCCAAAACTCGGCGGTCACAGGCATGGACTCATCGGGGACCCCGACGTGGGAGATTCCTAACACCGTGGCGGGCGACGCATTCGTGTTCGGTGGATGGGTGATCGTCAAGAACCGCTCCGACGAGACCTTCGTGATCAACCCGGCCGACGGGTCGGAGGCCACGATCGCCACTCCCGGCTTCGCAGAAGGCGTCACTGCCAGCCAGGTCGACGTGTCGTACGCCCCGGGCAGACTCACACACATGAGCGTCGACTGGGTGACCGGCAAGGCAACGTTGATGACCAACGAGGCACTGTGGGAGATCCCCGCCGAGGTCCTCTGCCCGAGCGACTACTCCGGGTTCGCGAGCACAGGGTGACCTGACAGTCTCACCTGATGGTGTCGGCGACCAGCTGCGCGAACGTGTCGGCGTCCATCACTGCAACGCCAAGCTGTTCAGCCTTGGCGAGCTTGGACCCCGCACCGTCACCAGCGACGAGCAGGTCGGTCTTCGCGGACACCGACCCCGACGACTTCGCGCCGAGCGCCTCAGCAGCTTCGCGGGCCTCGTTGCGGCTCATGCCGGGCACCGACCCGGACACGACGACGGTCTTGCCGGCGAACGGCAGGTCACCGGCAGGTGCCGCTGCGATGTCCGAGCCAGGTTCGACCATGTTCACACCGAGGTCGACGAGCTCATCGATCAGCGAACCGAGCTCGACGAGCTCAGCGACGATCGACTCGGCACGGACCGG
>CAZDIQ010000238.1:0-2410 GCA_964505525.1 uncultured Acidimicrobiaceae bacterium | reverse complement strand
AAATCTCTTCGGCTCTCGGCATACCCGTTGGAACCGTCAAGTCCCAACTCTCGCGATCACGGCTTCGTCTACGCCGCAAGCTCGGTGCCCATCCGGTCGAGAAACCGAGAAAGCACCAAACAGGAGAGACGCGATGAGTGACGACCGCGAAGACCTCGACCTTCTCCGGACTCTCACCCTCGAGAGCGGGCCCTCCGATGAGCAGCGGGAGTCAGCGCGACGACGGCTCCACGAAGAAATGGGGCGGAGCGGCGGAGCAGCGAGGCGTCGCAATCAGGTGATCGTCGCCTCGGGTGCGATCGGGGCACTCCTGTTCGCACTCGTGATCGGTGTGGCCTACTCCACTGGGAGAGGCACACCGAGCGATCAAGCAGTCGATATCCCAACGACATCAACACCGCAGACGTCGAAACCGTCGCCGGATTCACCCGGCGAAGCCTTGATGGCCGGCTACTTGGCGCAGGTCGGCCAAGCGGTTGCTCCGTTGGGGGTTCACACCGACACATACACAACGCATTCCGTTGTCCGGACCAGTCCCAACTTCATGACCGACGATCCGGCATCAGGCCATGCGACCACAAGAGAGGTCAGCACGGAGTGGGCAGACGGACTCGGAGTGGTCGTAGCGACGATCACCACCGAAGTGGACAATTCTGACAGTGGCATGGCGAGCGTCGACGACACCAACCCGGATCCCGTGGTCGAGACTTCGACATTGTCTGCGCAGGAGCGGCCGCTCCTTCCAAGCGACCCATTGCTGCTCGACCGAATGTTCGAGGAGCTCGTCGATCCTGATTCACCCGTCTCCATGGGTGCGCAATTGTTTCGGGCCGCCGAGGAGCTTGCTAATCCTGCGTGGCTCCCCAGCCCCACGGCTCGCGCTCTCCTCATCCAGCGGTTGGCGGCCGTCGCCGACAGACCCGTCTGGGGAGAAGACGGAACATTGATCCTGACCACGATGTACGAACAGGCGGACATAGGGCAGATCGAGATTTCACTCGTGTTCGACGCCAATGGATATCTGATCGAGAGCCAGGAGCGCTTGCTCGAGGCTGCTCCCACATCGAAACTCCCCACCGACTACGTACTCCGCCGGCTGACTCAAACCCCACCGATTTGGTAGGACATCAGGTCCGTGGTCGATTGCTGATGCGTCAAATGCGTTGAAGCGGAACCCCACGCGTATCCCGGACTGTCGATCCCAACATCAAAGACCAGCCGAAGAAGTGAAGCCATCGCGCCGTCGCGCTCGCTGCAAATCGGACCTCAACGATGGGGCAGCCTCAACGGGTTCTTGGGCCGCGTCGGTTCCTGACGGGTAGCTTTGTCGTATGAAAACTGATTTTGGGCTCCTTCTTCCACACGAAGAAGGTCCGGGTCTTGGACCTGTTACGTGGGCGAGCATCAGGGACACTGCCCGACAGGCGGAAGACCTGGGGATGGCATCAGTGTGGCTGGTCGACCACTTCGCCTGGCAGGGTGATCCTTGGGGTCGAGACGAGCTCGTGGGCATCCCAGAGGTTTCCTACGGGGTCACTGAGTGTTGGACGACTCTGGCGGGGATTGCCGCGGTGACGGAAAAGGTCGAGATCGGGACGGTGGTGACCTGCACCGCCTACCGGAACCCGGCGATGCTGGCCAAGATGGCCGATACGGTCGACCTCATCAGTGAAGGTCGGTTGATCCTCGGCTCGGGGGCGGGCGACTACCCGCCTGAACACGACATGATCGGGGTTCCCTCCGACCTTCGATTCGCTCGGTTCGAGGAGGCGCTCGCCATCATCCTGCCCCTGCTCAAGACCGGTCATGTCGACTTCAACGGTGAGTTCTACCGAGCCGGCGACATGGAACTCAAGCCCCGAGGCCCGCGACCCGAGGGTCCTCCGATTCTCATAGGATCTCTTGCCCAGGGTCCGCGCTCACTCCGGATCGTTGCCCAGCACGCTGACATCTGGAACACCTGGATGGTCAGGTTGTCACTGGACGAACTTTCCGGTTTGCACGACCGGATCGACGATGCCTGTGTCAAGCATGGTCGTGACCCGGGGACCTTGCAGAGATACCTTGGTGTCCCCATCCAGTTCGAAGGTCCACCCTTGCCGTGGCCCGGTTTGCTCCGTGGGTCGGACGAGGAGATCGCCGAAGCACTCGTCACGATCATGGATGGCAGGGTCGACACGATCCAAGCCATCCTCCTACCCACAACACCGGCAACGGTTGAACGCCTGGGTTCAATCATCGCATTGGTCCGAGCAGCGCAGATGTAGGGCAAGGACGCTCAAGGTCGTCCCCATGAGTTCCGCCGCTCCGAATTGTGGCTGTTTTGTGCGCAGCCACGCCCGACTCGCCGTCCGGTTTCTGTCATACCTGGTTGATACGTTGTATCGATGGAAGCATTGATTGGTCGCAC
>CAZDIQ010000237.1:0-2436 GCA_964505525.1 uncultured Acidimicrobiaceae bacterium | reverse complement strand
CACCCAAAGCGTCCATGCCGGCCAGGTCGATGGCCATCACCTCGGAGACCTGTGGGACGCCAGCTTCTGCGGCCACGTTCGACAGGGCGACCGGTAGCTCGTTCCCCGTCGAACGCAACTCGGCGACACCCGTCACACCGTTGAGCGACTCGGATCGTGCCCGCGATGCCGACGACACGGGGAACGCTGACGGGTTGGTCCCGGTGTCGGCACCAGCCGCTCGTACATCGATCTGTGTCGCCCGCCGTGCGTCGAAGTCGTCCGAGACCTGGAACCGAATGGTGAGAACGATCGTGCTTGTGGCGACGATCGCAGCGACGCCAAGTGCTACACCGACAGCCGTGAGGAGTGTCCTCGCTATGTGGCGCGAGATCTCCGTCCACGACTCGCCAACGGCGTCGACGATTCGGAGTCGGGAACGCGGCCTCTTCGGGACCGGACGGGGTGCGGGTAGGTCAGACATTCTCGGTCAGCCACCCGTCCTTGACAGCGATCCGACGATCAGCAGCCTCGGCAACGTTCGGGTCGTGCGTGACGACGATCTGTGTGAGACCGTCTGATCGAAGCTCGCTGAGAAGACCCAGCACCTGGTCGCCTGTATCCGAATCGAGATTGCCGGTCGGCTCGTCGGCAAGCAGAAGACGTGGCTTGTGCACGATGGCTCGTGCGATCGCGACACGTTGCCTTTCACCACCCGACAGCAGCGATACCTCCGCATGCATTCGGCTCCCCATGCCGACACGCTCGAGGGTGTCGATTGCGCGAGCCCGTCGCTCCCGCTTCGGGATGCCGTGATACAGAAGACCGTTCTCAACATTCTCCGTCGCAGTTCTGCCTTGCTGGAGGTGGAAGGCCTGGAACACGAACCCGATCAATGCGGACCGCAGCCCTGACCGCTCGCCCTCTGAGAGGTCCGCCGTGCTTGTGTCCATAAGCACGTACTCACCTGCGGAGGGGCGATCGAGCAGTCCGAGAAGGTTCATGAGGGTCGACTTGCCCGAGCCGGATGGGCCGAGCACGGCGACGTTGTCGCCGATGTCGATCTGGAAGGTCGACGACCGCAGCGCCTCGACTGGAGGTGGCCCTGCGTAGGTTCGCTCCAATCCGGTGGCGACGATCAGGGGACCAGCGGGACCGCCGCTCACGTCAGCCTCACGGTCATGCCTTCGGTCAATGGCTCCGAGACACCTGCAATCTCCACCCATCCGCCGATGCTCTCACCGGTGGTAACGGTGACCTGGCGAACGCCGGTGTCGCCGACGACGCGGATATAGTCGCCGCCTGGTCCGGAGCGGATAGCGGAAATGGGTATCGCGAGCACCGCTCCACCCGACGATTGCAGTGTGGCTTCTGCCCGGAACTCGCCCCCGATGGCTGACGGGTCGATGGGGTTGTCCGCCTTGAAGAAGACAACCGGCTGGCCGGAGTCATCCCGTGAGTCATTGGTCATCACCGTGAACGCCCATCCTTCGGGACCAACCGCGACAACCGTTCCGGGAGGGAGAAACGCGGCTGCCGAACCGTCGACCCTGGCAACCAATCGGACCTCGCCATCGCTCAGCGTGACAAGGGAGTCACCGGATTCGGTGCCTGGGACCGAATCGACACTCGTCACGACAAGGGGGAACGAACTGAACCCGACGACTTCACCGAGGGGGATGGTCATCCCGACCCGACTCCATGCCGTCTCGGCATCCTCCTCGGCACTGCGGAGGGCATCTCGCGCCGCCGCTACGCCCTCCGAGGCTGATCGGGCGGCAGCGTAGGCAGCCCGTGCCTGGGTGACCGCCCTGTCGGCTGCGGCCGCGGCTGCTGCGTTCTCTTCCGGCGTTGGGACCGGCGCAAACCCGCGATCCTCGTAGAGACTGGTTACCGCAGCCTGGGTTTCCTCGTCAAAGATGCCCGTTACGGGGGCCGAGTATCCCAACCGTCTCAACCCGGTTTGGAGTCGACGGACATCCGCGCCTTCGGCCATCGGGACAAGCGAGCGGTAGAGGGGTACCGGAAGCGTGACTGCGATGACCGGTCGGTCCGAGACGACAGCGATCACATCGCCTTCGTCGACCATATCCGATTGCTGGACCGGGATGTCCACAACGACGGCTGAGCGATCCGTCATCTCCGGCGCGCCGACCGTCAAGGTCCGGACCGCTTCGACCACGCCGCGGAACACGAATACGTCTTCGAGGGTTCGCATCTCGATCTGCGCGTCGACCTCCGGTGGTGGCGGAGGTTCCGCATCGGCGACGCGTTGGTCGGGCGTCACGGCGGTTCTCGACATGTACCACAGCAGCACGGGCAGCCCGATTGCCAACAACCCGAATACGATCCAGCCGGTCGACCGTCGTGTCAGTGCCGCCATGTGGTCAGGGACCGACGATCGATGCGAGTTCTCTGATCGTCACCTCATGCTCGGCAAGGAACGCCGAACGAAGC
>CAZDIQ010000236.1:0-2465 GCA_964505525.1 uncultured Acidimicrobiaceae bacterium | reverse complement strand
CCAATATCGAGAGGCGGCACATCATCGATGCGCAACCTATCCGTCCATTCGGCATCTCCGTCGAGCTACTTGACAAGAAAGTCGGAAAGGCCGTTCGCGAGCGAGACTCGATCAATCAAATCGGAACAGCCGATACGTCCCGTCGTCCTGGGCAACGATACCCATGACCTCGACGACTCCGTCGGCATCCACAATCGGTTGAGGATCCACGAAGAATCTCACCTTCGCCGTGTGACGAGTGGTTTCAAACGGTGTGGCAGTTCCAACGATCGCGCCATCGGTTACCAATGCGAACATGGTCGGCATTTCATCGTCGGTAGATACCTCCGCGATGACCAGCGCTGGTGGGTACATACCCGTGTCGATGACATTTGAACCGTCCGTTCCCCATACGACTACATCACCACTGAGCGTCACCAACTGGAGGTCGCCGATCGGCCGGCCCGCGAGTTCAGGCAATGGTCCGATCCCAGAAATGAGTCCAGCGTGACCGTGTCCGGCAAGAATCATCTTGGCAATCTCATCCTGGGTTATCCGCACACGCCTTTCGTACTCTTTCAGGTCCATCGACACAGTTGGCCCTTCCCTCGATCCCATCAGCTTGGAATCGTCCCACACGTCGCCAAGCAAACTGTCCCCGTCGGACTCAACCGATCCACCAAGAGCATCGATGATGGTCGGGAAGACATCGATCGTTTCCGCGTTTCTCATATCAACCACACCCGTGTCCTGGTGCGGGTACTTCACAAAGAGCGGAACGCTCGCCAGCTCTACGAAGTTACCAGGCGTTACGAGCCGCCTTGGTTCGGTCGCTTTGAAGCTGACGCCGTGGTCTGAAACAACCACCAACAGGCTCTCGTCGAGAATGCCAACTCTTTGCAGTTGATCGAGTAGTTCGCCTACGACCAGATCAGCGTATCCCACGTGCGCTGAGTACTTCGCAAGGGCCTGCTGCCGCCAAAACTCATCTCCTTCCCAGGTCACTTGATCGGAATCGGAAACCGATTGTGAGGGGTACCAGCGACCGTCGGGAAGCATTGTGTATGGCGCATGCGGCAGGTCGACGTGGAAGAAATACAGAGGCGATTCAGTCCCATCGATTCGGTCCAGGAACGCACCGATGCTCGCCGAACGGCGCTCATTGCCAGAGAGGTCGGACAACTTTCGCTCGAGTGGACCGACATCTGTCTTGACCTCGACGGGATCGTCAGCAGTCAGAAAGTTCCTCCATCGGATGCCGAGGCTTGGCACGCGCAGAACCTCCAAGAAGTCGTGAGGAACAATTGAATTGAGGTAGACAACGGACGAATCCTGCATCACAGTCCAAAGACGACGAGCCACGAACGGTTCGTCGGTGGTCGCTGCACACAGCCGATCGGGGCACAACCGCGTCGCATCTTCAACCACCACCATTTCGTGAGTGTCCGCGAGCGCTGTGAAAAGGTTCACCGGATGGTTCGATGCGATTGGGAGTGGTTCAGCTTCGGGCCTATTCCCGGTGAGGATGGCGGGAACAGCAAACAGTGTCCCATCGTGCGCGGAGGTAGCCATCGGGTACCAGGTGGACATCTCGGCCAACCTCGCAAAGTTCGGGAACCGAGAAGCGTCGATCGAGCCGTCGGCGTCCTTGAGAACCGGCAACGAGAACTCATCGAGGACGACAACGACAACAGGATTGTGTTCAACCACACCAAGCGCTACGGACGGTGCCTCATTCGCTCCGAGCGGCGGCAAGCTGAGGATGAACAAAGTGGTGACCACCACAGGAGCCACCACAATCGCAAGCATGAGATCACCGACTATCCGAAGCCGGCAGTAGCCGACTATGAGCAGCATCGCGATCGCAAGGCTCAGAGTCAGGATACGGACACCGCCGGTGTCGGCGCCGAGGATGTTGCCGAACAGATCAACCAGGAGCAGAGCTGCGAGCCCGCCAAGGATCACAAGATGCACTACCCAGCCCAGCGTGGCATTGACACGACCGAGGAGGTAAGGGATCGCAATGAGTACGGCTGGGATGAAGATCAGCACCGTCGCCAGGAATGCGGCTACGTCAACGGTGTTCGACCGATGCACGACCCAGAAACTCGGGTTTTTCGCCGTCACCAGCAGGATGGTTTGCACGATGCTCATGCCGTAGAGGGCGTAAATGTGGACGGACCGCTTCCAAACTGCGGGTCTGCCCACCGCCACCAACCCCGGTGCCACGTGCGTCGATGCTCGTGTCTCGCCGGTTTGATGTCTGTCCGCAGACGCGTCTACGGAATCGTGGACATCCAAAGTCCCGATAGACGCCTGGTCCTCACTCAAACTCGTCCTCCGCGGTTACATCGACGGTTCCTATCTCAATGAGAAACGACGCTTCCGATACGGAACTTGAGCAATTCGTCTACAAAGCAGACAACGCAGATTCTTCGGCTTCTCGGAGTTCGGCTGCGGCTCGGCGGGCTTCTTCGACGGTTCCC
>CAZDIQ010000235.1:0-2506 GCA_964505525.1 uncultured Acidimicrobiaceae bacterium | reverse complement strand
AGGCAAAGGAAGTCCTTGAGGCTGCCGGCGCCAGCGTCGAGCTCAAGTAACAATCCGAGATCTCTGATCTCAATCCCGGATGTCGGCATCCGGGGAACGAAGGGGAGTGGCTCGACCGCTCCCCTTCGTCGCGTGTCCGGACATGCCCGATTGGCAGGACCTCAGCCCACGGGTGGGTTGGCCTTCGTTGCTTTGGGAAGCAGGAGATATGCCCCGGCGATGAAGCACATGGCTCCGAGGAACGTGCCGCCATTGGCCCATGCCTGATTGACAACCTCGTCCGTGTCCATGGTGTAAGCCCCGATTGCCGACAGCATGAAGAACCCAGACCCGATGTAGTTGAGCACTGCTATCCACCAGTCCTCGTCCTGCGGGAGGACAGCCCAGAGTCGTCTTCCGCACGCAGCGAACCACGCCAACTGGCTCGCAACGAGGAACGCAATCGATCCAAAGAAGTCAGGAGCCCACACGAACCGGTTGACCTGTTCCACGGACAGGTTCGACAGCATGGCGTCGAACGTGCTCAGATTGAAGAACAGCATTCCGAGAAACTGGATTGCGGTCGCCCAGTAGAGGGTGTTCCCATGCTGGATCGCGACATGCCATCGGCGCACTGCAAGCCCGTGCCCTGCCGCTGCGTAGTTTCTCCTGAGCTGGAGCAATTGGCTCGCTCCCGCCGACGTGAAGAACAGGGACCCGACAAAGAACGTGACCCCGACGATCGAAGGGGGTACACGCAGCACATACATGGGGACGGCGCCGATCGCGAAACACGACGCCCCGACGATGAAGAAGGCGGCAACCCGCCAGTCGAGACTGCGCGGATTCCAACCGACATGGCGCTTCCAATCCATCGGTACCTCGCTTGGGCCGTCGGACGTTGGCTAGTGGGCGAACGCCGAATCGGCCGAATTGTGGGTCGGGGGAAACTCCTCGAGATGTTGGCACGCCGCTTGTACGGATTCGAGGAGAGAATCGGCGAGGTCGCGGTCGAGTCCTTCCCTGACGACGATCCTCAGGATGGCGGTGTCAGTAGCGTTGTCAGGAAGCGTGTATGCCGGAACCTGCCAGCCGCTGCCACGAAGCTTGTCCGATATGTCGAACACGGTGTACTTGCTCGAATCCTTCAGCTTGAACGAAAGCACCGGGATTGCCGAACCATCGCTGAGGATGTCGAACTGGCCCATGTCCCTGAGCTGCCCGGACAGGTACAACGCCAGCTCGCGCAGCGTTTCCATGATGGACGTGTAACCGGCTCGACCGAGACGGAGGAAGTTGTAGTACTGACCGATGATCTGGTTGCCCGGTCGGGAGAAGTTGAGGGTGAACGTCGGCATGTCACCCCCGAGGTAGTTCACATGGAACACGAGGTCATCGGGTAGGTCTTCCGCTGATCTCCAGATCACGAAACCGATCCCCGGGTACGTCAAACCGTACTTGTGACCCGACACGTTGATCGACTTGACCTGCGGTAGGCGGAAATCCCACTCGAGTTCCTTGTGGATGAACGGGGCGACGAATCCACCACTCGCCGCATCGACGTGGATGGGGATGTCGAGCCCGTGCTCCGCGTTGTATGCAACCACACGGTCGTGGATCAGTTTGATCGGTTCGAACTCGCCCGTGTAAGTCGTCCCAAGGATCGGTATCACACCGATCGTGTTCTCATCGACGCGCTCCATGACCTCGCCCGGATCCACGACATAGCGGTCCTCGGTGATCGGTACATAGCGCGGTTCGACATCCCAGTATCGGCAGAACTTCTCCCAGACGACCTGGACGTTGGAACCCATAACCATGTTCGGCTTGTCGATCGGCTGACCAGCGGCTCCCCGGAGAGCTCGCCATCGCCACTTCATTGCAAGGCCGCCCAACATGACAGCCTCGCTCGAACCTATGGTCGACACGCCGACGGCGTCGCCGTCGCCTGGGGCATGGAACAGGTCGGCTACGATGTTGACGCACCGCTTCTCGATCTCGGCTGTCTGTGGGTATTCGTCCTTGTCGATCATGTTCTTGTCGAACGTCTCGGCCATCAGCCTCTCGGCCTCGGGCTCCATCCAGGTGGTCACGAACGTGGCGAGGTTCAGCCGCGAACTGCCGTCAAGCATCAGCTGGTCATGGATGTGGCGGTAGATCGATTCGGGGGACGACGACCCGTCTGGTATCCGATGCTTCGGCATCTCCGAGAGACCAAGGCGCCCCGCATAGGCCGGTGTGAGGTAGTCAGGATTCGCGACGTGCTTGTGAACCATCAGGTTGGGCGCTTTCTGATCGAGTGACATTCCGGCTGAACCTCTCGGACTCTAGACCGACGGGTTGTTGTGCGTTCCGATGTCGGCTGCAAGCCATCGAGGCGGAACCGACCCTCCTCGGGCTCGGTCCGCACCTGATCGTTGTCGCTCGCAAACCCGCTGCGGAGCCCGCGCCGCAAGCGAGCGGATAGGGGACCAGACGAAACCGATTCTTGACCGTACCCGTGTGTTCCTGTATCCTGCCGACACAG
>CAZDIQ010000234.1:0-2510 GCA_964505525.1 uncultured Acidimicrobiaceae bacterium | reverse complement strand
GCTCACACCCTCAGCATGGCTGAGATTCTTCTTGCGGTGATGATCGAGCCTGCTATCCCGAGGGTGGTGAGGAATGCGATGTTGATCAGCATCGTCCACGACAAGACACCCAATGTGAGACCCCGCACCAGCATGACGCCGTGGTAGAGCGGGGAGAACCAGGCAACCACCTGCAGGACCGGGGGATACACGTCGATCGGGTAGAACGTCGCCGAGAAGAGGAACAACGGCAGCGTGATGAAGCCGACGATGTCGAGATCCTGCCAGGTCCGCATGTACGTCACACCGGCAGTGGCCACCGCACCGAACGCAAACCCGATGAGCACGGTTGCCGGAAAGGCGAGGATCGCAAGCGGTGACTCCATGAGACCCATGAACGCCATGACGATCATGAACGCCGCTGCATACATCGAGCCACGCGCAAGGGTCCATCCGATCTCGCCCGATGCGACGTCGATCGGTTGGACCGGCGTGGCGAGCACACCGTCGTAGGTCTTGCCGTACTTGAGCTTGAAGAAGATGTTGGTCGACTCGAACACCGCCCCGTTCATCGCAGACGCAGCCAACATGGCGGGGGCAACGAAAGCCGTGTAGTCGACCGGGATCCCGGCGAATGTGACGTCGCCCGCGAGTTCACCGATACCGACGCCGATGGCAAACAGGAAGAACACGGGTTCGAAGAATCCCGAGGCAAGCACCGGCCAGAACGACTTGGTCGCAACGAGGTTTCGTTCGATGAGGTATATCCCACGCCACTTCTTCGGGAGCGGAGGCACGATTCTGGTCGTAAGGACGCGGTCGCTCATGGTGTCAGCTTCTTGCGTAGGGGCGACAGGATGAGCAGCCCACCGACGACGATCCATGCAATGAGATACAAAGTGCTCACCCACCACATCACCGCGGGCGTGACACCGAGAGCGATACCTCGTGCCAGTTCCACACCATGGAACACGGGTGTGAGGTAGGCCACTGGTTGCAGCCACCCGGGCAGATTGGTGATTGGGAAGAACACGCCGGAGAAGAGGAACATCGGGATGACCACGAACCTGAAGAACATGGGGAGCCCCGCTTGTTCCTTGAGGCGGGCGGTGAAAGCTGTGGTCATGGCGACCATGGCCACACCAACGAGCATGGCCGGGATGAGCGATCCAAGCGCTTCGAGCGGTGTCGATACACCGAAGAGCACCATCACGATCACGAAGGAAAGCGAGACCATGAAGACCCGTATGGCACCCCACAGCAGGTGTCCGAGTGCGAGGCCCTCGATCCCGATCGGTGTCGATAGGCGAGCATTCCAGGTCTGGTGCCACTTGATCCCGGCCATCACCTTCCACGAGCCTTCACCCGCCCCCGTCTGCATCGCCGTCGCAACCAGCAGGCCGGGTGCCAGGAATGCAACGTACGACAGTCCCTCGACCCCATCGGGCATGTTCGCATCGACGAGGGATCCGAGCCCGAGGCCCATCGCGAGCAGATAGAGGATCGGATTGAGGAAGCTTGTGAACACTGACCCGCGCCAGGTTCTTCGGTAGATCCTTGCCTCTGCCTCGACGATGCGGAACGAAAGAGGAGTCGCCATCAGTCGACCAGGGTTCGTCCTGTGAGCCTCAAGAAGACATCTTCGAGGGTCGACCGGCGGGCGAGGACGGCCTCGGGTTCGAGCCCGCGTTCGGTCACGGTCGCAATCATCTGGTCGGCGTCGCTTGTGTACACGAGTGCTCGGTCGGCGAGTATCTCGGTCTGGTCGGACAGCTCTTCGATCTGACCGTTGAGCGTCTCGAGCACACCGACCGGAAAGCGAAGTTCGACGACGTCGCGCGGTGTGTACTGCTCGATGAGCGACCGCGGGGAACCCTCAGCCACGATCTTGCCGCCATCCATGACCACGAGCCGGTCACAGAGCTGTTCGGCCTCGTCCATGTAGTGGGTGGTGATGATGAGGGTCACGCCACGCTGTTTCAGGCGGTACAGGCGGTCCCACAGGACGTGTCGTGCCTGGGGATCGAGTCCGGTTGTCGGTTCGTCGAGGATGTAGAGGTCGGGTTCGTTGATGAGTCCACGGGCGATGATCACTCGTCGCTTCATGCCTCCTGACAGGGCTTCGACCTTGCTGTCGGCCTTGTCGGTCAGTTGGACGAAGTCGAGAAGCTCGGCAATACGTTCCTTGAGCACGGCGCGTGACAGGTCGAAGTAGCGCCCGTACATCGTGAGGTTGTCGTTGACGGTCAGTTCGTCATCGAGGTTGTTGTCCTGGGGCACGACACCCAGACGCGATCTGAGTTGCGGTCCCTGCGTTGCCGGATCGAGCCCGAGTACTGAGATCGACCCTCCCGAGATGGGGCTCACCGCCCCGATCATCTTCATGGTCGATGTCTTGCCTGCACCGTTCGGACCGAGAAATCCAAAGGCCTCGCCCTTGCGGACCTCGAAATCGATGCCATCGACGGCGACGAAATCACCGAACTGTTTCCTCAACCCCGTTGCCTTGATGAGCGTTTCGTCCATCAGGA
>CAZDIQ010000233.1:0-2526 GCA_964505525.1 uncultured Acidimicrobiaceae bacterium | reverse complement strand
TCGTTGGGATATCGACTGCTTGATCGCTCGGTGTGCCTCTCCCAGTGGAGTAGGCGACCCCGACCACGAGTGCGATCAGGAGTGCCCCGATCGCTCCCGAGGCGACCAGTACCTGATTGCGACGCCTGACCGCTCCGACGCTCCGCCCCATTTCTTCGTGGAGCCGCTGTCGCGCTGACTCCCGCTGCTCATCGGAAGGACCGCTCTCGACCGTGAGAGTCCGGAGAAGATCGAGCTCGTGACGGTCGTCGTCCATCATGCCTCTCCATTTCGTTGCCTGCTCGGTTTCTCGACCGGATGGGCACCGAGCATGCGACGCAGACGAAGCCGTGACCGCGAGAGTTGGGACTTGACGGTTCCAACGGGTATGCCGAGAGCCGAAGAGATTTCCTGATAGGACAAGTCGGTGAGCGCCGCCAACAGGAGCAGTTCGCGTTCGTTCGAATCCATGGATCCCAGAACACCAGCAACGATCTCGACGTCGGTCTGGGCATCTACAAGGCGAGCGATATCCGGATCGAACCAAATGTCCGGGCCGTTCGCCAACCGCTCCAATGTTGAGAACCGGCGTGCTCGGTCACGGGCGTGGCGACGCAGGATGTTCGTTGCGATACCGAACAGCCATGGCAATGCAGACGCCACCGATGCATCAAATCGCTTCCTCGAACGAAATGCTTCAAGGAATACCTCACTTGCCGAATCCTCGCCGCTGGTCGGGCCAACGCGCCGTGCCAGGTACTGGTAGATGGCGTCGTAGTGGCGTTCAAAGATCTCGCCAAAGGCATACGGATCCTTGATTGACCGAAGAATTATCGCCGAGTCCGACTCGTGCGTCACCATTCGCGAAGCATACGCAGATCATCCATTTGGCGAGGTTCGTCGTGCCGACACTCGATCCACCCTGACCGCCGATCTCAGCCAGCGGTCGTGGTGCGATCCATCCAGTGAGGTCACGCAAGAAAAGTGGGAACCGCAGCCACGAAGGGGCGAAGAAGAAGTAGGACCACCGTTCGGCGGGTCGAAGAGTGAAAGGGGGGATGACATGGGGAGCGAGCAACTGGAGACGGGTAGCTCGATGACTGGTGCTAAGTGGAAGAGCCCGATCGTTGCGGCAGGGTTGGCTCTGGGTCTGATTGCGGTGGGGTGCACCAACTCCGCCGGCTTCGATGTCGCCGACGCTGGCGCACCGCCGACGACGAGCCGCTCGCAGGCGACTCACGTCGATCCGGCGACCGTCGCGCCGGATGACGCCGGTCCACTATCGGATGCCGACGGGTCCTGGGCGGACTTGGCTGTGCGAGGCGCAGTCGAGGCGGAGTACTTCTCGTCAATCGGCGACATCACGAGCGCGTCCAGCCTCGTTGTTGTTGGTCACGTTGTGGGGTTGGGACCAGTGCGCACGATCATCGGGGATGCCGAAGGTGATGTCCTGTCTGTTCCGAGCTTGCAGGTGGAGATCGAAGAGATTCTCGCCGGGCAAACGCACGATCCCTCCATTGGCATCGGAGGGATACTCACCGTTGAGAGCCTTCGTGTTCCCCGCAAGGACGACCTACCAAAGGAGTCGGCCGTCATGTTCTTGATGTACAAGGCGGACATCGAGCGAAATCACATGACTCTCGCGGAGGAAGTCGGAAAGTATCGCTTGATCTCGTCGCAAGGATTGATGAGACCGAGCAGTGACGGCATCATCGAAGCCCCTGTGTTCGAGGCTGCCTATGGAAATGACACCGTGGGGCCACTGTACGAGCAGCATCCTCTCCTGGCTCGGATCAGGCAGATGTCATCCTCGGAACTGAAGGCCGAGGTTCGTCGCATCGGTGGTGAGTGAGCGCTGCCTGCCCGCTCGTCCTCAGTCTCCCCCGAGGGCGCCGAGCAGGGTTCCGTCGTCGAGTATGTGGACGCGGAACAGCGCGTATCCGCCGAAGCTTTGCGCAGCGCCAATGAGATCGGATGTCGATACATTGTTGAGACGGGCGACGATCGACAGGAGTTCGTCGTCCCAGAGATCCTCGACGGGCTGCCCATCTCGGACGCCAATGTGTGGGGGCCACGCGAACGTGGTGTGGTCGGGATTGTCGTCGTCGGGATTGTCGTCACTCACGGTTTGATAGAGGCTGGGCGGCAGCATTGTCAACGCCAAGACGAGTTTCCGGCCGAGTCCGTCGTATGAGTCAAGGTAGGCGATGTCGTCGACGGAATAGATCCCAGCGAGCGAGTACGGACTGTTCGATGTGAGGGCCGCTTCGTCGCCTCCGCCCATTTGATAGAGGGTCTCGAAGTCGCAATTGGTCGAAGCGTCGATCAGGGCCTTTCGGGTCGCGGCCACCTCAGGTGGTAGCTCGCCTGTCGCACCGTCGCCTTCGTCGTCCTCAGCGAGTTGGACCATGTCCGCTGCGCTGCAAACGGTTGGGTGATCCTCGATACCACTGAGGGCTAGCGCCAAACGGTGTTCCGCCGAGCCCCACCACGGGTCCGTATAACGGCTCCACGTCCAGCGAATGGCCTTTTCTGGTGAAAGCGGAT
>CAZDIQ010000232.1:0-2535 GCA_964505525.1 uncultured Acidimicrobiaceae bacterium | reverse complement strand
GTGAGCCGTAAGCCGTAAGCAGCAATCTGAAGGCTGAAAGCTGAAGGCTGAGAGCTGAGAACTGTCCTCTGTCCTCTTCCCTAGCTCGTGACTTTCACGCCTTGCCAGAAGGCGACGCGGTCTTTGATCTGTGCGGCAGCGTCTTTGGGGTCTGCGTAGTACCAGGCCGCACCAGCATTCGTTTCCCCGTCGACGACCACATCGAAGTAGGACGCTGTGCCTTTCCAATGACACACGGTGCTCTTGGTTGAGGAGGCGAAGAACTCGTCCTTGATCGAGTCGCGTGGGAAGTAGTGATTCCCCTCCACCATCACGGTGTCGTCACTCTCGGCGATGACAGCGCCGTTCCAGCTTGCAATGGCCACAAAAACTCCTAACGCGTGCTTGCTTCACCCATCGGACCAACGGTAGTCATAGCTCAAAGGACTGATTACAGGTTGGTCGGTATTCGGTACTCGGTATTCGCTTTTCGGTATTCGGTACTCGGTACTCGGTATTCGCTTTTCGGTATTCGGATACCCGAAAGCATCCTCACACAACCCTCGGTATCAACTTCCAGTGGACTGTGGATCGGTACTTCCGGTAGCCGGGGACCGCGTCTGCGAGGAGCAGCTCCTCGTGGCCGGTCTTGGCCATGAAGAAGACGAGGAATGCCGGGGCCGCGAGCATCGCAGCCGGCGTTGCGTAGGCGACCGAACTACCGAGGACGAAGGCGATGATGCCCGAGTACATCGGATGACGCACATATCGGTACGGGCCTGACTCGATGAGGATCGCACCGTCGGGTGGCTTCGGGAACGGCGAGAGCCTTGAGCCGTGTTGGAGCATGCTCCAGATGGTCAGGAAGGATCCGAACAGGGCAAGCAGGAGACCCGCCGACTGGATGTACACGAGCCCTGCGAACTCGGCAAGGCGGTCTCCCCCGACCATGGCGACGAGAAAGAACACGAAGAGCAGTCCCTGTGCAATCACCCATCCGACCCCGAGACGCTGCTCCTGCGCTCCGGCGTCCGGGTCGCCTTGACCGATGTCCTTTGGCACGTTCAATGTTCCCTGTCGGGTTCTGTCAGTGGACCGGTTCCCCACCCGACCTCGTCGGACTCTATGGACATCACCCGCTGCGAACAACAATCGGGCCGGGTCCTCGACACCGTGTGACGAAACTCAGATCCCACGGAGGTTGACGACTTCGACCATCGGAGCTGTGGCGATGAGATGGGCGAGCTCCTCCTGGGTGTTGTACCAACTGGTTGTCGGATCGGTGAACACCCGGCGTCGAAAGGCCTCGTCGTCTATCTCGATGACGTTCGCGGTGTACTCGCCAAAGTGCGTCCGGATCAGAACCGAGTTGTCGGCACGGACGTTGGCCAGCCAATCGCGGCGTCCCGGGGTGCCGGTGATGATGAACCTGTCGTCGATGTGGAACCACCAGATCTCGATCGTTCGATGCTCACCGCTGCGCCGCCCGATGGTCGTCAGGTCGATTGTCCTGGTGGCCACAAGGCTCTTCATCGTGGATTCGTGGAGTTGCATCGCGCCACGATACGACCTCAAGTGCGGTTGGAGTCAAGCGCATCGGCCAGATTTCCGAGTCACATCCTCTCGGCTTGCCTCTGGTGTTGCTGGCAGCCTCGTATGCTCGTTTCCCATGAGAACTCTTCGATGGTTGGTCGGCGCCATTGCCGTTGTCGCGATCGGCTGCACGAGTTCGGGAGATGGCGTCACCACCCTGCCGGAATCCCCGGAGCCCGTTGTACCCGTCACAACGCTCCAGTCCACGGAGTCATCGACCACAACGACGGTGCCTGACGAGACGACCACCACGGTGCCGCGCCCAACCAACGACTGCACCGTGCGTCCGGACCTGAGCATCGAGGGATACACGCAGAGTTGCGAGGTCCTGGGTATCGCGATCCATGCGGCCGAGGATGTTGCACCTGAAGCCATCGAAGCCATGGCGGATCGCATCTTCAACATGCTGGTCGAAGCGCCCGACATCGTTGAGGCGTTCCACGATGCCGGCATCACCGCACGAGTGATCGGCAAGGATCAGCGGATCAGCAGACTCCCCGAGTTCACCGAAATCTACAACTTGTATCCGGGCACCGACTGGAACCGCAGGGGACGGTCGTTCCCCGGCACCGACCTCATACCCGTTCTGGCCGGCGCCGAGGAGAACCTCCTGTGCCTGGACGAGACCTACTACCAGGGCGAGGACAACTTCGTGCGGGCGTTGGCTATCGCGATCCGCCGCTTCGGGCTCCAGTTCGTCGATCCGGTCACGGACGCGGCAATCGACCGCGCCTATCAGACCGCGATCGCCCTCGGGATGTGGAGGAACACCCTCGCCGAGATCAACTCGTACGAGTATTGGGCCGAGGGCACACAGAGTTTCTTCGATGCCAACCTCGAAGAACCCGACGACCGACCGCCGAACTCGTCACACAACCACGTCGACACCCGCGAAGAGCTGGCCGCCTACGACCCCGACCTCTACGCCCTGGTCAAGTCGGTCCACACGGAGACAGAATGGCG
>CAZDIQ010000231.1:0-2544 GCA_964505525.1 uncultured Acidimicrobiaceae bacterium | reverse complement strand
CGAACGTGGATGTCCTCGAATCGCTTGGCACACTCGTCGACCACAGTCTGATCCGCCCGGTGTGGATGAACGGCGAGGCGCGGTACCGGATGCTGACCGTGATCCGTGAGTACGCCTATGCGGCGCTGGTGGCCCGTGGCGAGGACGATGCGACGAGGCGCAGACACGGGTTGCAGTACTGCCGGCTGGTCGCCACCGCGGAAACCTTCCTGTTGACGAGCAAACAGACCGAGTGGATCTCGAGACTCGCAGCCGACGTCGAGAACCTCAGGGCAGCGATGGACTGGACACTTGAGGTCGACGAGGGGGACCTCGCTCTCACCACCGTCGGCAACATGTGGAGGTTCTGGCAGATCCGCGGCATGGTGTCCGAAGCGCGGGAGCGCATCGATCGGACGCTCCGACAGGCGACAGGGAGCCCGCTTGCTCGGGCCAAGGCGCTCGAGGCCGACGGTGGTATCGCGTACTGGCAGGGTGAATGGGCGAAGTCGAAGGAGCCATACGTGGAAGCCCTTGCGCTCGTGAGGGCCCACGGGTCGGATGCGCAGTTGGCCAACGCGTTGTACAACGCTGCGTTCCCGATCGCGTTCGACGGGGACCAGGACCTCGCGAACCAGCACCTGCGCGAATCACTCGCCATTTCCGAGTCGCTCGGCGATCGCCTCGGTGTCGGTCGTGCGCATTGGGGCCTGGGAGGGGCAGCGCAGTATGTGTACGACTACGCAGCAACGATCGACCACATGTTGCTCGCCGCCGCGGAGTTCGAACCACTCGATGCCCCGTTCGACCTCGGTTGGACCTACGCCGTACTCGCCGACGCCTACCTCAGAGTCGGCGAGGTGGCCGACGCTCGGACGAACATCGATCTGGCGTCCTATGAGTTCGCTGGCTCGGAAGACCTGTCGGCAGCGGTACTGATTCTCCAGATCAAGAGCTACATCCTGAGCCTCGGAGGCGACGACGTGGCTGGCGCGATGGCGCTCGGGGCTGCCATGGGGCTCAAACGCGAGACGGGTCTCGGGATCACCGACGTGGAGGCGAACCAACACGAACGGGGTGCCGAACTCCTCGCGGACACACGCCCCGAGGTTAAACACGCCCTCGAAGCCGGCATGAACCTCACCGTCGGAGAAGCCCTGGCCCTCGCCGAATCCATCTGAAAGAACGCGGTTTCTCCCGATCCGGTTCACGACCGGTTTCTGGGGATGACCGATACAGTTCAACCTCGCTCTGCTGCCAGGCATGAGAGCACCTGCACCCGACCTCCACGAGGGAAGAATTGGCCTCTGCAATCGCGTTCGTCTCATACGCGCTCCTTGTCGTATTGATCATCAAGGTGATCGCGTTCACCACGTTCGCGGTCTTCCATGAACTCCGGGTCGACGTGCTGCCCAAGCCCGTGCTCGCCACCCGGCCGATGGTCTCGGTGATTGTTCCGTGCTTCAACGAGAGCGAGGTGCTTGCCAACTGTGTTGAAAGCCTCTTGGCAACGTTCTACGACAACGTTGAGGTGATCCTCGTCGACGACGGGTCCACCGACGACACACTCGCCATCGCCGCGGAACTCGCGAGAGTCGATCCTCGGGTTCGAGCTGTCGGCGGACCCAACGGTGGAAAGGCGACTGCTCTCAACACCGGCCTTGCGTACGCCACCGGCGAGATCATCGTCACGATGGATGCGGACTCCGCCTTTCGGCCGAACACGATCCCGTACCTCGTTGCCCCTTTCGCAGATTCGAGGGTCGGCGCTGTGGGTGGCAATGTCAAGGTGGCGAACAAGGTCGGGTTGCTTGCGCGCCAGCAGGCACTCGAGTACACGATGGGTCTCAACCTTCAGCGTCGGACCTTCGCGGCCCTCGGCTGCATGCCGGTCATCTCCGGAGCGATCGGCGCCTTCCGTCGTAGCGCACTGTCTGACATCGGCGGGTTCCCGAACGACACCATGGTCGAGGACATGGACGTCACTGTTGCGCTCGCCGCCGCGGGCTACGAGGTCAGGTTTGCGTCGAGGGCACTCTCATACACGGAGGCCCCCACGTCTCTCGCCGATTGGGCTCGTCAGCGCTTCCGGTGGACGTTCGGAGGGTTCCAGGTTCTTGCGAAGTACCGGTCGATGCTGTTCCACCGTGGGTCTGGGTCGATGGGGTCCATCGGACTGCCCTTCTTCCTTGGATTCCCATGGATCGATGTCCTTGTGTCGGTGCTTCTGATCGTCGCCACCATCCGTGTGATCAATGGGGGCAGCATCATGGGACTCGTCGCGTTCTTCCTCGCGCTGGCGACGATCCAGGTCATGCTCGCGCTGCTGGCCATCTGGCTCGACGGCAATGAATCGAGGAGCCTCGTGGTGTTGGCCGTGTTCGACAGCCTTTGGTACCACCTGCTGATCAGCTCGGTGACGATCTGGGCCGGAATCGCATTCATATTCCGACGTCCACCTCGATGGACGAAGCTCAAACGCAAGGGCTCGAACACATCCGAGCACGAACCGAGCTTCCTGATCGACCTCACGACGGAGGAAGCCCGCAATCGGGACCGCTCCCC
>CAZDIQ010000230.1:0-2549 GCA_964505525.1 uncultured Acidimicrobiaceae bacterium | reverse complement strand
CGGTATCGCTGACCCAGAGGTCCTAGAAGGACGCTGCCAGGTCGTTGACTTGTTGGGGGAATCCTGAGGCCAGGGCTTGTTTGATGGCCGGGAAGAACATGGCAGAGAGCATGCCTTTGGTCCGCATCGAGATCGTCACGGTTACCGCTGAGGTGGCGCCGGTTGAGACCAGTTCGGCCGTGACGGTTCCCGCGATCTCGGATGTGTCCATCTCGAGGACGAACCGATCGGGTGCGACGGCTTCGACCGTGTGTGCCGTCCCCGGGTAGCGCTTACCCCCGAGATCCGCTGCCCATTGGAAACTCCTGAGGGTGCCATCGTCATCGTGGACCGCGTTCGACACCGAGGACAACGGCCCGATACCCGCCCACGTGTCCTCCGATTGCAGCTTCGCCCATGACGCATGGATGTCGGTGGCCAGTGGTGCCGTGTGGGCGAACGTTGCTGAGGGCATGGGTCCCGACTCTAACTCGTCATCGCCTCGCGGATGCGCTCAGCGGACTCTGCGAGGTCCGATGCGTCTGCAAACGATGCGTTCGAGAACATGAGGTCGGATGGGTCATCAATCGGGATCAGATGGACATGGACGTGGGGGACCTCGAGCCCAGCAACCATCATGCCGACTTTCACCGAGGGGTAGGCGAGGGAGATGGCCCGGGCAATGCGTTGGCTGACCTCGAACAGGTGCGAGGTCGTATCGGGATCCAGATCGATCCAGTGATCGACTTCGGCGATCGGAACGACAAGCGTGTGGCCGGTTCGGATCGGCTCGATGGACAAGAACCCGACGCACACGTCGTCGCGGTACACGAAGTGACCGGGCAGCTCACCGTCGATGATCCGGGTGAACACTGTTGGCATTGGACTGACTCCGGGGAAAGCGTGATTCTGGCTGCGACGGTAGCCTACGCCTTGATGAAACGAGCCTCCATCCTCCAATCTCTGTGGCTCGCCGATATCGCCTGGCTGGTCTTGGCGACCCTCATCGCCACATTCCGGGTCTTTGATGTATGGATGCCGTGGCTCGCGACGACGCCGACGGGGACCATGATGCCGCTGTTCGGTCTGGTCATGCTCGGAGCGTGGCTCGCCATTTACGTCACCTATCGCTCCGGTGAGACGACCGTCCAACAGTCCTCATTCGGTCAGGTACTCGCCATCGTGTTCCCGACGATGGCCGTTACCGCCTTCGGGCTCGTCATATCGCGTGAATACTGGTCAAGGTCGTGGATCGTGACCGCGTTCGGTCTGTGGATCTTGTTCATGCTGATCCACCGCAGCGTGCTGCGCATGTCGCCGTGGACCGAGGACATGGTGGTGATCACCGATGCGAAGTCGCTGGCCGACGGGATTGCCAACTCACCGAACGCCAATGTGATCGCCGTGGTCGAACCGGACGGCGATCCTGCCGATCTCCCGCTCTCAGACGAGGTGACCCTCGTCGTCGACCTCCGGTCAAGTCTGTCTCCCGAGATGGCCCGTCTCGTTTCCTCGGCCTCCGTCAGTGGACAGCGGATCCGTCCACTCGTGGATGTCTACGAGGAGTACACCGGCAGGTTGCCGATCATCCACATCGTGCGTGGTTGGGAATTGACCAGACCGGTCGCTCGGTCGAAGTATGCGCCGGTGAAACGCGTGGTCGACCTCGTGACCGTCCTGCTGACGGCGGTCATCTGGGTACCGCTCATGGCGATCACATGGGTTCTCATCCGCCTCGACTCAGGCGGTCCCGCGATGTACCGACAGGAGCGGGTCGGCAGGGCAGGGCAGACGTTCACGCTGCGCAAATTCCGCACCATGGTTCCCGACGCCGAGGTGGACGGCCCACAATTCGCCCAGGAGGACGACCCGCGACTGACACGCGTCGGCGGATTTCTCCGCAGGACGAGACTCGACGAACTTCCCCAGGTCTGGAACGTGGTCATCGGCGATCTGGCGGTCGTGGGCCCACGCCCGGAGAGGCCGATATTTGTCGAGCGTTTCTCCGAAACCATCCCGTTCTACGCCAGCAGGCACCTCGTGAGACCGGGGATCACGGGCTGGGCACAGGTCCAGCGGGGGTACGGCGACAGCGACGAAGACGCCTTCGACAAGCTCACCTACGACCTGTACTACGTGAAGCATTCGTCGATCTGGCTCGACCTTCGGATCCTCGGAAAGTCGATCTGGACCGTGCTCACAGGGGCAGGTGCCCGCTGACATCGGCGGCTGTGTCTAGTCCCTCGCGGTCGGAAAACCCCCGTATTGGCGGAATTCTGCTTTAGGGTTGCACCAATGAGACGGTTACGACTCGCCGCGGAAGTTGGCGTGCTGACCGGCTGTCTGTTGCTGGTGGGTGTAGGGCACGTCACCGCAAACGACGCAGCGGTGAGCCAGGCAAATTTCTCGGAATCCCGGGGTTGCGATCCCGGAGTTTCCGGTTTGACGCGTCCGTATGTCTCGAGCACCGGTTCGATGCCCGTCAGCGAGGCGATTCTCGGACCCTGGGCCGACATGTTCGGCAGGAACTACTACCAGGTCAGCGACTCGCTTGTTCCATGGAAGCTCCC
>CAZDIQ010000229.1:0-2556 GCA_964505525.1 uncultured Acidimicrobiaceae bacterium | reverse complement strand
TCTGTCCTCTGTCCTCTGCTTTTCCGGGAACCAGATCATCCCTTTTCGTCGTCAAATGGTGTGACTCCGTACTCTTGAGGTTCTATGACGGCGCGTCTTGTGACAACAACATTGGCTGTGACCATTGCGCTCATCGGTGCACTGGTTCTGGCGGCCACCGGTCCTGCCGAGGCACGACTGCCAGACGGGCATGTCGCACCGGTGATCTTCGCCGCTTCTGTCGCATCACCTGCACGTCACAACGAACTGCTCGAGGCCGACCTCGTCGTCGAGGCGTATGATGCCGACGGCATTGCCGCCTATGAGTACCGGTTCAATCGCGAGACCATCGGCACCGTTCGCTCCACATCTGCGGACAACCCGACGATCGACTACTCGGGAACGACTCCTGACACACGGTATGTGCTTGAGGTCCGAGCGGTTGATATCCACGGATGGACCTCTGACTGGAGTGTGGCGTCCGATGACCGCACGCCGCCGGTTCCCAATCTCATCGTCGCCGGGGACTCGGTCGCATCCGGTTTCAGCCGGACGTGGTTCACCTCAAAGGGGACATGCGTGAGCCCTGATGCGTCGTATGGCCGCATCGTGCTTGATGATCTCAAATCCAGACTCCCCGCCAACTGGGCACCCACGTACAAGAACTTCGCCTGGGCCGGTGCTGGTGTCCACGCCATGGTCAACGGCGGGTCGGACACCTGTGGGGATCAGCACGCCAGCCAGGTCGAGTCGATCGTCAAGGCCTCGGACCCACGCACATGGAACATCGTCGTGACGACCGCTGCCATCAACTCCACGAACTGGAGTGACGTGATGACCCACCTGACGAAGGACACGACCTTCGCGTTCTCCAAGACCAGCGACAAGGCGTGGTGCGAAAAGGGCGTCAAGGAGCGGTGGGATGTAGCGGAGAAGGCCGGACAGATCTCGGCCCGGGTTGCCCAGATCTCGCGGACGCTGGCCGAGGAGACGAACGCCGACCTGTACTGGACGAGCTACTACACGGTCACCGGTTCGAGTCTGTTCCCCGGATGGGTGCCGATTCCTCACGATTGCGCCCAATCGATGGTGACGGCGCTTGACCTACTCCACGGCACGATCAGATCGGGTCTGAACGCGGATGTGCACTGGATCGACATCGACACGAAGCCGATCGGCATCCAGAGTTGGGGCGGCTGGCCGCATCCCAACGGCGACGGTCAGACCATCATCGGTCACACCGTTGCCGCAGCGATCGGCTGATTCGGACTCGTTTGTGTCGCTGCTGTGTGTCACGATGGACCCATGGACACACCGGGAATCTTGCACGCCGATCTCGATGCGTTCTATGCAGCGGTAGCCGTCAAGGAGGACCCGAGCCTCGCGGGCAAACCGGTGGCTGTGGGTGCGGGGGTCGTCCTGTCCTGCACGTACGAGGCGAGGGCGTTCGGCGTGCGAGGGGGCATGCCGATCCGCGAGGCACGAACCCTGTGCCCGAACCTCCTCATCGTCGACGGGACCTTCGGTGCCTATGTCGAATACTCCACGGCCGTGTTCGAGATCTTCGAGTCGTACACGCCGGTCGTCGAGAAGCTCTCGATCGACGAGGCCTTCCTCGATGTCACAGGCTCGGTCCATCTATTCGGATCGCCCGCTGACATCGGACGAGCCATTCGCAGCGATGTACACCGAGAGACCGGCCTCGCCGTTTCGGTCGGCGCAACGACCCGCAAGTACCTGTCGAAGATCGCGAGTCAGGTCGCCAAGCCCGATGGACTGATTGTTGTCAATCCGGGTGAGGAGCTCGAGTTCCTCCATCCGCTCCCCGTGTCCTATCTGTGGGGGGTGGGGCGCGTCACGAAGAGGAAACTCAACGAGCTCGGCATCGAGACCATCGGCGACATCGCATCCACACCGAAAGACGCACTGATCTCGATGCTCGGGGTCGGTCATGGATCCCATCTCCATGCCTTGTCCCACAATCTCGATCCTCGACCGGTAGTCACGAGCCGCAAGGCGAAGTCGGTGAGCGCACAGTCAGCAATGCGAGCCAAGATCCGCCGGCTCGACGAACTCACCCCGACGCTCCTCCGCCTCACTGACAAGGTCGCCTCGAGGCTCCGCGTCAAGGATCGGGTGGCGCGAACCGTGACCATCAGGGTGCGGTTCGGAGATCTGACCTCGATCACACGGTCGAAGACCATGCCGACACCGACGGCCTCAACCGCAGCCATCGCCGACGTGGCCACGAAGCTGCTTGCCGGGGTGTTGCACGAGTTCCCGAACCACGAAACGACACTGCTGAGCGTCGGCACATCGGGTATCGGCGCCGCCGACTCGACCCAACTCGCGTTCGGTGTCGGGGACGATGACCTGTCGGGCGGTTCACCCCGAGAGCAGGAGTTCGGAGCCCTTGATCAATCGGTCGACGACCTGCGCAAGCGCTTCGGCGCCTCGGTGGTCACCCACGGATCCGACCTCCTCTCAGGCCGAACCGACTTCACGGAAGGATTGTCGGAGATAATGAGCCGGGATTCAGAGGAGTGAGGATTTAGCTTTCAGCTTTCAGCTTTCAGC
>CAZDIQ010000228.1:0-2560 GCA_964505525.1 uncultured Acidimicrobiaceae bacterium | reverse complement strand
TCGACCACTGGGTCGGCAAAGGAAAGAGTCCCACGGGTCCGGTCGAGTTCGACTTCTGGCCGCCAGGGGACGAGTGGCGATTCAACCAACGGATGAGCAAGACACGCCCCGCTGCGGTCGGCCGAGAACGCTCACTTGCAGCGTAGTGGGTGTATTGCGGGTTCACACGGCTTCTCCAGCTTCTAGTGTTGGGGCGTGACTGATCAGCTGACACCGCTCATCGAGTCCTCGGATCTTGCCGGGTTGACTCACTACATCGACGGCATCTGTGCGCGTCGTGCGTGGGACGAACTTGTCGACCTGCGTGATAGATGCAACGAGGCCGTCGATCGAGGGAAACAGTTGTGGGCGACGGCGCAGTTCGCCGAGTACCGGCTTGCGCTCGAGGCACCGGTCAAGGTGTCGGTCGAAGCAGGCATTCTGGCCGACGGAAAAGGGCGGTTCGCCCTCGGACCGATCTGGGAGGTGGCGGCCTCGACGCACCCGTGGGCGGAGTTCGAACCGCACGAACTCACGCCGACGATCCGGGCGATGATCGCCCATGAACGCTCGATACGCGGCGAGACGATCGACCCCTCGGTGATCGACGACAAAATCCTTTCCGTCCCGCTGTCCCTGCAGGCCTGGGAACCCCAGTATCCCGTTGCGGTATACAAGTCTGATCGGGCCGACTTCCCCGACGACATCTTCGACATCGAACTCGACTGGGCTGATCTGCCCGACCCCGCCGATCCCCAGGACGAGGACGGCGTGTGCCATGCCCTGATGGAGCTCATCAAGCCGTGGTGGGAGGACTCGCTGGGGAAGGCAGAGGCGCTCACGATCGACGGGACGGTCGAAGAGGCGATCCGGGCGCTCGGACCTTCTCGAGCCAGACTCGCCGACGTCGACGCAGCCACTGCCCTCGAGGCCATGGTCTGGGCAGGCTCGAGCGGTGGGAGCCACGGCAGACGGCGGGGGACACCCGCTGGTCGCGCCGGTGCATGGTGGGTGATCCTCGAGGCGCTCGGCTACGACGAGCTTCCGGAGGACCTCGCACCCATCGGCGACGAACTCGACGAGATGCGCTGGGTCCTGTGGGACCCGGGCGACCGCATCGGAGGATGGAACCTCCACATCGGCATAGAGGACCCCGTCGACGAAATAGCCTGGGTACTCAGCGCAGTGGATGCTACTTAGAGCTATCAGCTTTCAGCCTTCAGCCTTCAGCTTTCAGCTCGCCATTCGCTCTCCGCTCTCCGCTTTCCGAACGGAAGCGAGTGTGCCTCTCACTCGGGGCGTATGGCGTTGCTCGGGATTCGGGAGCGAGCGGATGCGAGCGGCTCGATCATTATCGGGATTCGCTATTCGGTATTCTGTATTCGGATACAGGATTGCGGAAAGCGACCCCCGTCCCCTGTAATCTGTTGAGATGCTCGGATTCGGACTTCTTTCGGGGCAGCGGGTGGCCGATGACGCACGGTCGTGGGAGGACGTGTATCGCGAACTGATCGAACTCACCGTTCATCTCGAACGTCGTGGGTATGGGTCGGTGTGGACGACCGAACACCACTTCGTCGACGACGGATACATGCCGTCGCTTCTTGTGACCTGCGCCGCGATGGCGGCTGCAACCAATCGGATCGAGGTCGGCACCGGTGTGCTGCTCGCCCCCGTTCACCATCCGCTGCGTCTCGCCGAGGATGCGGCCACCGTCCAGGCAATCTCGAACGGTCGTCTCGTTCTCGGGCTTGGCCTCGGCTGGTCACGGACAGAATACGAAGCACTCGGAGCCGACATGGCCACGCGGGGCAAGGCGATGTCCGAGATCCTCCAGATACTCCCGAGGGCATGGACCGGGGAACCGTTCACATGGGACGGTGACGTCTACTCGTACCCCACACTCGCCGTACGACCCGCACCGTCTGCTCGCATCCCTGTGGTCGTCGGTGGATCCGTCGATGCCGCGGTCAGGCGGGCTGCCAGGCACGCCGACGGGTTCTTCTCGAACGCATCACCGGAGGGGTTCGCCCGACAGGTCGCCATTGCGAACGAGGAGATGGAGCGAATCGGGAGGGATCCGGCGACGTTCCGATGGATCTACTACGCGGTCATGTACCCGGGTCCGAGGGACGAGATCATGGATTCGGTATGGCACCAGATGTGGAAATACTCCGACATGGAGGCGTCGGCGACACGCCCAGGACCCATCGCCCGAACCGCGCCCTTTGCCGACGACAAGGCCGATGCGGTCCGCAGACGCATCGTTGGTGGCTCGCCCGATGAGATCGTCCACACCTTGAACTCCCTGCGCGACGACGTTGGCGTACCTGTCGAGTGGGTAGCCCGCAGTCACTTCGCCGATCTCCACTACGGAGCACAGATCGAAATCGTCGATGCCCTGGCGGAATCGGTGATGCCGTTCTTGGCCTGAGGTCAGGTCCACAGTCCACAGTCCACAGTCCACAGTCCGCGTCCGCACAATCTTCGGGCGAGCCTGCGAGCCAGGGGGAGGCGGCAAGGTGGAAAGTACAAAGTAGAAAGTAGAAAGCCAGCAAGTCGCGTCCTCCCCATTCTTCGC
>CAZDIQ010000227.1:0-2571 GCA_964505525.1 uncultured Acidimicrobiaceae bacterium | reverse complement strand
CCGAAGCGCCAGACATCGCCAAGAGCCTCACCCGCCTGGCAACGATCCTCGGCGAGGCCCCGGACTGATTCATCCGGCCGGTTGACGCCGTTTCCTACCGAGTTCCGCTGACAGGGAGCCAGTTGGCTTGAGCGCCTGCAGGCCGCAGCTCCGTATCTGCGTTGCCCTGGGAGTTCGTGAAGCGGAAATACATCGTCGTGTTCGATGGACGGAACAACGCAGGCGAGAACTCACCATTGTCATTCCAGTCACCAGCAATCAACCTGTCACCGGGGTCACCAAAGATGAACTGCTTGTCAGCGTTGCCCTGGGTGTGGGAGTTGCGGAAATACACAAGACCGGTCGACTCACGATGCAAACCGACCGTCTCCTTTCCGTCGCCATCGAAGTCACCGACGAACGGCTTGTCACCCGGGTTCCCGAACACGTAGAACGTTTCGGCAGCGCCAAGTCCGCCATCGTTGGAACCCAGCTTGTTGATGATGTAGAACGTCTGGTTCGAAGGGCGATAGATCGACACGCTGTCATACCCGTCGCCATCGAAATCACCTGCGATCGGTACATCGCCCGGGTCCCCGAAGTAGAACTTGATCTCACCCGGTCCCGCGGTGTTCGAGTTCCTCAGGTACACGTACCCGTCGGATTGGCGATACAGACCTGGGGTTTCGATCCCATCACCATCCCAGTCACCCATGAACGGATAGTCACCAGGGTTCCCGAAATAGAACGAGCTCGTCAACCCACCAGCACCGTTGTACAGATACCAACTTCCCTGCGAGGGATCCACAAGCCCGAAGTCGTGGGAACCCGGTCCGAGCGTCCCCGGAGGGGGTCCAAGCTTGACCTGACCAGAGCCGTACACGTTGTCTACCCCTGCCGGTCCTCGATCGACGGCGTTGCTTCGGATGTACGCCGCGATGGCCGTCGGCGTCGTGGCAACGCCAGATCCGCGTACCAACGCGGCGACACCGGCTGCCACGGGGGATGCCGCGCTCGTCCCGTTGAAACAGTCGGACGTGTACGCGACGGACGAGTAGCAGCTTGGTGCGACGATATCCGGCTTTCTCCTGTTGTCATTTGTCGGGCCCTGCGAGCTGTATGGTGCGATTGTGGTTCCGTTCCCGGGATCCATCGCACCGACGGACATGACAGCCGGATTGGACGAGTCGGATATCGGCTGGGAAGCCGAATAGGGGTTCTGCGAGTACTCGAACTGGCTGGCGTTGACCATGAACTCGAGGACATCGCCAGCAGTCCCGTTCCCAACTGCAAACCGACGGACGGCGAGGAGGACGAGCGGATAGGCGTTGCAATTGATGCCCGGGGAACCAGTGAACTCGAGCGGCTGCGACCCCGGCGCGCCCTGATAGTCATCGGAGACTGCTAGGAGGATACCTTCGAGGCTGAAAATGTATGCGTCATAGTCGGTGGCATTGCCCGACCAGTCGTTCCAACGTAAGCCCTGGAACCCGTTCGAGCAGCGCATGAGGAGATCTTCGTAGCCGCCCGGTTGAAAGTTCAGCCACCCGTCGTTATCGGGGTCCGACCACGGTCCACGCCAGTAGGCGCCGTCAGAGGTCCCTGATTGAGAAGCATGGTTGCCAGCCGAATTGAACCAGATCATGCCACGGCTGACCGCGTCGTTGACGATCGAGTTCAGCGTCCCGGTGCCGTTGCCCGGACCGTCGAGGACCGAACCGAGGGATCTGGTGACGATCGTCACACCGTTCGCTTGGAACCATGCAACGGCTGCCGAGAGGTCCGTCGTACTCTCGACCGTAGCGAGGTACAACTGGACACCGGGTGCCACGGCACGTACACCCTCCGCCACCGCGACCCCATGGGCAGTGCCGCCGATCCACAGGTCGCAGTTCGAACCGAAGAACCGACAGAACTCGCCCGAAGGCGCCGGCACGGTTCCCGCAGTCTGCGCAGCTGTCCAGCGTGCACCGTCAAAGTAGTCGATGATCCCGACACGTTGACCTGCACCCGTTTGTCCCACGGCGTGCCACGCATCGGCACCGACCAAAGATCGGAGTGACCCAGCGGGAATGGGAGCATTCAGCAGCGGACCCTCTTCCGGCATGACATTGATCGATTGCGGGTCACGCACCCAGGTGACGACCGGGCTCGATGCCGCAAGCGACGACGCTCTCGCTCTCGGGAGATCGGCGAGAAGCAATCCTGGGGCCGATCCTACAACCTGTCCGCCTGCCGCTTCGATCGAAGCCATTGCGGCAGTGTCGTCACCCTCCTCGAACAACACCTCGACACGAACCGTGCCCGGTTTCTCGCCACTCATCTCGAATGTCTGAACCTTCGGGCCGGACTTGAGCGGGAGTTCGGGTCGAGCAGGACTCGGAGTCAATTCGGAGCGATCGATTCGGGGTGTGGCATTCGCTCCAGGGAACGAGACGACACTCGCCGTAACCGCAACAACAGCAACGACAGCACCAACTAGTAGCTTCCTCAAGAACTGACCCCGCTCCCTAACGACAGTAAAAGCCCCTTGGACATCCGCTGGCATGGCCTGCGACTGTCAACTCCGCACAGACAATCCGAGGCTACACC
>CAZDIQ010000226.1:0-2588 GCA_964505525.1 uncultured Acidimicrobiaceae bacterium | reverse complement strand
GGCCGTGGCCACGGCAGCCGGGTACGACGTGCGTCTCCACGTCGCCGGTGACGACTTCCAGCAGAAGCACCTGATCGCCGATGTGCTCCCGCATGCCAGACGAGTCGACGGCGCGATCCTTGTGGACATCCCGATCTCTGACGATCAGGTGACGGCGCTCAGGGCGAGGCGGATGGAGCTGGTTGCGGTCGGTCAGCACGTCGATGATGTCGTGACCGTTCGGATAGACAACTTCAAGGCTGCCTACGAGGCGACGAGACACCTCATCGACCTCGGGCATGAACGGATCGCCCTCGTTGGCGGTATGCCAGAGGGCCGAAGCCTGTTGTCGATTCCAGGGGAACGTGAGACAGGGTTCATCAAGGCGATGGCGGACGCCGGTCTGCCCGTGGGCGATGAGTATGTCCGCAACGGGAACTTCTCGATTGCGGGTGGCAGGGACAGTGCCAACGAGCTGTTGGCACTCGATCAACCGCCAACAGCGATTTTCGCGATCTCAGACGAGATGGCGGCTGGCGTGGCGCAGGCGGCGCGGGAGGCAGGGATAGCGGTGCCGACACAGCTAGCCATCGTTGGCTTCGACGACCACGAGTTCGCAGCCGCCATGGGGCTCACGACCGTGCGTCAACCGGTTGCCGAGCAGGGGGAGGCCGCCATGCAGGCGCTTCTCGATGCGTTCGACGGCGCGCCGTGGACGGACGATCGGATTCTTGACTTCGAGCTCATCGAACGTGACACGACCAACGGCGGCCGGTCGTGACCACACCACCAAAGTTTGAACGTGCGTCGGGAGTGTTGCTCCACGTGACGAGCCTGCCAGGACCGTTTGGGATAGGGGACCTCGGGCCGACTGCACATCGGTGGGTCGACATGCTGGCATCGAGCGGGACGTTGTATTGGCAGGTGCTCCCCCTCGGACCTCCCGGTCTCGGGGACTCCCCGTATTCGTCGTTGTCCTCACACGCAGGGAGCATCGACCTGATCTCTCCCGAAGCGCTTGTGGACGATGGCCTGCTCGATGCGTCCGATCTGAGACCCATCGGTGATTCGGGGGTTGTTGATTACCAGACGGTTCGCAAGCACAAGTCCGAGTGGATCGACCAGGCGTTGCGTCGGGTTGATGGTGCTCTGGCAGGCGAGTTCGAGGCTTTCAAGAGCGAGACCTCGTGGCTTGACGACTATTGCCTCTTCATGGCGCTGCGGCACCGGTTCGGCGGTGGGTCATGGACCGAGTGGCCGCCGGAGTTCCGTGATCGCGCGACATCGGTGCTCGAGCGGGCGCGAATCGAGTTGGCGGATGACATCGAGAGTCATGCGTTCGGGCAGTTTCTGTTCTATCGCCAGCTCGCAGCGTTGCGGATGCATGCGGCTGCGAGCGGCGTGAAGATTCTCGGGGACGTGCCGCTGTACGTCGATGCCGACAGCGCCGACGTATGGGTGAACCCGGAGTTGTTCGACCTTGATGCAACGGGCAAGCCGGTGAACATCGGTGGGGTGCCGCCCGATGGGTTCAGCCCGACGGGTCAGCGTTGGGAGAGCCCGCTGTACCGATGGGACAGGCATGCGGCCGATGGGTATGCATGGTGGGCGAACCGTCTGTCGACGTACTTCTCGCATGCCGATGTCCTGCGCATCGATCACTTCATCGGGTATGTCAATTACTACGAAATCGACGCGGCGGCGCCCGATGCGGTGAATGGTGCGTGGCGTCCTGGCCCGGGTGTCGCGTTTTTTGAGCGGATGGAGGAGCGTCTTGGTCCGTTGCAGTTGATTGTTGAGGACCTCGGCCCTGCGACGCCAGCGGTCGTTGCTGCAAGGCAGGAACTCGGATACCCGGGAATGCGGATGGTCCAGGACGACTTTGGCAAGGGGGTAGCGGTCCCTGCGATCGGGTTCGACTCGGTCGCGTATACGGGTACGCACGACAACGACACGGCAAGGGGACGCTTTGATTCCGAGACCGACGAATACCGCGCCGATGCCCTTGCATGGACCGGCGGAGATGAGGACTCGTTCCCTGAGGCGTTCGTAGATGCGGTGTGGAGGTCGGATGCCGTCATCGCGGTTGCACCGATCCAGGACCTGCTCGCACTCGGCGCCGAGGCACGGATGAACACACCGGGCACAACAGGCGGCAACTGGGACTGGCGCGTCGATTCGGATGCACCGTTCGCCGAGGTGGCCGCACGTTTGGCGGAGCTCAACCGGTCCGCCGGTCGTCACGCCTGAGGTACGACGAGCGGATAAATGGTCCGGAGCGCCTGACAGCAAACCGCCGTAGAATGCATGCACACCAAGCGCCCGTAGCTCAATTTGGATAGAGCGTCTGACTACGGATCAGGAGGTTGGGGGTTCGAGTCCCTCCGGGCGTGCTGACTGGCCCCTGTTTCGTTTCTTGGGGGAGTAGAAATCAGTGGGAGCACGGGGCGCAGCACTCGGCATATCGATTCTGGTCGCAGCGACGTTGGCGACAGCCTGTGGTACCGGAGGGCTATCGACCGCCTCGACGGCACAAACTGACGACGGACCGTCCATCGAGGAGATCATCAGACTCGAAGGCACGGAATCGCAACGGCCGTATCTCAGCG
>CAZDIQ010000225.1:0-2605 GCA_964505525.1 uncultured Acidimicrobiaceae bacterium | reverse complement strand
ACGAGCGAATCGATCGCACGGGTGTACCCGTCGCCACCGACGGCCCGGGTACCAATGCGATGACCGTCGAAGACGGTCTATTCATGATCGCCGACATCCCGTTCGAGCCACCCACCCCCGGATGCTGGTCCGTCACGGGCCGGTACAAGGGAGCGAGCCTGAGCTACGTGACCAACGTTCCCTGATTCGCGGTGTCGTGACCTGCCAGAATGCGGGCGGCATGACAACCGAAGCAACCGTCACCAAGCTCTACGAGTCGTTCGCACGACGCGACGCGGCGTCGATGGCCGAATGCTATGCGCCCGATGCCCATTTCACCGACCCGGTGTTCGGCGACCTCCATGGCGACGAGATCGGATCAATGTGGGCGATGCTCACCGCTCGGGCAGAGGACCTGACGATCCGCTTCTCAGATGTGCATGTCGATGGCAACAGCGGTTCGGCCAAGTGGGAGGCCGTGTACATGTACACGCCGACGTCGCGCAGGGTGCACAACAGGATCCGTGCCACGTTCGAGTTCGAGGACGGACTCATCACGCGACATGTCGACGCATTCAGTCTCTGGAAATGGTCACGGATGGCAGTCGGCACCATCGGCCTGCTCTTCGGCTGGGCACCGTTCTTCAGGACCAAACTCCGAGAAACGGCAAAGCGCGGTCTCGACCGCTACATCGCGGACCGGGACGATCCGAGCTAGCGAGCCCCAAAGAGCGTTACTTCGCCAGTTTCTTGACGACGAACGATGCCACCAACGTCACGATGACCGCACCGATGATCGCTCCGATGATGCCGCCCCAGTCGAACTTGTCGGAGTCACCGATGCCAAGGAGTCCGGTGAAGATCCAGAACCCCAGATACGCACCCGCAAGTCCGAGAACGAGCGACAGACCCCACGATGACGGTCCGCTCATGTGACCGAACGCATCGTTGGGGACGAGCGCCCTCGCTATGGCGCCGGCGACGAGACCGAGTAACAGAATGCCGAGAATGTGCACGGGTTTCCTCTCCGTTGGTGGCGACGCAATCTACCAGCACACCTCCTGACCTTGCATGGGAAGTCCTACGGTGCAGGTCTGCCCTGACCGATCGTCAGCTTTCCTTCGGTTTCGTCATCAACCACGTTCCCGGTGGGTTCGAAGCCGTATTCGATGTAGAAGGCGGCGGGCGAGCCCTTTCCTTCGTGCCAACTGACGAGCAATTCGGTCGCCCCGCTCGACTCTGCCTCAGCCACGACGAGGTCAAGTGCACGCCGACCGATTCCCCGACGCTGATGCTCACGATCGATCAGGAAACGCCACAGATAGGGCGTCGGCTGGACTTCGGTACGCTCGGCCATCATCACGAACCCGGTCGCTTCGCCGTCGGCGTAGATCGCACGCAACCACGACGAGATCGGATGACCGTCGTATTCGCCCGGGTACGACCCTTGGGCGATCGAACGGGGTACCGGTGCAACGAACGCTTCCTGCGAGCGATGGGTGCGCAGTGCATACACGGCATCGAGGTTCTCGGCCGTGATCTCCTCAAGCGTCACCGATTCCGGGCGGCTCGTGTCTCGTCCCACCCATCGGTCACGGTCGGGCTTGGTCATCCCGTAGATCCAGTCATCGCTCGCCTCGTCCTCGAGCCAATACGACAGGACGGTGTGACCCTCGAAGAGAAAACCCGTCCGCTCGAGAACCATCGCCGAAGCGGTGTTGTCGGGGTGCAGCATCGCAAAGACCCTTGTCACTCCGACCGTGTCGAACAGATAGTCGACCCACGCCCGAACCGACTCGGCCGCGTAGCCACGCCCCCAGTGGGCGGACGCCATCGTGTACCCGATCTCGGCCGTGCGACTGTCGGACGTGAGGTGGACCACGAGATCCCCGTACACCTCACCGGATTCCTTGTCGGCGACAACGGCCATCCACCACTCGTCGTTCTCGGGTCCGTCCATCGCAACGATCGACTCGACCAGGGACTTCGCTCGGGACATCGGGAACGGAACGGTCCAGTCCTGATACAGGCTGACGGCGGGATCGTTGCGACGGGCGAGCAGTTCGTCCGTGTCAGAGACCTCGAATGCGCGAATCACCAACCGTTGGGTCCGAATCGGTTCGAACTTCATGATGGAATCTCTCAACGCGCCCCCTACGGGCGCTCGGTGTCAGTTCAGGTCGGGTATTCGGGCAATCGACGCCACATCTCGCATCCCGAAGCCGATCAGGATGAACACGATGCCCATCACGATCGCCATTCCGGCGACACCGAAAGCGACAACACTTGTGAACAGCGATGCCTGGAGGAACGCCGAGTTCTGTGCAACGGCCCGCAGAGGATCGTCCTGCTCGAGTTCCGCGTAGGTGAGACCACCTGTCGCGTTCAGGGTGTGCTCGTTGATGATCCGTGCCTGGCAGAAGGCGCTGAACGGACCGTCGACCTCGTCTCCGGCGAGACACGAAGCGTCGTCGGCCACAGTGATCTTCTGTTCGGCGAGCGTCGCGCTCACGATGATCCATGTTGTGATGCCTGCAACGATGAACAGAATGCCTACAACCAATGTTGCGATGAACGCTGTCTTACGCATGATTCTCTCCCGTGGAATGTCATCGAACGATACCAC
>CAZDIQ010000224.1:0-2625 GCA_964505525.1 uncultured Acidimicrobiaceae bacterium | reverse complement strand
AGTTCTCGATGCGCATCCCCGATACACACATCGGCGTGGGCGGGCAGACGAGAGGCGCCCAGATCGGCAACGGGACAGCGGCACTCGACGCCCTCTTCGCCGAGCTCCAACCGGCAGCCGTCGTCGTCCAGGGGGACACGAACGCCGTTGCCGCCGGAGCGATCGCGGCCAACGCGCGCGAGATACCGCTCGTGCATGTCGAGGCGGGGCTCCGCTCGTTCGACAGACGGATGCCCGAGGAGCACAACCGGGTTCTCGCCGACCATTTCAGCGATCTGTGCCTGGCTGCGACCGATCTGAACGTCGCGAACCTCGCTGCCGAGGGGATCAAGGGTGACCGTGTCGTCCTCACCGGGAATCCGATCGTCGAGGCCGTTGAACGACTGATGCCGTCGACGGAGCAGCAGACCGCCCTCCTCGCGAGATACGGCGTCCAGGCTGACTCGTTCGTCCTTGCGACCTTCCATCGGCCGGAGAATGTCGATGACGCCGAAACCCTCGCAACGGTGATCCACGCCCTCGTGGCCCTCGATCAACCCGTGCTTCTCCCCCTGCATCCGCGGACACAACAGCGGATCGCTGAATTCGGACTGGCGGACAACGCCCGATCGCTCTCCATTGTCGACCCAATCGGTTACCGCGACTTCCTCGGACTCGGCAAGAACGCTCGCCTGATTGCGTCTGACTCTGGGGGAATCCAGGAGGAGGTCTCCGTCTACAAGACGCCAGCGGTTGTGGTCCGGCGTTCGACCGAGCGCCAGGAGGTCGAGGGAACGTTCTTCACGCGGATCGCACCCACCGACGACCTCGCATCGGGGTTTGCCCTGGCATGGGAGTCGGCGCCCGAGAGATCCGAAGAGCTGGCCTCGTTGCCGAGTCCGTATGGCGACAGCGAGTCGCCCGACAGGGTGGTTGCTGCAATACGACACCTCGTGGGATGGCAATGATGCGACTCTCAAGGAATCGCTCGGCTTCGTCCGTGGACCCGTTCGAGCTTCCGCACGGCGACATTGCTGTCCTCCAGGTCTGCCATCCGGATTGGCGCGGCGTGCGGTCGTCCGCCCTTGCGTTCCGGGATCCGGTCCTCGAATCGGCGGATCTCGCAGGACTGGTCCCTCACATCGAGGAACTCCGATCGCTGGGCGTCCGGACGATCGCCATCCAGGGCTGGCCACCGAACGCCGGGCTGTTCGCAAAGGCAGCCTCCGCGGCAGGGATCGAGGTGCTTGCGGTGTTCCACTCCTCCCCCGCCCAGCATGGGGTCGACGGCGGGGAGTCCGAGGCGGTCTTCGAAATGCTCACGCTCCTGGAGAAGCGATCGATTTCACGGGTCGGGACTGTGAAGGCCGGACTCGTCGATGCGTTCGGATCGATCGGCTACGACCTCGTCCACGTACCCAACCGTCCGCCGGACATCCGACCCGTCGAGCCGATCGCTGTGCCGGCAGGGGTCAACGCCGGTGTGTTCCTGTTCCCCATGTGGCGCAAGAACGTCACCACCCAGGTCCTTGCGTGCATGGAGAACGGATGGCGGCCGTTCGTGATGCACGATCCCGGCGCCCCGTATCTCCCCGAGGGGGCGTTCGTCGTGTCGGGGGAGCTCGGCGCCGACGAGTTCCTCCGGACCGAGGCTGCGATGGACATCACGTTGAATGTGACCCTGTCCGAGTGTCATCCGATGATGCCGATGGAGGCCTACCGCATGGGAATCCCGTGCCTGATCTCGACCACGTCGGATTTGTTCGGCGACGACGAGGAGCTCGTGGGGCTGACGACCGTTACCGAAGCGGACAATCCGTCGGCGATTGCGAAGGCTGCGTCCCACCTGCTGGGCAACAAGGACCGAGCGGTCCTGCTTGCAAATCAGAGCCTCGACCGACTTGATGAGGTCGCAAAAGCCAAGTGGCTGGCGTTCACCGGTCGTTGAGGCTCACGGTCGGGGAGCCTTGATCCATCGATCCTCCTTGTCGTAGTGGTGCGGACGTCTGGTGAACACGGTCACACCCGTGTTGTCGACATCGCGAAGGTCCTTCCCTACCGATGCCATCATCACTGCGAGCCGCGAACCCCACGAATGTTTCGCCGACTCCGCCGCAGGGTAGGGTTTGGGTGCACCCAGGGCGGTGCGGACGGCCACAACGAGATCATCGTCGACATAGACGCCATCGAGATCGAGTAGGGGTCTGAGCGGGGTCGACGCCACCGGGAGCCCGCACGCAAGGTACTCGTAGACCTTCAGCGGTGACACGGCATGCGTCAGGTCGTTGACGACGAACGGCACGATGCCGATGTCGCACCGCGTCAGGTAGGCAGGCAGATCACCCTGGGCCTTGAGACCGAGGAAGTGCACGTTGGGTGGCATCGACTCGGGAACCCCCCGGGGATCGCCGATGATCGCGATGGCGTGGTCGGGAAACCCTTCGGCGACACGTTTGAGTGCGTCCCAGTCGAACCACGATCCGTAGAGGGACCCGTGATAGACGATCACCGACCCGGCGGGCAGATCCGATGGCCGCTCACCAGACACCGGAGCACCGAACAGGGCGTCGTTCACTCCGTTCGGTACCAGCAGCGCATTCCTGCCGAGCTCCTCGATCCGTAGGACGAGGTCGTCGGCCGAACAGG
>CAZDIQ010000223.1:0-2642 GCA_964505525.1 uncultured Acidimicrobiaceae bacterium | reverse complement strand
TCGGCTGGGTCGGCGGGGAGCGAGGCATCGGATGAGTCGACATCGACATCCCCGAAGAGGGATTCGGCTGTCGGCACCGGTGCGCCCGGGATCATCGGTTGGATCTGCTGGTACATGGTCGAACCCGTACCCGCTGGGATGAGCTTCCCGATGATCACGTTCTCCTTGAGTCCACGCATGTAGTCCGACTTCGCGTTGAGCGACGCCTCGGTGAGCACCCGTGTGGTCTCCTGGAACGAAGCCGCAGACAACCACGAGTCCGTCGCAAGCGACGCCTTCGTGATACCCATCAGCTCGGGACGTCCCTCGGCAGGCTTGGAACCGGCCTCGACGAGATCCCTGTTGATGTCCCGGAATTCCTGGGCATCGACGAGCTCGGCGGGGAGCCATGGGCCTTCGCCCGGGTTCACGATCCTCACACGGCGAAGCATCTGTCGAACGATGAGCTCGATGTGCTTGTCATGGATGTCCACACCCTGGGAGCGGTACACCTCTTGGACCTGCTCGACGAGATACCGCTGACATGCCCGCACGCCCTGGATGTTCAGAACTTCCTTCGGGTCGAGCGGACCTTCTGTCAACTGCGTTCCCGGCTCGATGACGTCGCCCTCGTGCACCTTGAGACGTGCACGGACAGGCAGCGGGTACGAGACCTCCTCGTCGCCATCGACGATCACGATCAGACGGTTCCCCGAGTCGGGGTCCTCATCGATCCGGACCGCGCCACCGACCTCGGAGAGGATGGCGACACCCTTGGGCGTCCGAGCCTCGAACAACTCGGTCACACGAGGAAGACCGTGCGTGATGTCCTCACCGGCAATACCGCCGGTGTGGAACGTACGCATCGTGAGCTGGGTCCCCGGTTCACCGATCGACTGGGCAGCCATGATGCCAACGGCGGTGCCTGGCTCGACCATTGAGCCTGTGGCGAGGTCGATGCCGTACGACAGCTGCGAAATCCCATGGCGGCTCTCGTCGGTGAGCGGCGAACGGACACGGACCTCGGTGACCTGCTGAAGGTCGGCGAGTCCGTTGACGGCCTCACGGTCGAGCATGAAGCCCTTCTTGAGCTTGCGCCCATCGGGAAGGTCGACGACCGACCGACCGTCCTTGACGTCCTCTGCGAGAACGCGACCGAAGATCCTGTCACGCAGGTGCTTGACCTGGGAACCGTCGGCTTCACGCGTCTTGATGACGAGCCCTGGATCCTCGGTCTCGTCCTGATGGATGATGATCTCCTGCGAGACATCCACAAGGCGGCGAGTGAGGTACCCGGAGTCCGCGGTACGCAGAGCCGTATCGGCGAGACCCTTGCGGGCGCCGTGCGTCGAGATGAAGTACTCGAGAACGGTAAGACCCTCACGGAAGTTCGCACGAATCGGCTGCGGGATGATGTCACCCTTCGGGTTGGCAACCAGCCCACGCATGCCTGCGATCTGACGGAGCTGCATGATGTTCCCACGCGCCCCGGAGCGGACCATCATGTCCATCGGATTGAAGGGGTCCTGTTCAAGAGTCTCCTGCATGGCGTCTTTGACCTCATCGGTCGCGACCGTCCAGATCTCGATCAACTCCGAACGACGCTCGTCATCCGTGATGATTCCCTTCTGGTACTGCGATTCGACCCTGGCTGCCTGATCCTCGAACTTGGCAAGGATCTGCTTCTTCTCCGGAGGAGTCTTGACATCCTGGAGACCGATCGTGAGACCGGCCCTCGTAGCGAAGTGGAACCCGAGCTCCTTGATGTTGTCCAAGGTGTTGGCAACGTCAGGCTTGTCGTACTGCTGGATCACCTCTTCGACGATGGTGCGGATGTCGCCCTTGCGAAGCACAGCGTTGAGGAAAGGGAAACCCTTCGGGAAAGCCGTGTTCACGAGTGTGCGTCCGAACGTCGTCTCGGTGAGAACCGCGCCGTCGACAGGTTCGTCGTTGATGAGATGCTTGAGCAGTGGCTTGAGCTCGGCGTGCAGCTCGGGGTCACCCGCAAGGTCGCCGACCCTGATCCTGATGGGAGCGTGGAGCGACAAGTCGCCGGTCTCGTATGCCATCTCGGCCTCTTCGACGGACGAGAATGCACGGCCAGCGCCCTTCGCGTCCTCGACGAATGCCGACAGGTAGTACATACCGATGATCATGTCCTGGGACGGAGTCACGATCGGACGACCGTCTGCAGGACGCAGCACGTTGTTGGACGACAGCATGAGGATGCGCGCCTCTGCCTGTGCCTCTGCCGAAAGCGGCAGGTGGACAGCCATCTGGTCACCGTCGAAGTCGGCGTTGAACGCCTCACACACGAGCGGGTGCAGCTGGATGGCCTTGCCCTCGATGATGACAGGCTCGAAAGCCTGGATCCCGAGACGGTGGAGCGTGGGCGCACGGTTCAGGAGCACCGGATGCTCCTGGATCACGTCGGCGAGCACATCCCACACCTGTGGGCGACGACGCTCGACCATCCGCTTTGCAGCTTTGATGTTCTGGGCGATGTCGAGGTCGACGAGCCGCTTCATGACGAAGGGCTTGAAGAGCTCGAGCGCCATGATCTTGGGAAGACCACACTGATGCAGTCTCAGCTGGGGACCGACCACGATGACCGAACGACCCGAGTAGTCGACGCGCTTGCCGAGCAGGTTCTGGCGGAACCG
>CAZDIQ010000222.1:0-2646 GCA_964505525.1 uncultured Acidimicrobiaceae bacterium | reverse complement strand
GCGCTGACCGCAATCACCCTCGCACAACCGCTTTTCGACCTGTTGGGTCGCAATGCCGAGTTCTTCGTCGCTCGCCAGTCCCAGCCGATCGATATCTGGGTCATGACCATTCTGTTGCTGCTGGCCGTCCCAGCGGTATCGCTCATCGTCGCCGTCGTGGCGATGCTCATTGGTGAGCGAACATATCGGGTGTTCATGGGCGTGACCGTTGGTGGTCTGGCAGGGGCATTCGCCCTTCAGGTGATGAACAAGGTGCTTCCGTTGAATGGCTGGATTCTTGTCGTCGCAGCGGTGATCTGTTCAGTGGTGGCGGGCATCGCGTACAACCGGTACGCGACCATGAGATCCTTCCTGACGTGGATGGCTCCCGCACCGATAATCGTCGCGACGGTGTTCCTGCTGTTCACGCCGGTGAATCGGCTTGTGTTCCCGGCTTCTGCCGACACGAGTCTCGCCACAACCATTGAGAGCGACACACCGGTCGTCCTGGTCGTGTGGGACGAATTCAACTCGGTCGGGATCACGGGAGTCGATGGCAACATCGATTCAGAGTCGTATCCGAACTACGGTAGGTTGGCCGAAGACGCGACATGGTATCGCCGGGCATCGGGAGTCTCGGACGCAACCTCGCTCGCCGTGCCTGCAATCGTTGATGGCCAGTTTCCCGATGCCGACCTGCTGCCAATTGCGGCGGACCATCCCGAGAGCCTCTTTTCGATTCTGAGCGGATCGCACGACGTCTACGCGCGGGAACCCGTGACGGCTCTTTGTCCCCTATCAATCTGCGAAGAGAACGTTGCTGGGACTTCATCGGATGGGTTGTTCAAGCGCATGCGTTCGCTCGGGTCGGACTTGCGGGTTGTGTACCTTCATATCCTGTTGCCGCATGATCTTGCAACCATGCTTCCACCCATTGACCGGGTTTGGGGCGATTTTGGGGGCAATGCCGCTGACATCGAGTTGACCACCGTCGCTCCCTCATCCGATGTGGCCGAGCGTGACGAGTTTTCGGACCTTCGGGCGAACGACCACATTCGAAACGAGCTGTCGGGGGATCGGGTCGCGTCAGTTCGGTCGTTCATCGACGCTCTTCCCGACAACGACGGTGATCGGCCGCCGTTCGTATTCCTCCATGCTTCGTTGCCCCATGCGCCATATCGGTATACGCCGGAGGGCCGTCAGTACACGGACAGCGGAGAGATTCACGGAATCGACAACGGCCTTTGGACCGGGGACGAGTGGTCCATTGCCCAAGCGGAGCAGCGGTATCTTATGCAGATTTCTGTCACGGATGCGCTTCTCGGAGACCTGTTCGCATGGCTGGATGCACAAGGCTGGTACGACGATGCCTTGGTGATCGTGACGGCAGACCACGGTGTCGGGTTCACCGCAGGCGACCGAGTCCGTGACCCGACCTCCGAGTCGTTTGGTGAGATAATGTCCGTTCCGATGCTTGTCAAGTTGCCCGGACAGACCGCCGGTGCAATCTCAGACTCCGATGTTCGGACCACGGATGTATTCCCGACGATTCTCGATGTCTTGGGTGTTGAGATCGACTGGGCTATCGAGGGGCGGTCACTCTTGCTTGAGCCGATCGACCGGGGTCCAAAGCGACAGATGCGGACAGACGGGGTTGTCGTCGAGGCTGATCCGTCCATGCCGGCGTGGGACGTTGCGCTGGCAACGAAGATTCGACGCTTCGGCTCAAGCGGTGTCATGGATGTATACGAACCCGGAAACCATCCGCTCGTCGGCATGTCCGTTCTGTCACTCGACGTAGGCGAGGCTGTCGGTCGAGCGCAGGTGAACGGACTCGAGGCATACAGCCAGTTTGATTCAGGCTCGGGTCTATCGCTGAGCCACATTACGGGTACCGTCGAGTATCAGATGCCGATGAGCGGCGAGGTCGCGGTCGCGGTCAACGACGTCGTCAGGGTGGTCGGACCGTTCTTGGAGGCAGGTTCAGGCGGCGGTCGCTTTTCATACTTCATACCAGAGGACGCTTTTGCGGATGGGCACAACGAAGTCCAGCTCCTGCACGTCGGTCCAGACGGTCGTCTCAGCAACATCGATATCGACGCCGCCAAAATCTATTCAGCGAGTGTCTATGCCGATGGCAATGAGTACCTTGAAGTGGACGGTGTTGGCATTCCGATCACCAACAGGCTCTCTGGGGGCATTGATTCAGTGGTAACGAGCGGCACTTCGATTTCGATCAGCGGTTGGGCTGCGGATACGGCTGCGGGTCGCCCGGCTGATGAGATCGTGCTCGTGGTAGACGGTCGATCGGTGTTCGTGACCGCCCCCACGATCTCCAGACCCGATGTGGCATCGCATCTTGGCGACGAATCGTATGCGCGATCAGGTTTCACGATTTCGAGTCCGGTCGACCTCGTTCGCCGCGCGGACTCGGTCCGAGTGTTTGCCGTAAGTTCAGGCGAGTTCGCAACCGAGCTGGTCCTGGTACTCGACTTGTAGCCATGCGGCGCTTCGGTAGGCGGTGTCACTCCCGCCCTTCGAAATTGCCCGTTCAGGGTACGACGACTGATACTCCGGCCGTGTTGTGGGTAGCATTTGTTGGGTTCACACGGTGCTTTCGCGTCCAATGGGGGATTCCATGAGCCGCAGATACCTCGTCACCGGTGG
>CAZDIQ010000221.1:0-2654 GCA_964505525.1 uncultured Acidimicrobiaceae bacterium | reverse complement strand
CTCGCCTACCATCAGCCCCGATGCCTGTTCGGATCCTCATCGCAAAGCCAGGGCTTGACGGTCACGACCGTGGGGCGAAGGTCGTTGCCCGTGCGTTGCGCGATGCGGGCTGTGAGGTCATCTACACGGGCCTCCATCAGACGCCGGAGAACATTGCATCCATTGCTATCCAGGAGGATGTGGACGGCGTCGGGCTTTCCGCTCTTTCGGGTGCACACAAGACCCTGTTCCCGAGCGTCGTTGCCGAACTCAGGAACCGGGATGCCGGCGACATCGTGGTCTTCGGCGGGGGGATCATCCCCGACGCGGACATCCCGGAGCTCGAGGCAGCCGGTATCACCAAGATATTCGGACCGGGAACCTCGCTCGAAACGATCCAATCGTGGGTCGCTGAAACCTTTCAATCCGACTGACCGCACACATCGATCCGTACCCGAGGAGGGCACGTGAAAATCCATGAGTACCAGGCCAAGGCCCTGATGAAGGACCGAGGCATCCCGGTCCCTGAAGGGGTGATGGTCACCGATGCCGATGCAGCGGCTGCTGCCGCCGCGGATCTGGTGGCGACGACAGGCAATCCTGTGGTTGTCGTCAAGTCACAGATCCATGCTGGTGGCCGGGGCAAGGGCCGCTTCAAGGAGCACCCGGAACTCGGTGGTGTGAACGTCGTCCTCGATGGGATCAAGGGTGGCGTCGAGGCGACACAGGCCAAGGTCAGAGAGCTTGCCGGTGCCATGCTGGGTTCGACGCTCGTCACCGTCCAGACGGGGGACGAAGGAAAGACCGTCAACCGTCTGTACATCGAGCAAGGCATCGATATCGACACCGAGCTCTACCTGTCCGTGGTGCTTGATCGGTCGACCAGTCGCAACATCGTCATGGCATCCACGGAAGGTGGGACGGAGATCGAGATCGTCGCCGAGGAGACTCCGGAGAAGATTCTCAGGGAGGAGATTGATCCCGCGTTCGGTCTTCTCGGTTTCCAGGCAACCCGGATTACCGACGGACTCGGGCTTTCGGGCGATGCGGCCCGCAACGGTGCCAAGTTCCTGAAGGCGCTCACGGATGCCGTGGTCGATCTCGACACCGATCTTGTCGAGATCAACCCTCTCGTGGTGACCACCGACGGCCGGGTGATGGCTCTCGACGGCAAGATGTCCTTCGAGCCCAACGCATTGTTCCGGCATCCCGACATCGTGGCCCTGCGCGACGAATCCGAGGAAGATCCCGCCGAGGCCGAGGCGAAGGAACACGGTCTGTCGTTCATCAAGCTTGATGGGTCCATCGGGTGCATGGTCAACGGTGCAGGACTTGCAATGGCCACCATGGACATCATCAAGTATGTCGGTGGCGAGCCTGCGAACTTCCTCGACGTGGGTGGGGGTGCCGAGAAGGATCAGATAGCAGCGGCGTTCAAACTGATCACCGCGGACCCCAACGTGAACGGGATATTCGTCAACATCTTCGGCGGGATCATGCGCTGTGACACGATTGCTGAGGGGATCGTTGCTGCGGTCGAGGAGGTCGGGCTCGAGGTTCCCCTTGTGGTGCGACTTGAGGGGACGAATGTCGAGCTCGGCAAGCGGATCATCGACGAATCCGGGCTCAACGTCGTCAGTGCGCAGGACATGAAGGACGGAGCAGTGAAGATCGTGGAGTTGGCCAAATGAGTGTCCTCGTCAACAAGGAAACCAAGGTCCTCGTCCAGGGGATGGGCAAGACCGGGCGGTTCCATACCGACAAGGCGATTGCATACGGCACCAACATGGTGGGTGCCGTCCACCCGTCGCGTGCCGGCCAGACCGAAAACTTCACCGGTGAGACCGATCACTCGGGTGTCGAGGGACGGTCGGACGCCTATTCGGTCGACGTTCCGATCTTCGGGTCGGTGGCTGAGGCGGTCGATGCAACGGGTGCCAATGCGACCGTCGTGTATGTCCCACCCCCGTTCGCGGCCGACGCGATCATGGAGGCAGCTGACGCAGGTGTCGCGCTCATCATCTGCATCACCGAAGGTGTACCCGTGGGTGACATGGTGATTGCCAAGCGGTTCCTGCAGGATCGATCCGTCCGTCTTGTCGGCCCGAACTGCCCGGGGGTCATCACACCACGCGAATGCAAGATCGGCATCATGCCCGGCTACATCCACACACCTGGCTCGATCGGTGTCGTGTCACGCTCGGGAACCCTCACCTACGAGGCTGTGCACCAGCTCACCCTGAACGGTCTCGGGCAGACGACGGCGATCGGTATCGGGGGAGACCCCGTCAACGGGACCAACTTCGTCGACTGTCTCAAGCTGTTCAACGACGACCCCCATACTGACGGTGTGATCATGATCGGCGAGATCGGCGGAACGGCTGAGGAGGAGGCCGCCGAATGGATCACGGCGAACATGACCAAGCCGGTCGCGGGGTTCATTGCGGGGACCTCGGCACCTCCCGGCAAGCGGATGGGCCACGCCGGAGCCATCATCTCCGGCGGGAAGGGGACGGCCGAAGCCAAGATCGCTGCACTGAACGCCGCCGGTGTTGTCGTCGCCCCGACGCCAACCGACATGGGGTCCGCCATGAAAGAGGCGATGACCAGGTGACCGTCGCCCGTTCTGTGGGCTGGGGAGTACATATATGTACCCGCCGAACCCAGGGTACGCG
>CAZDIQ010000220.1:0-2659 GCA_964505525.1 uncultured Acidimicrobiaceae bacterium | reverse complement strand
CCCTGAAGGGAGGACGCGAAGAATGGGGAGCACGCGAAGAATGGGAGGACGCGACCTCTGGGTCGGTACTCGGTACTCTGTACTCTGTACTCTTTCTTCTGTCATCTGTATTAACAGGGTCGCTGGCTACCCTCAGGTTTGTGCAGGATCGCTTACTCTCGGACAGATATCGCATCGTCAGACATCTCGCGCGTGGTGGGATGGCTGATGTTTTTGAGGCTGAGGACACTCTCCTCAATCGTTCCGTCGCGGTCAAGGCACTCCACGCCAATTTTGCGTCCGACCATGCCTTTGTAACCCGATTCAGACGTGAGGCGCAGGCGGCAGCGAACCTGTCGCACCCCAACATCGTGGCGATCTACGACTGGGGTCAGGACAACGGCACCTATTACATGGTCATGGAGCTCATCAAGGGCAAGACGCTCAGGGATGTCGTCAAGGCCGACGGTGCCATTCTCCCGCGACGCGCAGCTGAGATTGCCGCCGAAACCGCAGCTGCCCTTTCGATCGCCCATCAGCACGGCGTGTACCACCGCGATGTGAAGCCTGGCAACATCATGATCACCGATGAGGGGACCGTGAAGGTGACCGACTTCGGTATCGCACGGGCGCTCGACGATTCCGAGGAACTGACCCGCACCGGGGCGGTGATCGGGACCGCAACCTACTTCTCGCCCGAGCAGGCACAGGGTCTGCCTGCCGATGAGCGCTCAGATGTGTATTCCCTCGGTGTCGTCCTGTATGAGATGCTCGCCGGTCAGCCACCGTTCACGGGTGAGAGTCCTGTGGCTGTCGCCTACCAGCACGTTTCGGAACCTGCCACACCGACCCATGAGATCAACCCGGATTCCCCGATCGAGCTCGGAGCCATCGCTGCCCATGCGATGAAGAAGGCCCCGACGGACCGATACCAAACCGCAGCAGAGATGCGTGCCGACCTCCTGCGCTACCTCAATGGAACCGAGCCGATCGCCGCCGGTGTTGCTGTCGCCGCGGCAGCAACGGCTCTCATGACGGCACCGGGTGCCGCTGCGGGCGGCATGGCAGCGGTCGGCTACGCCGCAGGGACGTCCACGTTCGACGCACCTGCCAAGGAACAGTCACAGACCGGGTATTGGGCGGCCGTCGGCGGACTTGTGGTCGTACTCGGGCTCGGCGTGTGGCTCCTGCTCAGACTCCTCTCCGGCGGTGACGCCACGACCGAGACCGTGGTGATGCCGAACCTCACAGGATCCGAGACGGAGGAGGCATTCGAGATCCTCCAGGAACTCGGGTTGAAGGTCAAGACCAAGGACGAAGCCAGCGAGGTGATAGCCGCCGGCCGGGTCATCAGGACGGAACCGGGTCCGGGGACCGACGTACCGAAGGGTGAGTTCGTGACCCTCTACGTGTCGACGGGTGCAGAAGAGTTCGGTATCCCCAATGTGCTGAACGAAAACGAAGAAGTCGCACGCAACCGCATCATTGAGCAGGGATTCGCGGTAGGCACAGTCACGTACCAACCCACCGATGACACCGACGAGAACATTGTGATCAACCAGTCGCCCCCGGGTGGGACCACGGCCGCCCCTGGCACCCGTGTCGACCTGGTCGTGTCGTCGGGTCCCGCCGCGGTCGAGATACCCGATGTCTCCGGGCGGTCGCGCGATCAGGCGATCATCAGACTCACGCGCGACGGGTTCACGAACATCCAGACGCAGGAGGAATTCTCGCCGAACGTGCTCGCCGGATTCGTGATCGAGACCAACCCCGCAGCGGGACAGGTCGTACCGGTCGAAGCGACGATCACCGTCATCGTGTCGAAGGGTCCGGAGCCCGTCAGCGTGCCCAACCTGCAAGGTATGAGCCAGGGTCAGGCACAGAGCGCCCTGAGTGCACTTGGACTCTCGCTCGTCGTCTCAAACGAAACGGTGCCGGTGCCGCTCAACTCGGGGCTCGTGGGGAACGTCGCCGAACAGAGTCCGGCATCCGGTCAGACGGTCGAAGTCGGTTCGTCCGTGACGGTCAAACTCGGCGTCGTCCAGAAGGTCGCGGTCCCGAACTTCGTCGGCAGCACCACCGCAGCTGCCCAGGCGGCAGCGATCGCCGCCGGACTCGACGTCAACATCGATGGCACGATCCCAACCGCCAACCAGGCGTTGGACGGACTCGTGGAATCCCAGAGCGCTCCTGCCGGTTCGATGGTCGACGAGGGGACGATCATCGACATCATCGTCTACACCTACGTGGCACCACCGACGACCACAACCACCCCCTGACCGTGCGGGTTCGCTCGGACATCGCGGACAGAAACCAGCACCTGCTCGAGTGGTACTCCGCCAATCGTCGTGATCTGCCTTGGCGACGCTCGACCGACCCGTATCGGGTACTGGTGTCGGAGGTCATGCTCCAACAGACGCAGGTCGATCGGGTGATCCCGAGGTACGAGGCGTTCCTCGAACGGTGGCCGACCGAGGACGACCTCGCCGAGGCGACCAACACCGAGATCCTCGCCGAGTGGAGCGGTCTCGGCTACAACAGCCGAGCGCTGCGCTTGCGCGACGCCGCCAGGATCGTCGCAGAGACCGGCTGGCCGACGACCGCTGCGGACCTCGTCAAGCTCCCGGGCGTGGGACCATACACCGCCAACGCCATCGCATCGATCTGCTTCGGGGTGAAG
>CAZDIQ010000219.1:0-2671 GCA_964505525.1 uncultured Acidimicrobiaceae bacterium | reverse complement strand
CTGCCAAGGACGTGAACTCGATCGGGGTGCCGTCGATGGCTCCCTCGATCGTGACCGTCGGCCGTCCATCCACCACCCATGGGTTCCAGACGACAGGTGCGGTTACCCCTTGACCGAGGTCAACGCTCGCGACGAAGGCCCGGGTGGTCACCGTCACCCGTTGGTATCCGTCATGGAAAACCATGACAACGACATCTCGTGATGGCATGTCGCTGAACTCCATCGGCGACTCGACAGCGTGCGGGGTCCACACAACTTCCTCGAGGACGAATCCGGATGGAAGCTGAGGAACGGGTAGTGCGTAGCCGACCGCCGCCCTGGCTTCATCCAGTGTGACATGACGGAATCCCTGATCTGTGACGACATTGCCGACATCGTCAGGGACGATGAACGCTGCCGGGTCGATCCGCGCTGCCGGGTCGAACTTGGTCATCTCGAACGTGGCAATGGGTCGATCCGGGCATTCGATCGTGTACGCGAGCAACAGCCGGGTCTGTGGATCGAGGCGGACGGTGTACGCGCACACGACCTCGGCCGGACCGTCGTAGGCGGGATCTCCGGGCACGATCGACGTCCACGAGACCTCGTCGCCTGCCCCTCCGCGCGAAAGTCGTAGGGCGGCGTCCCACATGAGGGATGACCAGTAGTCGGCACCAACGACTTTCGAGTCGGGACCCGACGGTGGGTGATTCACGTTCTTTCCTGCATCATCACCGGCGACGACCCAGAGGGTCAAGGAGGCGGTATCGAAGGCGCTCACCGCAACCGTGCCATCAGCGAACGTCCGTGACGTCGTGAAGCTCCCGTCCGGGGTCACCACCACCAGGACTTCGGCTCCCTCGCTGAACACGGCAGTGCCTGTAGCACCGTCACCATCGCCCGGCTCGCTGCCGTTCGTCGTCGATGTCGTGGTTGACCCCGGACTTGAGGTCGACGTGGGACTTGACGTTGTCGAGGAAGACGCTTGACCTTGTTCGCCAGACCCACATGAGGCAACAAAGAGCAAGGTGAGCAACAGAACCACCTGGGATGGTGCAATATGGCGTTTGCTCATGGTTGACCCTCGACGCGGAGAGCGCTCCTGGTTCTGTGTCTCATCTGATCCCTCTGCAGAATCCAATCTTCACCGGCTGAACTCGACCTGCATCCCTATGTGTCCGGCAACGCAGATTTGTCGCGCGACAGGTCAGAACATTCACCGGCGCAGTGCTTCCGTGGGTTCTATCCGACTTCCCACGTATGCCGGGTAGATACCGGCCAGGAATCCGGCTGCCGCTCCGCCGATCGGGGCCAGCACCACGACCAGTGGGTCGACGACCGGGACCCAACCTTTGGCCAAGGCAAGCATCAGCATCGCTGTCACACCGATCACGGAACCGACCACCCCTCCGACAAGGCCGATGCCGACCGAATCCAACAGGATGTGGGTGGCGACGTGCCGGGGACGTGCACCGATGGCACGCCGGAGTCCTATCTCGTTCATTCGTTGGAGTACCGAAGTCAAGGTGGCGTTGGCGATCGAGACTATTCCGAGAACCAGGATGACTCCACCAAGACCCACCGCGAGGGACTGGAGTCGGACGTCGACGGATTGGCGGGTCGTTTCGTCGTTCACCGGAGCGTACGCAATCCATACGTCCGGGAGCGCCGGGTCGAGGGCGACGGGGAGTGCCTGTGACACCGCCTGAGCCGCGCCGGGTTCCACGACAACCACAAGGCGATCTCTGTCTGTGTCGAACTCGAGAGTGCTACTCGCCGCGAGCGGAATGACAACCGTGTCCATCAGGCCGGGAGCCCTCGCTGAGTCCAAGACCGTGCCCATGTGCGTGAATCGGTTCCCATCGACAAAGAAGAAGTCGCCAACGGCTAGGCCCGACAGACCGAGATGCTCCGCAGTCCTGTGCGACATCACCGCAACACGTTCGTTGTGATCCTCGTGCCAGAGATCCCAGCCCGGTCCCTCGACCGCCACGCCCAAAGCCTGCATGCCGACCAGGTCGATAGCCATCACCTCGGAGACCTGTGGGACGCCGGCTTCAGCGGCTACGTTCGACAACGCGACCGGTAGCTCCCTCCCCGTCGAACGCATCTCGGCTACACCTGTCACACCGCTGAGCGACTCGGACCGTGCCCGCGATACCGACGACACGGGGAAGGGCGACAGGTTGGTTCCGCCATCGCCGGAAGCCGCCCGCACATCGATCTGTGTCGCCCTCCTTGCGTCGAAGTCGTCCGAGACCTGGAAGCGAATGGTGAGGACGATCGTGCTTGTGGCAACGATGGCGGCTACGCCGAGCGCAACACCGATGGCAGTGAGAAGGGTCCTCGCGATATGGCGGGAGATCTCCGTCCAGGACTCGCCAATGGCGTCGACGATCCGGAGTCGGGAACGCGGCCTCTTCGGGACCGGACGGGGTGCAGATTGGTCAGACAATCTCGGTCAACCACCCATCCTTGACAGCGATGCGACGATCAGCGGCGTCGGCCACGTTCGGGTCGTGCGTCACGACGATCTGGGTGAGACCGTCGGATCGAAGCTCGCTGAGAAGGTCCAACACCTGGTCGCCGGTATCCGAATCCAGATTGCCGGTTGGTTCGTCGGCGAGCAGAAGACGCGGCTTGTGCACGATTGCTCGGGCGATCGCAACGCGTTGCCTCTCCCCACCTGACA
>CAZDIQ010000218.1:0-2746 GCA_964505525.1 uncultured Acidimicrobiaceae bacterium | reverse complement strand
TGGTGTGAGCACCCTCTTCGCGTGCGCGCCTTCTTCGCGTCCTCCCTTCAGGGGGGACGGGCGAGCTTGCGAGCCAGGGGGGCGTGCGAGCCTGCGAGCAGGGGGAAGACGGCAACCTTTCAGTCGACAGTTCAGCAAGCGAATACCGAATGCTGAATAGCGAGTACCGAGGTGTGAGCTGACAAGTCGTCCGGAATCTTGGATCTTGGATCTTGAATCTGTCTTAGCAGTGACTACCTCGGGTGCGCTCGTACTGACTACCGCACGAATAGTCCTTTACCGATTCCGTGTGCTGCCGATGTCCTTCGTAACGCTGGCTTATGGAGTTGAGCACACACATGACAACCATCAAGACAACATGCGAGAAGTGCGGAGAGATCCATCTCGGGACTTCCGACATCTCCCTTGAACTCGAAGGCAGCGGAGACGAAGGCACCTACCGCTTCGTGTGCCCCGAGTGCTTCTCGATCCAAAGGCGTCCCGCGTCACAGCGTGTCGTCAGTGTCCTGTTGGCAACCGGTGTCTCATACGAGGTCACCCTCACACCTCCCGGCCCGATCACCGAGACCGAACTCGAACGGTTCACAAGGCTGCTCGACACCGATGACTGGTTCTCTCGCCTGGTGACCTTCGGCGACACAACCGAACCACGAGCGACATAGCTTTCCGCTCTCCGCCCCAGCATCGTGCTGGTCAAACGCCACAAGCCTGCCTACGCGTAGGCTGCCCTTATCCGCTTCGTCAGATCCGTGACGGCTGACTGGACGGCGTCTCCCGATACGAGCTTTGCGTCGGTACCCAGGCGCAGGAGCAGTCGGGCCGCGACGAAAGCATCTGAAAACCGCATGGTGACCCTCGTTCGGTCGCCGGCAGGTTCCTGGGACTCGATGGGGTAATACTCCGTCACCCAACGGGATTCCTGGCCGAGGTCGAACACGACGACGTGGTCGTCAGGACTCGGTTCGTAGCGAGCGGTCGACGGAGCGTCAGCGACGCTCGGCTGATACTGCTCTTCAAGGACCTCGACCGTGTCGATGCGGTCCACGCGGAACAGTCGTTCGTCGTCTGCAAGCCGGCAGTATCCGCGCAGGTACCAGTTTCCGAGATTGAAGAAGACCGACTCGCCCTCGACCACCCTGGTCGTTCGCTCGTTCCTCGCGAGGCTCACGTAGGTGATCTCGACGAGTCGGCTGTCGTCGATGGCCTGTCGCAGGGCCGTGACCGACTCAGGCGTTGGGACGTCGAAGACCACCTGATCGTCGAGTTCGACACCGATGGCGACCGAGAGTTTGGCCATGGCCGTCGCAAGCGCAGGCGGTGCCTGATTCGAGGCAAGAAACGTCGACCCCGCCGCAAGGAGCCCCAATGCCTCGGCAGGGGTCAGCTTCACCGACCGAGCGAAGTAGTCGGCGGAATCAATCGTGACCTCACCCTCGAAGATGTCGACGTCGATCAGGTCGCCCGGGCCGTATCCCGGGAGCCCGGTCAGGAAGATCAGGTTCAGATCCTTGATGACCTCGGAACTCGTTGCGTAGTCGAAGCGGTCGCGCAGGTCGTCGAGCGATGCTCCGTCGTTCGCCACGACATAGGGGATCATCGAAAGTATCCGTGCGATGCGGGTCTGGGTACGAGCAGTCACGACGCGGCCTTGATGTGGTCAAGCAGCTTGTCGCGCAGGTGGTCGGGTTCGATGATCACGGCAGCGTCGTCAAATCCGAGTACCCAGCCGACGAACGCCGAGTCCTGTCGCACGGGGACCCTGAGATCGACGAACTGATCGTCGACCGGGTGCTGCGTGATCCCCGGGATTTGGCGGATCGCAACCGGTGCAACGTCACGCAGGAACCGGACGGTCGCAACCTCGTCTGCATCCCCGACGACATTTCTCGTGGGGATGACTGATCCCGCATCGAAGTCATCAGGAACCTCGAATGCCGCGGCCCGGTCATCGAGAGCGACGCCGGTCATGCGATCCACCCGGAACGCCTTGACCACCGATTCGTCACTCGTCTCGGGTGCGGCGAGATACCAGTGACCCGAACGATGAGCAAGCGAATACGGCCTGACCCGCCGTGGCTTGTCGCTGTAGGTGAACCTGACGGTCTTGCGCAGCGACACCCCCTCGAAGAGGAGTCCGAGGGTGTCGAGATCATGGCCGAGGTCCGCAGCGACGTTCGGGGCGTTGAGGATCGGAGACGCGCCACCGAGCTTGAAGATCGCAGCGAGCCCCGTGGCCTGACCTGCGAACTGGACTGCCTGTGCGGCCACGAGCAGTGCCGAGCGTTCCTCCTCGGTCAAGCCTGGGTCCGCAATGGCGTATTCATCCGGTGGAATGACGTAACCGGCGTCGACCTCCCAGCTATCGAGCGCCGCCATCGTGAGCGGGACGCCGAGCGATCGGAGAAGGTCCTTGTCCCGTTCGAATGTGCGACGGAAAGCAGCGTCGGATCCCTGGTCGTAGCCCGCAACGGTGTATCTGATCTCGTCCGCCGTGACCGGTCTGTGCACCGTCAGGAGGAACGCAAGAAGGTTCAGAATTCGTTCGATCACCCGTTGCATGGAGCCAGCCCTTGCGCAGGCTTCGCCTGCGAGTAGAAAGTACGCAGGCTACGCCTGCGAGTACACAGTACAAAGTTCTCAGTACTCAGTACAGAGCACTCAGTATTCGGTACTCGGTACTCAGTACAGCATCAGCAATCGCGTCCTCCCTTCAGGGGGGACGGGCGAGCTTGCGAGCCAGGGGGGC
>CAZDIQ010000217.1:0-2757 GCA_964505525.1 uncultured Acidimicrobiaceae bacterium | reverse complement strand
CCCCTCCCCGGGTGGGGTAGACTCTCCGGTATGAAGGAAGTACACAAGAAGTCAGCACTGAACCGACTCAAGACCGTTCGCGGGCATCTTGACGGTGTCATCAGGATGGTCGAGGAGGAGCAGTACTGCCCGGACATCATGAAGCAGATTTCTGCCTTGCAGGGATCGCTTGAGGGTGTGAACCGGATCCTGCTCCAGAACCACGTCGAGACCTGTGTGCTCGATCACGTCGAACACGGTCGTTCCGAGCAGGTCGTCGACGAACTCCTCGAAACGCTCCGATACGCACCATCAATCCCGAGAAAGAAGACAACCCCATGACCGATATCACGCTCTCCGTTCCCGACATCTCCTGCGATCACTGCAAGACCTCGATCGAGGGTGCTCTGAGCCCTCTCAAGGGTGTTGCTTTGGCCGAAGTTTCGATCCCTGACCGCACGGTTGCCGTCAGCTACGACAACGATTCGGTGACCCTTGACACGATTGTCGAAGCCATCGCCGAACAGGGCTACGAAGTCGCCAACTCCTGAACACAGATGACTGACACGGTCCGGTTCGACGTCGAGGGGATGACGTGCGCCTCATGCGCCGTTCGGATCGAGCGCGTCCTCGGCAAGCAGGAAGGCGTCGAGTCCGCCGTTGTCAACTTTGCCGGGCAGGAGGCACGGGCGACGGTCGACGCATCTGCTGACATCGAAGCCCTGACGGCCGCGGTTGCACGCATCGGCTACACGATCTCAGAGATAGGACCTGATGACGACAGGCGTCCGGTCTCGGAGCGATTCAATGCGGAAGCGGCTGCCCAGCTCAAACTGGTGATCGGTGCCGCGATCCTCACAGCCCCGGTGATGTGGCTCGCAATGGTCGGACCCAACACCACCTGGAACCCGTGGGTCCAGTTCGTCCTCACGACCATCGTCGTCCTCGGGTTCGGGTGGCAGTTCCACCGCGCGACCTGGAAACAGGTCACGTCACTGTCGCCCGCCATGGACACACTTATTTCGGTCGGGACCCTGACGGCGTGGGCGTACTCGTCCTACATCCTGTTCACGAACGGTGCCGCGGCGATCATGGGGACGGGTCACACGGCAACGCACGGCGCGTCGCACGTGTTCTTCGAGACCGCAGCGATGATCATCACGCTGATCCTGGTCGGGCGGTACTTCGAGGCCAGGGCGAAGGGTCAGGCCTCAGGAGCGATCGCACGGTTGGCCGAGTTGGGAGCCAAACAAGCTCGGGTGATCCGCAGTGGATCGACGGTCATGGTCGACCCGCTCGAACTCGCCCCCGGTGACATCGTCATCGTTCTCCCTGGAGAGCGGATCCCCGCCGATGGACGCGTCGTCGCCGGGGAGTCAGGCGTGGACGAGTCGATGCTCACAGGCGAGAGTCGGTCCGAGACGAAGAAGCCTGGTGCGACCGTGTACGGCGCCACGGTCAACCAGCAGGGACGTCTCGAGATCGAGGTGACCCACGTTGGTCCCAACACGGCACTCTCCCAGATCATGCGACTTGTTGAGGATGCCCAGGCGACGAAAGCGCCGGTCCAGCGACTCGCTGACAAGGTCTCGGGGATCTTCGTCCCTGCCGTGATCGGTGTCGCGATCGTCGTCCTCGTCGCTTGGCTCGTCATAACGGGGGATGCCGGTCGAGCGATCGAATCCGCCGTTGCCGTGCTCATCATCGCGTGCCCATGCGCACTCGGTCTCGCCACCCCGACAGCGATCATGGTCGGCTCGGGTCGAGGCGCGGAACTCGGCGTGCTCTTCAAGAATGCCGAGGTCTTCGAACGGGCGCGCGACACCGACACCGTCGTCTTCGACAAGACGGGAACCCTCACGCGTGGTGCGATGACGTTGGTCGATCTCGACACCGACATCGACGAGACCGAGTTCCTCCGACTCGTCGGGTCGGTCGAGGCGTCATCGCCGCACCCGATCGGCAGGGCGGTTGCTCTCGGCGCCGAAGAGCGCGACATCACCCTGGTCACACCCACCGCCTTCGAGTCCGTCACCGGAAAGGGCGTCGTCGGGACCGTCGACGGATCGAGGGTCGCCGTCGGGAGTCCGAGGTTCCTTGAGTCGATGGGTATCGAACTGGGCGACTGGCGCGGTCGATTCGACCAGATGGAGGGCCGCGGCAACACGACGTTCGTTGCTGCCTTCGACGGTGAAGTGACCGGTGCACTCAGCGTTGCCGATTCGATCCGCGAAACATCCCACGATGCCATTCGTGCCCTCAACGACGACGGAATCGCAACCGTGATGTTGACGGGGGACGCGGCAAGGGTCGGAGAAGCCATCGGGACGTCACTCGGCATACAGACCGTCGTCGCCGATCTTCTGCCGGGTGACAAGTCGGCCGCCATCGAAGCCATGCAGGCTCAGGGACACGTCGTTGCCTTCGTGGGCGACGGCATCAATGATTCGCCCGCTCTCACCGTCGCCGATCTCGGCATGGCGGTCGGATCGGGCTCGGATGTGGCGATCGAGTCCGGCGATGTCGTGTTGATGTCGGGTGACCCCGCACTCAGCGTGACCGCCATCACACTCGCGAGAGCAACGTTTTCCACGATCAAACAGAACCTGTTCTGGGCGTTCGGCTACAACACCGCAGCCATCCCACTCGCAGCCTTCGGGCTCCTCAACCCAGCCGTCGCAGCCGCAGCCATGGCCTTCTCATCCGTCTCGGTGGTTCTGAACTCACTGAGGCTCCGCAGGTTTGGGCGAGACAGATGACGGCGTTGCGCTCACCGCT
>CAZDIQ010000216.1:0-2768 GCA_964505525.1 uncultured Acidimicrobiaceae bacterium | reverse complement strand
CCGCGCCGTTCGAGTGTGACGTTCACTCGTCGCGCAATCCCTGGGTCGAATCCCCTTGCCCAGCGGTGTAACACTTTCGTGGCTCGATACGTAACCATGCGTGACCAACTTCAGCCCTGTGACGGTATCGGTGGACGTAGAGTGCGGATTTCGGAAGCTGGCGACAGAGAGAGGTTCGATGTGGCAGCTACCGAGCGGACGGACTCTGAACTGCTCGTCGATGCGCGTTCTGATCCGCAAGCATTTCGCATGATCTACGACCGCTGGATCGCGCGGATCTTGCGCTACTTCTATGTACGGACGCTCGACGCCGAAGTGTCAGCGGACTTGGCGGCCGAGACGTTTGCGGTCGCGTGGACGAAGCGGACACGATTTCGGGACGTCGGTCGCCCGGTCGGCGCATGGCTCTACGGCATTGCGGGCAAGGAGCTGTCACAGTACCGACGACGTCAGCGTGTTGAACTCGCGGCGGTACGCAGACTCGGCATGGTCATGCCTGATCGAACCAGCGACGACTTGGATCGCATCGACGAGATGGTGGACGCCACGGCCTACCGCCAAGCCATCGGCCACGCCATGCATGGCCTGAGCGTCCGCAACCAGGAAGCGCTGCGGTTACGGGTGATCGAGGATCTTCCCTTCGCTGAGGTGGCACGACAACTCGGGTGCTCCGAGGGTGCTGCAAGGGTCAGAGTGCATCGTGGTCTTGACCACCTGGCCAGAGAATTGGGGGCCGTCGATGAAGGGTGACTACGCCATTCGGCTTGGCGACGAGCTTGAGGTCGCGATCAACAGATCCCTCCGCAAGGAACACCGGCGCAATCGAGCAGGGCTCGCCATTGCCCTGGGTTTCGCACTCGTGGTAGCGGTGACGCTCCCACTCTTGCTCTTCAGATCGACCCCTGACGCAACCGTGGTGGCATACGAGCAGGTACCAGTCCCAACCGCAAGCCTGCCCACTACTTGGGGCCGTGTGCCGCATTCCGTGCTGTTCGAAGGCGACGAACGTCTGTCGCTGGTTCAGGTTTCGGCACGTGGCGGAGGCATGTTGGCGGTTGGCGCTGATTCGCGTGATGGCAATCCGGTGCCGGTCGTCCTGCGCTCCTCGCAGATCGAGACTTGGATCGTTGATCAGCTTGGGATACCACCCTCCGCGACCATTGACGGTGTTGCGATCGGGGATGGCTCTCACGTCGTGGTCGGTTCAGATGCAGATGGGCGTGTAGCCATCTGGTATCGGACCGTTCCTCGGATCGGGACCGGTCAATGGCAGCGAGCGTCGATCGAGCGAACGGCAGCGCAGGTCCAGACCGCGCTCCACAGAGCTGAGGCATTCGGCGAAGGATTTGCCGCCTTCGGTACATCACAATCCGGAGATCGGGCAGCCGCGGCAATAGCACTGTCGCAGGACGGGTCGACCTGGCGGATTCTCACCGACCCGGTCTTTGTCGGAGCCACAGCCGAGGCGACCGGGGGTACGGTTGCCGACGGAATGCTCTTCGTGAGTGGAATCTGGTCAGATTCGGCAGGCGAATCGAATGCGGTCGTCTGGCGTGGATCCGAGGACTGGACTCGGATTGTTCTCGATAGCGCCACCTCACAAGCGGCTGCGACGGCGCTTGCCTCGCGCGATTCCACCGTCGTTGCGGTTGGTTTCGATGGCAGCGCAGGTTCCGTGTGGTGGTCGCCGGACGGGACCTCGTGGAACCGCGTGGCATCGGACGACTTCGTGCCGGAGCGTGGTTCGATTCGGATCTACGACGTCATTGCGACCTCCGAAGGGTTCGTGGCGGCTGGCGCACACATTGTCGGGACCGACTTCGAGAGGATGACCTGGACTTCGCCGGATGGAGTGACGTGGACCCAGCTCGACCTCGCCGATACGACGGAACTTGGGGGCTCGGTCGCGTTTGGTCTTGCTGCTGACGATGGAGTTGTGGTCGCAGTGGGTGCAGACGTCGGCGACGAGCAGTCCTACGGAGCGATATGGGTTTCACCCTCGCCGTCGGACTTTGTCCCGTCTTCGCCGCCGGTGACTGAGGATATCAAGGGGTCAGTACCGCGAATCGAAGCAGTGAACCCGAGTCGCGCTTCAGCCGACACGGAAGTTGTCGTGAGGGTGGAGAGCGACGAGTTGCAAGAGGTACCCGTCCTCGTTGACGGTGCCGTTGCGTGCACGGCGACCGGGTCCGGCAAGCGGAAGTCGTGTGCGTTCACACCGGGAAGCCTGGGTCTGTCCGTCGGGTCACACAATGTGTCCGTTGGATCCGACAGTTCGGAGTCGCTACTCGAGGTGGTGCCGCCCGGTACACCGATACTCACCATCGACGCGGTATACCAGCCGAACACATGGCCCTTGGTATTCGCCGTGTTCGTGCGGAACCACGGATCCGTTCCGGTCAACATCGAGGGCTGGTCCGTGACCGATCGAGGTGGCGACACCTACGTCGTGCGAGATGTGACGATCGTGCCACCGGGTCGCTCGCTTACTATTTCCCAGGAAGGCCGCGAAGGTGACCCGTGCCCACCGGATACCGGGCTCAGCCGGCACATGTGCAACTACCTGAACGATGCGGTCATCGGCCCATCCAACCGCGTGTGGTCGGGCAGCGATATGACACTCTTGGATCCGGAGGGCAACAAGATCGACGTGTGGAGCAGGTAGCAGGACCGCCGACGGCCACCCTCGCATTGATGATCCGGGCCCCCGACGTCAGACTCTCAGGGCGCTGAAGATGCGGTCCATGGCGGTGAGGTCGACGTCGTCG
>CAZDIQ010000215.1:0-2772 GCA_964505525.1 uncultured Acidimicrobiaceae bacterium | reverse complement strand
CGGTGAACCTGGGACAGAGATCGTCTGCCTCGATGGAGACCGCCACGTCGTTCGGGTCGCCCTGTTCGGTGACTGCGATGTTCTGAGCCCTCAACGGCGTCTGGTAGAGGGCAGACAGATCGCGCGCAAGCCCGTACACCGACAGACAGTCAGGTCGATTCGGGGTGACGTTCACCTCGTAGTAGACATCGGGGAAGCCCATGAACTCGGCGAAGTCCGTCCCGATCGCGTCGACACATGACGGGTAGTCATCGTTGAGCACCATGATGCCGTCGGCTTCAGCGCCGAGACCGAGCTCGACCTCGGAACAGATCATGCCGTTCGAGGTCACACCCCGGATCTCGCGTCGCGTGATCTCGAAGTCCTCACCAAGCACCGCACCAGGAACCGCAACCGGGACGATGGCGCCCGCATCGAAGTTCCACGCACCGCAGATGATCTCGAGGACTTCCGATCCGACATCGACCTGGGTGACCCTGATCTTGTCGGCATTCGGGTGGGCAGCGACCTCGAGGACCTTGCCGACGACCACGCCGCTGAATGCCGGTGTGATGAGGTGCCAATCCTCGATCTCGTGGCCGAGACTCTCGAAGTCCTCGAGAAGGGCCACAGGATCGTCCGTCGGAATCTCGACGAACTCATCGAGCCAGGAACGTGTCAGTTTCATCGGTACTGCTCCAGGACGCGCCTGTCGGGGTCGAGCAGGGTTCTCAGATCCGTGATGCCGTGACGGACCATCGCCATGCGTTCGGCACCCATGCCGAAGGCGAACCCCGTCACCGCATCGGGATCGTATCCCACGTGTCTGAAGACCGCGGGGTTGACCATGCCACAACCGAGAAGCTCGATCCATTGCCCGTTGGTGAAGGCATGCATCTCGGCGGACGGTTCGGTGAACGGGAAGTAGTGCGGGATGAACTTGACCTCCGTACCGGGTCCGAAGAACTGCTTTGCAAAGAATGCCAACGTCCCCTTGAGGTCGCCGAGCGTGATGCCCTCATCGACAGCAAGACCCTCGATCTGGTGGAACACCGGGGCGTGGGTCGCGTCGACGGCGTCAGCCCGAAAGACACGCCCGGGTACGACGACGTAGGTGGGCGGGTCGTGTTCTTCCATGTATCGGGCCTGCATCGGGGACGTGTGCGTCCGCAGCAGCACCTCGTCCTGTCCGTCGCCGTAGTCGAGGTACAACGTGTCGCTCTCGAGCCTCGACGGATGCGTCTCGGGGATGTTGAGGGCATCGAAGTTGTAGAACGATGTCTCTGCTTCTGGTCCCGTCGCCACCGAGTATCCGAGGGCGACGAAGATGTCGACGATCTCATCCATCGTGGACTGCACGAGGTGATGCGTACCGCGGGCGGGCTGACGCCCTGGCAGGGTCACATCGACCGAGTCGGTGACAAGATGGGCAATCTCTTCGGCCTGTGCGAGCTCGGACCGTTTGGCGTCGAGCAGTGCCTGGATCTCGAGAGCCACATCGTTGATCGCCTTGCCCGTCCGACCGCGTTCGGCGTCGTCGCTGATCGAACCGAGTGAGCGACGCGCCTGGCCGATCGGTGAGTTCCTGCCTACGAGCTGGCTCTCAAGTTCATCGAGGTCCACGATCGATGCCACACCGGCGAGCCGTGCGGGGGCATCGGAACGAAGTTGTTCGAGTGAATCCATGGGTTCTGGGAGGTTAGCGGTCATCGTGCTCGGGACCTTTCGGTGGTGGCGGGGCGAATGGGTGGGGCAAATGCAAGAAGCCCGGGGTGCACCCGGGCTTCTTGGTAAGACATTGAGGACGAGTCAGAAGGCCCGGGCGCGACGGCCCGTGAAGAACTCCCTCGTAAATCGTTCGGCTTTCCGTTCGGTCATCATGCCGTGACCCTATCACGGAGCATTCCGATAGGGAAGTTCACACCGACCCTGCCCCACCTGCGTCACTTCCCATGCAGATCCACATACCGAGAGCCGCCGCCACACCGGCATTCAGGCTTTCGGCCCCACCGGGCATCGGAATCGTCAACCTTGTTGCCGCCTGCTCGACGACTTCTACGGGCAGCCCGTGTGCCTCGCTGCCGATCAGAAGGGCGATCTGACGTTCCGTGTCCACCGTCGCGGCTCCACCGGAGACGACGGTGGCAACGAGGGAATACCGGTCGTCTGGGAACGTCGCTTCGAGCGATTCCATCTCGACGATGGTCGTGGCGAAGTGCGAACCTGCCCCCGATCGGAGCACCTTGGGACTCCACACATCGGCTGTGTGCGGCGACACGGCAACATCCCATCCGAGTGCCGAGGCTGTCCGGATGATGGTGCCGACATTGCCTGGATCGGCGACGTCGATGAGCACCACGACGTTGCGATCGGTGAGTTCGCCCTGTTTCGGCCTGGCGAAGATTGCAACAGGCGAACGCGGGTGTGTCGTGTCCGACGCCGCCTTGAGCACATGTTCGGTGACAGTGTGGAACACGACGTCACCGCGACTCTGCATCGCCTCGCGGGTCGCGACGTCATCCTCCAATGCGAGGACGACCATCGGAACGACTCCTGCTGTGACGGCAGCATCGAAAACCGTCGGCCCTTCGATGAGGATCCGACCCGACTCGAGTCGTTCGTTGTGCCGGTGCAGACGCACAAACGATCGAACGATCGGATTCTTCGTCGAGGAGATGTGATCGGTCACGGACCCCATGGTATGTCACCACCGGCCCATGGAAAAGACCCGGGCTCTGGGGCAACGGATACGCTGCTCCCGAACCCGGGTCCTTCGGTTCTCGATTCTCGCCC
>CAZDIQ010000214.1:0-2775 GCA_964505525.1 uncultured Acidimicrobiaceae bacterium | reverse complement strand
CCCCTGCATCCTCGCTGACGCTCGTCTGCCGTCCCCCCTGAAGGGAGGACGCGAGTTGCCGGGCTGTGTACTTTGTACTTTCTACTTTGTACTTTGCACCTTAAATCCGGCCCGACGAGGAAAACCCTCAACCACTGGTTGAGGGTGGTGTTTCTTCAACAGTCCCACGGGTTCCTGGCCGGTTGCTCACCCTTGGGTTCAGCCACCTCCGAATGACAAAATCGACTTACCCACGGTTCTGTGGCTAAGACGGATCAGATCCAAGATTCAAGATCCAAGACTCAAGAATCCGGGTTCGGTAAGCCGTAAGCCGTAAGCGGAAAGCGACCGTTCCCCTGTCATCCGTCGTCTGAACCCGATCCATCATCCATGATCCATCATCGGTGCTGGTTCGGTAAGCGGTAAGCGGTCCATCATCCATAATCCACAATCACTAGTGTTCGAATCCCCACTAGGTCGCGGCATTGCCCCAAGACATCGACTCTCTTCTCAGCGAGATCCACTCCCTCACCGAGCAGCTCGGTCGCGATGGTCTGACGGCTCGTGAACGTCAGCGGCTCGTGGATCGCAAGGAATCTCTCCAGGAGGAGGCGAGAGCGATCGCCCTTGCCGGTCGGCATCCGGTTGCCGTTGCCAATCAGATCGAATCCCTTGAGGCGCGTAGGGCGTACATCAACGACCAGTTCATCAAACCCGGATACTCGGAGAAGCGCGGCGGCAAGAACATCCAAGACCCAGGGGCGTACAGCCACAACATCAATCTGATGCTGCGCGACAAGTATCAGGCGGAGCTTGACGACATCGAACGACAACTCCGTCTCCTGAGACCGACGGAGGGCTGAACCTTCGCCACCACCGGATCCAGCGCGCGATTTGCGCACGAGGGCGCCGCGCTATCTATGCTTCCACTGATGCATGTTCTTGTGGCAACTGCCGGATCGCTCAGCCCCACCCCCGTGGTCGAATTCGCCCGCCATCTGATCGGTGGTACCGGATTGGTGACGCTCGCCACGGTCGTAGAGGTTCCGCGGACCTTCCTCGAAGAGATCAACGAACGCGATTGGCACCCGTTGCGCGACTCCCAGACCTCGACGGACTCCACGGCGGATACCGTCGTGGCTCAATACCTCGAGGAACGGGCGCACCGGCTTACCGAACCCGTGCGGCTCGCCCTTGAGCAGGCGAAGATCCCGTGCCAGATCGTCGTCCTCGAAGGCACCGATGCCGCAGCCGAGATCTCAAGAACAGCGTCGGAACTTGATGTCGATGTCGTCATCCTCGGAGCGACCAAACAGATCTTCGATCGCGATGCGTGGGAAAGCGTGTCGAGCAGGGTCATGCTCGAATCAGGCAAGGCCGTGCTTGTGGTCCCTGAATCCCGCAAGGACACCGAGGAAGTCGATCCGCTCGACGAGTTCGATCAGCTGCCCGAGTCGAGCCTTTCCGCATAGGCAGCCAGGGCCGCAAATGACGACGGGATGAACCCGTCACGGTTGGCAGCCATCTCCTCGCGAACATCGGCAATCGGCCACCAACGGACATCCGTCGACGCGCCCTTCTGGGCAGCAATGGTCCCCGATCCGGTGCCGACCAGCACGGTGTGAATCGCAGGAAAGTCTCCGTCGACCCCGGCGACGACAACCAGCGGTCGGATCGACGCAACAACCCGACGGTCATCGATGTGATCAAGCGTCACACCGTCGATCGATGTGAGGTCGATACCCGTCTCCTCCCGAACCTCGCGGGTGGCACACTCGATCGGCGACTCACCGCTGCGCCAGCGCCCACCCGGGATTTCGAGCAGACCTTGCACCGGTTCACCCCCGATGTCGCGCCGTTGGAGCAGAATCCGCTCGCCCGTCGCATCCACGACGACGACCCTGAGCACGGGAACCATGACCGATTCACCTCCGCTGACGGGTACCCGTACCGTGACCCATTGTGAGCCGTCCCAGACGTCGTACTCGCCTACCACCCCGCTCATGGCCCTGCTCCATCCGCAGGGTTCGCGTCCGGCCTCACGCACTTGAGGTCGACGCCCCGCCCGGCGTCACGCACCGCCTGTTCGAGGGAGGAACAGGTGGCAAGCCATGCTGCCTGGCCGTCGGCGAATCCCGAGCGGCGCAGTGCGGCTTGGATCTCAGGAATCGACCCAGCCGACGCGACTGCCTCGCGCATTTGGGGAACCGTCGCCCTGACGGACTCGACAATGGCGAGATAGGCGCCGTGGGCGTCCTTCACGGCCGCTGGCGGGGTCATATCTTCGATGGCTGCCACATACCGCAGGATGGCATCGTCGAGCAGCGCAAGGTAGTTGACGGTTTCGGTGCGCACGAGGGTCGTAGCGTCGGCAACTGCGTCCGCGGCTCCCGAATCGACAATCTTGCCTACCTCACTTTCGACCGTCTTTTGGTACGTCAATCCGAGTTGCTGCGATTCCCCGACGTACGCTGCGGTTGCGGCGGTTGCCGCATCGGCATAGGCATCGATCGACATCGGTGGGGTGGACGAACACGCGGCCGTCACAAGGGCGATCGTGAGCACCACCGTTGCCATGGGTGTGCGGAGTCGCCTCACGGCCCGGTCCGGATCATCGGAAGGTCACAGGACATCTGACCCGGCCTCCCGGAATTGCGTACGGAACAGATGCGTATACAAACCCTCGGCGGCCAGGAGTTCGGCATGGGTCCCCTGCTCGACGATCCGACCGGCATCGAGGACGATGATCCGATCAGCCGAGACCACGGTCGAAAGCCTGTGGGCAATGACGAGCGA
>CAZDIQ010000213.1:0-2828 GCA_964505525.1 uncultured Acidimicrobiaceae bacterium | reverse complement strand
GGACCGAATCGATGCGGTACGACGTCATCGGAGGACAGAAGACCCAGATCGATGTAGCGATGTTCATCGATTGGGTTGCCGCCTTCAACGCCGAGATCAAGGACGGGTCGATCACGTTCCGACCGGGCGACGAGTACGTCCCGACCCCACGGACGACATCGGGATTTCTGTTCCAACGCTTCCGACCCGAGTTCGTCCCTGCGGTCGATGCGTGGATTGCGACCAATCCGTTGACCAACCCCGACGCACCGCCCTCGCCGTTCGCCATGCCCGAGTATGTCGTCGAGGACAATGTGGAGGCTGCGCGACTGGCCGAGGTAGCCGATCGCGAGGCCGCCGATGGACAGACCGCAAACCAGAACAGCGACAACTACGTGCTCACCATGGTGCTGTTCGCATCAGTGTTGTTCTTCGCAGGCGTGAGTTCCAAGCTCATCAAGCGCAGGAACCGGATGATCGCCCTCGGGTTCGGCGTGTTCATCCTGGTCTCGGGGATCGTGATCGAGCTGACCCTGCCGATCCTGGTCTAGTCGGACCTTCGATCGTCGGCTACGTGGTGGGCGATACCTTCGACTGCTTCAGTTGATCGGCAAGGATGAACGCGAATTCGAGGGCCTGGCTGGCGTTGAGGCGAGGATCGCAGTGCGTGTGGTAGCGGTCGGCAAGATTCGCCTCTTCGATCTGGATCGACCCACCGGTGCACTCCGTGACGTTCTGGCCGGTCATCTCGAAATGGACACCGCCTGCGTGGGTGCCGTACGACCGGTGGATGTCGAAGAACTGCTCCACTTCCGACACGATGCGCTCGAAGGGACGGGTCTTGTACCCGTTGGCCGAAACCATCGTGTTGCCATGCATCGGGTCACACGACCACACGACCTCGATGCCCTCCTTCTCCACAGCCTCAATGAGCGAAGGAAGATGATCGCCAATCGCATCGGCCCCGTGGCGCGTGATGAGCGTGAGCCGGCCGGGGTCGTTATCGGGGTCAAGGACTGCAATGAGCCGGATCAGTTCGTCCGGGGTCAGCGACGGCCCGCACTTGAGACCGATCGGGTTCTCGACACCACGCAGAAGTTCGACGTGCGCACCGTCGATCTGGCGGGTGCGGTCACCGATCCACAGCATGTGTGCCGAGCACGCGTAGGGCAGCCCCGTCAGCGAATCGATGCGGGTGAGCGCCTCCTCGTATCCGGGGAGAAGCGCCTCGTGGCTCGTGTAGAAGGCTGTTTCACGGAGCTGGTGCACGGTGTCGGCTGTGAGACCGATGGCTCGCATGAACCCGAGGGTCTCGTCGAGGTCCCCGGCAAGGGATTCGTAGCGTTCAGCCTGATCCGTGTCCTTGATGAATTCGAGATTCCACCGGTGGACCTGCTCGAGATTCGCCATGCCCCCCTGGGCGAACGCCCGCAGGAGGTTGAGGGTCAGCGCCGACTGGTTGTACGCCCGAAGGAGTCGGTTCGGATCGGGAATCCTCGATTCGGGGTCGAAGCCGATGCCGTTGATGATGTCACCCCGGTAGCTCGGGAGGGACACATCCCCCTGTGTTTCGAGCTCAGAGGTCCGAGGTTTTGCGAACTGACCCGCCATCCGACCGACCTTGACGACCGGCAGCGAGGCGCCGTACGTGAGGACGACCGACATCTGCAGCATGACCTTGAAGGTGTCACGGATCGTATCGACGTGGAATTCGGCGAAGGACTCCGCACAGTCGCCTCCCTGGAGCAGGAACGCCTCGCCGCGGGCGACCTTGCGAAGCTGTTCACGGAGGTTCCGCGCTTCACCGGCGAACACGAGCGGGGGTGAACCCGCTAGTTCTTTCTCGACCCTCCTGAGTTCGTCAGGATCGGGGTATGTCGGCTGCTGTTGTGCTGTCTTTGTACGCCAGCTGTCTGGTGTCCACGTCATGATGTACCGGCCCGTTGGCTTCCTGTGCCCCGAGGGGCTAGGCGCACAATGGTACCCATGCGGTCGTGGGGGTCAATCCATCGGGTCATGGGGCGTTGATCGGAGGCCGATTCACCCTGTGACGGCGGACGCGATGCGGTCGACCATGTCGCTGAGCACGGTACGCGAGGTCGCGAAATTGATCCGGATCGACTGGGATGCCTCGGACCCGAACGGTTTTCCCGACGTGACGGCGACCCGTGCTCGTTCGAGGAGTTCTGCAGCAGGGTCAGTCATTCCGTAGGCAGTCATGTCGACCCACGCCAGGTACGTACCCTCGGGAACCGAGACCCGTGCCTCCGGCAGGCGTTCGGCGAGGTCGGACACAAGCTGGTCGCGGGATGCGCCAAGGTCGCGAAGCACCCCGTCGAACCAATCGACCCCATCGCGGTATGCCGCGGCGCTCCCCACGAGCCCGAGGGTCCCTACGCCGACCTTCTCCGGTGTGAACACCGATGTCCAGGTGTCGCGATGACGTTCGCTGGTCAGGATTACCTGTGCGCACTTGAGCCCGGGCAGATTCCATGCTTTGGATGCCGCCGCGACGGTCACGACCCGATCAGGATCGAGCGTGGCGATCGGAATGTGCTTCGCACCGTCGTACACGATCGGCGAGTGGATCTCGTCGGAGATGATCAGTGCATCGTGTCCCTTGGCGAGTTCCACGATGTCACCCAACTCGGTGGTGTTGAGCACGCGGCCGGTCGGGTTCCACGGGTTGCACAGGGCAATGGATCCCGCACCGGCGGCGAGCGCCCGATCGATACCCTCGAGATCGAACGTGAACCTGCCCGACGCATCGACATGACTCGGGACCTCGAGCACGTCCCGGCCGACACCGCGGATCCTGCCGTAGAACGGGTAGTAGACCGGAGAAGGCA
>CAZDIQ010000212.1:0-2844 GCA_964505525.1 uncultured Acidimicrobiaceae bacterium | reverse complement strand
GGACTGTGGACTGTGGACTGTGGACTGTGGACTTGCCTCGGACTTGCCTCTCACTCCCACAGGGCCTTCAACACTTCCCCAACCGGATCCACGCCGTCGGGGAGTGGGGCGAAGGCCGGGTCGTCGGCCGGGGTGCCGAAGGCTGATGCTTCGAACGATCCCATGGCGGGGTCGAGAAACCTGCTCGGGAGGGCGTACGAGTGCGCCGCGTTCGATGCGTAGCGATGGTGGTAGAACCGTTGGGGAACCGTGACGGCGAGGTGCGTCTTTGCGCGGGTGAGGGCGACGTACATGAGGCGACGCTCCTCTTCGAGTCCACCCGGTTCCGACAGCGCCATGTCCGAGGGCATGTTTCCGTCGGCAGCGTGGATGACGGTGACCGACCGCCACTCCCCTCCCTTGGCCGAGTGGATCGTCGACAGGATCAGGTAGTCATCGTCGAGGTGTGGCGTGTCGGCGAGGTCGGTCGTGCTGTTCGGCGGATCAAGGGTGATCTCGGTGAGGAACCGACTCCTCGAGCTGTAATCCGCGGCGAGGGATGCGAGATGATCAATGTCACCGAGACGGGTCGCCGCGTCGTCATACGAGCGGTCGAACACGGCCTCGCAGAAGTCCTTGATCCGCTCGATCTGGACCGAAGGTGGTGGCTCGCCCGAACTCTCACCCCTGGCGTCGACGAGCACATCGCGGAGCAACCCGAGTACCTCGCGGGTCTCATTGCTCGCGGGCAGGTCGTACCTGATGAACGCCTCGAGAGCGTCGATGCCCGCCGCTGCCGAGACTTCGTCGAGGTGCGCCGAGATCTTCGCGGCGGTGGCCGGTCCGACACCCGGGAGCATCAACAGGACACGACTCCATGCCAAGCCGTCTTTCGGGTTGTCCAGAATCCGCAACACCGACAGGAGATCCTTCACGTGTGCGGCCTCGAGGAACTTGAGACCACCGAACTTGACAAAAGGGATGTTCCTTCTCGCCAGTTCGATCTCGAGACCACCGCTGTGGTGTCCCGTCCGGAAGAGCACCGCCTGATCGCGAAGGTCGATCCCTTGCTCGCGCAAAGCCAGCACCCGGTCACACACCCAATCGGCCTGGGCGGCCTCGTCGAAACACGTGACCAGTGACGGAATCGGACCGGCGGGGTTCTTGGTCCACAGCTGTTTGTCGAACGCGGTTTCGGATGCACCGATGACCTCGTTGGAAACCGCAAGCACCTCGGGCGTCGATCGATAGTTCCTTTCGAGCATCACGATCGACGACTCGGGATACCGCTGCGGGAATCCGAGGATGTTGTCGACCTCAGCCGCACGGAACGAGTAGATCGACTGGGCGTCATCGCCGACCACCGTGAGGTTCCCGTTCGGACCGCAGAGAGACATGAGCAGGTCGGCTTGTGCGTTGTTCGTGTCCTGGTACTCATCGACAAGGACATGGTCGAAGAGCCCACGCACCGTGTCACCCGCCTCGGAATCCATGAGCGCCTGCCAGTAGAGCAGCAGGTCGTCGTAGTCGACGATGTTCTGTTCCCGCTTGCTGACCGTGTACGCCTTGAAGAGGATCGCGATCTCCTCGATGTGATCGAGACACCACGGGAACCGATCCTTGACCGTCTCCGACAGCGGGACCCGTGAGCTCACGACCCGCGAGTAGATCGACGCAATCGTCTCCTTGCGGGGGAACCTCGCCTTGGCGGTTCCGAAGCCGTGTTGTGTGCGCAGGATCCCGAACAGCGACTCGGTGTCGGTGCGGTCCATCACGGTGAAGCCGTCCGACAGACCCGCCGCATTGCCGTACCGCCTGAGGAGCCGATTACCGACGCTGTGGAAGGTCCCACCCCAGACGTTGCCAGCCGACCGATCCTCGATGAGACCCCCGGCGCGACGCAGCATCTCGGATGCGGCTCTTCTGGTGAAGGTGAGCAGGAGAATCCGGTCGGGTTCCACACCGTCATCGATGAGCCGGGCTACCCGGGCAGCAAGGGTGCGCGTCTTACCCGTTCCCGCACCGGCAATGACCAGAAGCGGGCCGTCACCATGCATGACGGCTGACACCTGATCGGGATTCAACCCGTCGAGGTACGCAGGCGCTTCTTCCACGATATCGAACATATGTTCGAGACTAGCGCCGTGCGTGGAGCGAACCAACAACCGCCCTAGGAATCGCCCTGGTCGCTCATTTCCGACGCAAGGAACATCGGAGTTCGCTTCGCCGGTCGCAGACCCTTGATGTCGGCGTAGAAGGTCCTCGCCGATTCCATCCAGGCGTGCGGGTCGCCGTTGATGTAACTCGTCGGACCGAAACCTGAAGTCTTCGTCGCCCCGTCGACGAACCCCATGACGACCGGGACACCTGCCTCGTCGGCGATCCGCCAGAACCCCGACTTCCACATCTTCGCTGCTCCCCTGGTGCCTTCCGGTGTGATCACGAGGAACAACTCGTCGGCGTTCTCGAAGTGTTTCGCAACCGACTTCACCATCTCGTTTGGTCTCGACCGGTCGACGGGGATGCCACCCCACCGGCGCATCGGACCCTTGAGGATCCCTTTGAACAGGGTGTCCTTGCCCATGAAGTGCGGCTTGATCCCGAAGTGTCGCGCCACGGCGAGGAAGACGAGAAAGTCCCAGTTGGATGTGTGGGGTGCCGCCACGATCACCGCCCTACGTTCGACGGGAAGCTCCCCGACAAACTTCCACCCGCGAAACAACAAATACCGACGAGCCAACCAAGCCATGACCAAGACGGTAGCCCGCCAACCACCGAGTTTGTATCCGCGTACCCTGGGTTCGGCGGGTACATTTTTGTGGGTCACCAGCCCACAGAATGGGCGGTGTTCGTTCTGTGGGCTGG
>CAZDIQ010000211.1:0-2873 GCA_964505525.1 uncultured Acidimicrobiaceae bacterium | reverse complement strand
TACCCTCGATTGGTTCGGCGACTTGACAGTTCTTACGTTGTATGGTCAAATCCTCTGCAGTGACTTACAACGTACGAAAGAGGACCCCGAATACGCGGGTCCAGGGAACGGAAGTGCCATGACCACACCATCAGACTCGGTGTCACAGGATCAATCATCACGGCAATCGACCATGAGGGCGATCGTCCGGGACCGGTATGGGCCCCCCGACGTGCTCGGGGTCCGCAATGTGCCGATACCGGTACCCGGTCCGGATGAGGTTCTCGTGCGTGTGCATGCGGCAGGCATCAATCCGGCCGACTACCACCTGATCATCGGCAGACCGTATGTCGCGCGTTTGGTGGCGGGTCTGAGGCGACCCAAGCATCCCATCCCCGGGGAGGACATCGCCGGGGTCGTGAGGCAGGTCGGGAGCTTGGCGACGGGCATTGCTGTCGGGGACCGTGTGTTCGGCGGAAACGGTCAGGGGTATGCAGAGTATGTCGCGGCTCGTCCGAAGAGACTTGTGCACATGCCAGACGACATGAGCTTCGAGCAGGCTGCTGCCACACCGATTGCCGCCCTCACCGCGCTTCAGGCACTTCGAGACAGTGGCAGGGTGCAAGCAGGACACCATGTGCTCATCATCGGTGCGTCAGGCGGTGTCGGATCGTTTGCGGTCCAGATCGCCAAAGCCCTCGGTGCTCGGGTTACAGCGGTATGCAGCACGCGAAATGTTGAGCGGGTGCGATCGATCGGTGCCGACATCGTGGTTGACTACTCGAGCACCCACGTCCCCGATCTCAGCGATCGCTTCAATGCGATTGTCGACATGGTGAGCGTCGACTCGATTTCGGATCTCCGAGGACTGCTCACGAGCAGTGGTAGATATGTGTCCGTGGGCTCGTCCGACATGGGCAACTGGGTGGGACCGTTCCTGCACATGGGGAGGTTGGCTCTCGGATCGTTGTTCCGCTCCAAGAAGATGGTTTCGATGTTGGGGAAGCAGACTCCCGAGGACATGGCGGTTCTGATCGAGATGTTCGAGACCGGGCAGGTCCGGCCTTTGATGGACAAGATGTACCAGCTCGATGAGACGCCCGAAGCCATCAGGCTCCAAGGCTTCAAACACGCTCAGGGCAAATCAGTCGTCGTCATCTGACGGATCGTCGTCGAGGTTGGGTGCCTCTCCATCTGGTCCGCTGCTCGGCGCAGGGACCAGATGGAGACGGAATCCGTATTCCCGCGTCGGCGGTTCCGGATCCTTCTGCTGGGATGCCTCCTCCGACGCATGGCCGTCCTCGCTGAAGACTTTCGCTCGGATCCCCGAGAGAAACATCGTCGCATGACGCCCGCACAGTGGCCGATGTTCCTCGTCGAAAGTGAGCGCGGGTCGCTCACACCGAAAACAGGTCGGATCGGTTCTGGTGGTCGGTTCCATCACTACTCATCGGAATCCAGCGACGCTTCGCGACAGACACAGATTTGCCCGCTCCGTTTGACTAGTCAGGGCGATGTGCCTCGCTTGGCCGGTCTCGTTCAATTCATCGAGTTGTCATGCAACTGACAGGTTCAGTTCATGTTCGGCTCGTACCGTCCCTGTCAACGGAATGAAAGGACAGGAATGGGATCGAGACGCGACCCCGCACATTTCCTCCAGGTTGCTCTTGCCATGGCGGACATCGCCGACGAGATCGCCATGGAGGGCTTCTTCAGCTACTTCGACGTGTTCAGAAAGGCAGACGGCACGCCGGTGACGAGCGTCGACCGTCGGATCGAGATGTGCCTGCGGGATCTCGTCCAGGCGACCGATGCGTACGCAGGATTCCTCGGCGAGGAGTTTCCTCCGACGGTGGGATACGGTCGATGGGTGGTCGATCCCATCGACGGGACCGCACAGTTCGTGGACGGGAGTCCCCGGTTTGCGACCCTGATCGCCTACGAGGTCGATGACACCCCGATCGTGGGCGTCGTTTCCGCTCCGGCGCTCGGGATGCGTTGGTGGGCAGGGCAGGGTCTCGGTGCCAGGCTGTCGCTCAACGGTGATGTGAGCGCGGCGAGGGTGTCGAGCTTCGACAACCCGACGTCAGCCCGGGTGCTCGTGCCCAGGTCCGGGCGGATGGCTTCGCCTGGTCGAAGGGTCCTTGCGGAACTGACCGAGGCACGAGGCGAGTTCACCCCGTACGACGCGTCGTGGGAGGCGGTGCAGGTCGCCGACGGACGCGCCGATGCGGCAGTTGCCGAAGGAAAGTGGTGGGACGTTGCGCCCCTTTCGATCATCGTGAAAGAGGCCGGTGGGGTGAGTTCGCGGTACCGGGCCGATGATGGTCGGGTCGGGATCGCCACCTCCAATCGTGTCCTCGCCCGCAGAGCCACCGGTGTCAACGTCGGGGTGTAGGCGTCACAACAACATCCTGTCAAGCCCCGTCAGGACCGTGCCGATTGGATGGGATGGGACTCACATTTCTGACCGGCTACGTATTGGGACAGCACGGGGCGCAATCGGCCAAGATCGCTTCGGAGGCGTCGCGAGGGGGAGGACTTTCGAAGTCCGATCTTCTCGATGTTCACGACCGCGTTGATCGGCTGCTCCTCGTTGTCGATGCGATGTGGTCGCTGCTCGAGGAGAACGGCTACACGGACGAGCAGTTGAAGGCGCGCATCGAGCAGATCGACGAGTCCGATGGCGTCATCGACGGCCGCCGACGTCCCCAGGGTCGTGACTGTCGCGAGTGCGGAACCAAGGTTCCCGCAGACCTCGACTCATGCCAGTTCTGTGGCACCGCCGTCCCCGGCAAGGACGACCACCCCCTCACCGGAATCTGATCCGTCCGACAGCTCAGTCGTCGCCGTGGGTGTGGGTCGGGTCGGATTCGGTGTGGATGATGCGTTCG
>CAZDIQ010000210.1:0-2887 GCA_964505525.1 uncultured Acidimicrobiaceae bacterium | reverse complement strand
ACGACTACGACGAACTCGGTGCCACGGCGCTCGACAACTATGACGGCACCATCACCGGTGCAATCGTCATCAACGCAACCGCGGTCGACACCACGACGGTCGGGTCATACATCGTGACCTACAACGTGACCGACGCGAACGGCAACGCAGCGGTCGAGGTCACCAGGACCGTCGCCGTAGTGGACAGCACGAGTCCGGTCATCACGCTCGTGGGTGCGAACCCACAGGTGATCGAGGTCGGCGGTGCCTACACGGAGCTCGGTGCCACGGCACTGGACGAGGGGGATGGTGACATCACGGGATCCATCCTCATCGATGCCACCGCAGTCGACACCACAACCGTCGGGTCATACACCGTGACCTACAACGTTGTGAACTCGAACGAGATCCCAGCGGTCGAGGTGACACGGACCGTCAACGTAGTCGACACGACCGCACCGGTCATCACCCTGCTCGGTGCCAACCCACAGGTGATCCAGGTCGGCAACGCCTACACGGAGCTCGGTGCCACGGCGGTCGACAATTACGACGGCACCATCACCGGTGCGATCGTCATCAACGCAAGTGGCGTCAACACGGCAGGCACCGGGACATACACGGTCCGGTACAACGTGACCGATGCCAACGGCAACGCCGCCGCCGAGGTGACGCGGACCGTCAATGTCGTCGACACGACAAGGCCGGTGATCACGCTTGTGGGTGCAAACCCCCAGATGCTCACCGTCGGTACGCCGTACACGGAGCTCGGTGCGACCGCTCATGACAACCATGATGGCAACATCACGGGATCGATCGTGATCGACGCATCGGCAGTCAACATCGCAGTTGCGGGCGTCTACCAGGTCACGTACAACGTCAAGGACTCGTCAGGCAACGAGGCCGTCCAGGTCGTCCGCATGGTCAGTGTTTCGGCTACGACCGTGCCGGTGCTCAGTGGAGACACTCCTGGACTTGTCGATCCGACGACGGGTATCTGGTGGTTGACCGATGCAGACGGCGACACGACGACGTTCTACTTCGGCAATCCCGGTGACATCCCGTTCATGGGTGACTGGGACGGTGACGGCATCGACACCCCGGGGTTGTATCGCCAGTCCGATGGGTACGTGTACCTCAGGAACTCGAACACCCAAGGCATTGCGGACATCAGTTTCTACTTCGGCAACCCGGGTGACATCCCGCTCGCCGGAGACTTCGATGGCGATGGGTTCGACACGGTGGCCCTGTACCGCCCGTCCCAGGGTCGGTTCTTCGTGATCAACGAGCTCGGGAGCGGCGATGCCGGTCTCGGGGCGGCCACGACGGACTACCTGTTCGGCGACCGCGGTGATGTGCCGTTCGCCGGCGACTTCGATGGGGACGGAATCGACACGTTCGGTCTGTACCGCGCTTCGACGGGTCTTGTGTACATGCGCAACTCGCATGACCAGGGGGTAGCGGATCTGACGTTCATCTATGGCAACCCGAGGGATCGGTTCGTCACGGGTGACTGGAACGCCGGTGGCCGCGACACGCCCGCTGTGTACCGACCCTCGACGCGCATGCTCTACATCCGCTACTCGAATTCGACCGGGAACGCGGACGTTGTGATCGGTTCAACGTCGTCGGCCATGCGACCCGTCTCGGGATACGTCGGCGATCTGCCCTGATCGGCTCCGTGGCAACACGGTTGCACGAAGAGGTCCCGCGGTTTCATGTCCGTGCGTGGGATGACAGAATCGCGCGCATGCCGGACAGAAACACATTGTGAGCATCGACGTGGACCGGGAACGCCGGTTCGAGGCGATCGCTGGCCAGATCTGCGATCCGGTGCAGCGGTATCTCCGTCGCCGCGCAAGCGCGGACGACGCTGACGACGCGTATTCCGAGACCCTGCTCGCCATCTGGCGCAGACTCGACGATGTCCCCGAAGACGATCCCCTGCCATGGACGTATGGGATTGCGCGACGTGTCCTGTCGAATCAGCGCAGATCGTCCACACGAAGGCTGCGGCTTGTCAATCGCGCAAAGGCTTTCGCTCCCGACCAGTACCACCCCGGTCCCGGCGAAGTCGACGACTTCCCCGAGGTCCGCGAGGCGCTTTGGGCATTGCCCGAGGGCGACCGGGAGGTACTCGCCCTGTGGGCATGGGAGCAGCTCGAGCCGAGGGAGATGGCCGTTGTCCTCGACACGACCCCGAACGCGGTGAGCCTCCGACTCAGCCGCGCGAAGACGAAGTTGGCAGCCGAACTCGACCGACAGAACCCGCCCGATGCCGGACAGAAGCAGGTTGAGACGACGGAGGAGCATCGACCGTGAACGACGAACTCAGAGCAAAGCTTCAAGCCGTGGACCCGATGCCCCCCGACGTCCCCACTGAAACCGTGACGAGCCCACAAGGCCGGCACCGACTGGAGGACATCATGTCGACAGATATCGGCCAGGACAAGCAACACCGGGCACGATCCCGCACCCCTTGGTACGCGGCCGCCGCGGCAGCCATCGTTGCGGTTGTGGCGATCGGCGTCGTCGTCATGGGCCCGGACACCGAGGAACCGGCGGCATCGGCACCGCTCGAACTCACCGCGGGTGCATCGGACCTCATGGCGATGTGCCTCGCGATCGAGCCCGAGGTCATCGCGACGTCCGAGGTGGCGTTTGCAGGGACCGCAACGGCGATCGACGGCGATGTGGTGACGCTCGACGTCACCAAGTGGTTCGTCGGTGGCGACAACCCGACCGTGATCGTGACCGCACCGGCTGGCTTCGAGGCCCTGCTCGGGAGCGTGCCGTTCGCCGTGGGAGAGAACTTCCTCGTTTCAGCAACGGACGGGGTCGTGAACTACTGCGGAATGAGCGGCGAGGCAACCCCCGAGCTCCAGGCCATGTACGACGCAGCCTTCCCGGG
>CAZDIQ010000209.1:0-2905 GCA_964505525.1 uncultured Acidimicrobiaceae bacterium | reverse complement strand
TGTGGGCTGGGGACCTACATTTTTGTACCCGCCGAACCCAGGGTACGCGGAAACACAGTTGGGCTAGAGGCGGTTTGTGTCGGTTACTACGTCGTCGATGTAGCAGTAGGCCCAGTGTTCGCCGGGCTCCTTGGAGCGGATCACGCTGTGGTTCGACTCCCTCCAATGCTTGGTCGCATGCCGGTTCCTCGAGGAGTTGCAGCAACCGGTCTTCCCGCAGTCCACGCAGTACCGAAGGTGGACCCACGTGTCGCCGGTCGCAAGACAGTCGTCGCAACCACCCTCGGGCATGGGATCGAGCGGGATCGTCGCGAGGTGCTCACATGGTTTCGCCATCGCGCAAGACTACCCGCCGGGTCGACCTGCGGCGGTGTGTGAACCTCAGTCGACCCCGGTGTCCTGTGTCTTGGGGATCGTGACGGTGAACACGGTCTTGCCGGGTTCCGAGGCGACGCTGATGTCACCGCGATGCTGCTTGACGATGATGCTGTACGACGTGTCAAGCCCGAGCCCCGTACCCCGCCCCGGTTCCTTGGTCGTGTAGAAGGCTTCGAAGATTCTGTCGATGACGGCAGGTGGGATGCCGGGACCGTTGTCGCTGATCCGCACGATGACATTGTCGTCATCTGATGCCGTCTCGATGGTGATGACCGGATCGGGTGTCCCCGAGTCGGCGAGTGCGTCGGAGGCGTTGTCGATGAGGTTGGTCCAGACCTGGTTGAGCTGGCTCCCGTATGCGGTGATCGGGCGGAGATCGGGGTCGTAGTTCCGCTCGATCTTGATCCCGTTCATCTTGGAACGCAGGATGAGGAGCGTGTCCTCGATACCCCGGGTCACGTCCACCGCAAGGACCGGTGCCTGGTCGAGGAACGAATACGACTTGAGCGCAGTGATGAGTTCGGACATGCGCCGCGCACCCTCTTCTACCTCGGCGAGGAGTGACCTGACCTCGGCCGCCGCTGCAAGAGCGCCCACGACCTCCACGGCATGGTCGGCTTCGATTGCGGCGATGTCGTCCTCGGTGATGCCTGCGTCGACCAGCGCACCCGCAAGACGCCACCCTTCGGTGATGCCGCGGTTGCCGAGTGCGTCCTCCACGGCGGTCTCCCTGTCGGCTCGTTCGATGCCGGACAGGACCGGACGGTGGGTGTGATCGGGGAGGGAAGGCACCACGACACCGTGGGGGATGGCGGCGAACGCCATCTGGTACCGATCGATCGCCGGTCCCAGTTCGCTTGCACCCCGATGGACCGCTGAGGCCGGGTTGTTCATCTCGTGGGCGAGACCGGCGGTGAGTACACCGATCTGTGCCATGCGTTCGGACTGCTTCAGCCGTTCCTCGAGTTCGCGCCAACGTTGGAGCGACACGTCGAACAGGGCGCGGGTCGCTGCTGCGCTGTTCGATACGACGGTGTTGAAGGCTTCCTTGGAGATCGCAACCAGTTCGACGTCCGTCAACGCCCGTGCCGTCGCATTGCGCGGTGCCTCCGTCAGGAGCGCCGTCTCGCCGACGATCAACCCGTGGCCGAGCACCGCGATGCGGACTCTGCGCCCGCCGGACTCCTTCAGGATCTCAAGTTCACCCTCCGTGACGATGTAGGCCATGTCACCGTGATCGCCCTCCTCGAACAGAACCTCGCCTCTCGCAAGGCTGCGATCCGTCAGGCTTGCCGTGAGCAGATCGAGATCCGACTGCGGCACATTGGCCAGGAGCTCGACCTTGTGGAGGTCGAAATTGCTCATTCCAGATCCAGATATCGGTGGACGAGTGTCACCGCCACCGATCCTTCTCCTACGGCGTTGGCCACCCTGCGGATGGCACCGTCGCGCACATCGCCGACCGCAAAGATTCCCGGCACACTCGTCTCGAGGTGGAACGGGTCGCGCTTTGCTGGCCACTTGTCCGTGAACGCAGTCACCTCTGCCCCTGTGTAGATGAACCCGGCCGGATTGGTCGCAACGACGTCGGTGATGAACGACGAATGCGGGATTGCACCCACGAAGACGAACAGGGCGACCGCGTCCCGAGCCTCGGTGGTGCCATCCGAACGCGACAGGTGGATCTGCTCCACATGACGATCGCCCGTGACACCTTCGACCTTCGTTCCGGTGAGTACCTCGATGTTGTCGATGGCCGCGATCTGGTCGATGAGGTACTGCGACATCTTCTCGGTGAGCGAATCCGATCGGACGACGAGGGTCACCGTCTTGGCGGACTTCGAAAGCATCACTGCGGCCTGGCCGGCGCTGTTCGCTCCACCGATCACATACACGGGCTTGCCTACGAACGTGGTCGCATCGGTGGCCGATGCCCCGTAGAACACGCCCGCCCCTTCGTACTTCTCGTATCCGGGGACATTGAGTCGTCGCACGGACATGCCGCTCGCCACGATCACTGCGGAGCACTTGAGATCCGTACCGTCGGAAAGGTGGATGGTCTTGGTCCTGTCGTCGACCGTTATGCCGGTCACCTCGAGAGCGGTGATCAGTTCGGCGCCGAGCCTGGTCGCCTGGGTTGTGGCGCGCCGCGCCAGATCGGAACCACTGACACCCTTGGGGAACCCGAGGTAGTTCTCGATCCGCGAAGACGTGCCCGCCTGGCCACCGGGTGCCTCGCGCTCGATCAGCGCCGTGGACAATCCCTCGGAGGACCCGTAGACCGCAGCAGCCAAACCGGCGGGTCCTCCACCGATGATCACGAGGTCGTAGAACGGTGACTGCGCCGAGCTGTGGATGCCGATCGCTCGTGCAAGGTCCGCACGGGATGGGTTGCTCATGTGGCTGCCGTCCTGGAGGATCACCAGGGGCAGGCTCCTCTGATCCTCCTCGGCAGCGGCGACGATCGCTGCCGCCTCAGGGTCGCGCTCGACATCCTGATACTGATACGGGACCTCGTTGCGCCCGA
>CAZDIQ010000208.1:0-2915 GCA_964505525.1 uncultured Acidimicrobiaceae bacterium | reverse complement strand
CACGGCTTTCAGCCAGAACCAAACGCCGAATACGGAATACCGAATCCGAGGCCCGGCTGAGCCGTGAGCTGAATCGACCGCGTTTTCCGGAGGCCCTTTTTCCTGAGAGGATGGGGTCTATGTCCAAGAGAACAAACTTTCGGTGTCCGCCTGAGGTCCGCGAGCGAGCTGTGTTCTGTGAGCTGTAAGCCGTGAGCCGTATGCCGTGAGCCGTGTTCTGTGTTCTGTGTTCTGTGTTCTGGAAGCCGTCAGCCGTGTTCTGGAAGCCGTCAGCCGTGAGCCGTGTTCTGTGAGCCGTAAGCAGTGAGCCGTAAGCCGATTTCCAATCCACCGATATCTGCGGGGCCACTGGTACCCTGTGTCTCACACGCCACACTTGGTGGCCGTAAGGTTTCCGATCCAGGACGGGGTATGACCGTCTTCCATCCGCTTGAGAGACAGTTGCAACACGCAACCAGATTTCTCGCGACGGACATGCTCACGAACAAGCTCCGTGAGTTGATCACCATCGCCCCGATGTATCGGGCGACGCAACGTCGTCCAATCCGCCGAACCGTGTCAGTACACGGCACCAGCACACATCGTCAGCGTTCCGGATCGGATCAAACACGTGCGCATCCACACGGATGCCCAAAGGAGTTGATCCATGGGACTCTTCAAGAAGAAGGCCCCCCGCATCGTCCGCAAGGGCGATGGAGCAGTCGAACGCACCGTCAAGACCGTCAACGGACAAGAATTCACGGTTCGTAGGCCAGCTGCATCCACACAGCAGTCCGGTACCGGTACCGCGACGAAGACGAAGACCCGCAAGCCGACCCAACAGCAGGGTCAGCACAAGCAGCGGTCGTCGTCGAACCGAGGTCGGTCACAGAGCACGGTCCGTCGACGTCCACCGATCGAGATCGTCGAACCACCCGAGACCGCGCGCAAGCAGATGCTTGTACGCAAGAGCCCGAACCAGACGCAGATCGTCGTTCTCGAGGGCCCGGTCCTCGTCGAGCACTACGTCGCGAGTTCGGATCGCAAGTCCCTCGTCGGCAACGTCTACATGGGCAAGGTCCGCAACGTCCTTCCCGGTATGGAGGCCGCCTTCATCGACTTCGGCGAGGGCAAGAACGGTGTCCTCTACGCAGGTGACGTCAACTACGGCGAGTTCGATCTGACAGGCAAGGGCAAGCGGATCGAGAACGCCCTCAAGCCTGGCGATGCTGTCCTCGTCCAGGTAGTCAAGGACGCCATGGGCCACAAGGGTGCCAGGCTCACGAACGAGATCAGCCTCGCCGGGCGCTATCTCGTACTCGCACCGAACGAGGATGTCCGCGGCATATCACGTCGACTTTCCGACGATGAGCGGCGTCGACTCCGCGAGATCGTCGGTGACCTTCGTCCCAAGGGCACTGGAATCATCGTTCGCACCGCGGCGGAAGGTGCGACGCGGGAAGACGTCAAGGGCGACATTGATCGTCTGAAAGCCGTGTGGGATCGGATCGATACGGAGCGCAAGACCGTGAACGCACCCGCTCTCATCTATGAAGAGCCGCCATTGGTCATCCGCGTCATCCGCGAACACTTCACCCGCGACTTCAAGCGCCTGTTGATCGACGACCCCGGCACCTATCAGCAGGTTCTCGAGTATCTCGAGGGAACCGAGGCGGATCTCGTCGAGCGCGTCAAGTTGTACAAGGACGAGCTCGCACTCTTTGAGCGCTACCACGTCGAGGATCAGCTTCGCAAGGCGCTCGATCGCAAGGTGTGGCTCCCATCGGGCGGGCACCTCGTCATCGATCGCACGGAGGCGCTCACCGTCATCGACGTGAACACAGGTCGGTTCGTCGGATCGACCAACCTCGAGGAGACCGTCTTCCAGAACAACCTTGAGTCGGCCGAGGAGATTGCTCGCCAGCTGAGGCTACGCGACATCGGTGGCATCATCGTCATCGACTTCATCGACATGGAGGATTCCAAGAGCCAGGAAGCGGTGCTTCTCCGTCTCAGGGAACACCTCGCAAAGGACAAGACGCGCACGCAGGTCTTCGAGGTCTCGCATCTCGGGCTGGTCGAGATGACCCGCAAGAACGTGTCGGCAGGGCTTCTCGAGTCGTTCTCCGAGACGTGCCCCCACTGTGCCGGTCGGGGAGTCCTCCTCCACGAGGAAGCGGCGGCCACGGGGATTCCGGCGTATGACGCGGGGGCGATCGAGGAATCCGACGGCGAGTAGCGCCATCCCGAGCCGTTGTTCGGTCGGATCGAGGGTGGCGTATTAGGAGTCGGGGCCGCTAGTATTTGGTCTGCGCCCGATGTGACGGGCGCGTTACCGCGTCGGAATGTACGAAGTTCCGGCATGTGAGAAACCACCAGGATTATGTACGCGATCATCCGCGCCGGCGGAAAGCAGGCAAAGGTTCACGAGGGCGATGTCCTCGATGTGGAGCGCATCAAAGGCTCGGACACGGTGTCATTCACACCGCTTCTGATCGTTGCTGATGATGGCTCTGTGATCTCAGATGCGGGCGTACTCGGCAAATCATCGGTCACTGCCGATGTTCTCGGCGAGTCCGCCGGTCCCAAGGTCGACATCTTCAAGTACAAGAACAAGACCGGCTACCGCCGCCGCCAGGGTCATCGTCAGAAGTACACGACCATCAAGGTCACCTCGATCACACCAGCCGGTGCGACGAAGAAGAAGTCGGCCACGACCGAAATAGATGCCAAGCCGGCGAAGGCTGCGAAGGCTGCACCGGCTGCCAAGCCTGCGAAGGCTGCCCCTGCGGCGAAGGCTGCGAAGACTGCAGACGCCAAGCCTGCGAAGGCTGCCCCTGCGGCGAAGGCTGCGAAGGCTGCGAAGGCTGCACCTGCAGCCAAGGCTGCACCAGCCAAGAAGGCTGCCAAGAAATCCGAGGAGGAGTAGCACATGT
>CAZDIQ010000207.1:0-2932 GCA_964505525.1 uncultured Acidimicrobiaceae bacterium | reverse complement strand
TGGGAGTCCAAGGCATCTGGAATGACCATTTCGCGGATGACCATCGCGGGCAATCCGTCCCGATTCGCCACAGAAGCTGCGCAGTCGACGCCTACTGGTCGTCGGCAGAAATCGCCGGAGGCCCGAGAGGGAACACGGCATTGGCGATGAGATCGGCGAGTATGACACGACCCGGTTGCCTGGGGTGGACACCGTCGCCGGCAAAGAGTTCCGGTCGGGTTGAGGAAGCCGAGTACCAGTCGACAAGGACGGCATTGGGGTAACGGGCCACCCCGTCTGCGATGACACGGTTCGACGTTGCCTCCCACGTCCGCGGGACGCGGACATTGACGAACGCGACGAGGGGAACATCGGCGGCCGCCTCCATGACGGCATCGAAGTCGCTTTCCCTCGCAGGACCGTTCGTTCCGAGGCCGATGATGATCAGCTCGGGTGGCGATTCGCGTGCCATCAACGAGCGGATCATGGCCGGAACCGCGGAGAACTGCCTCGATACGGTCGCGTCAACGGTGACGCCGGGAATCCGATTTTCGATCTCGGGTTTCGAACCGAGCATGACAGAGTCCCCGATGGCCATCGCCCAACCGGCCACCGGTTCGTAGTGGTACGTCAGCGACGCCGTGGATGAAAGACCCGCATCATTGCGCGCCGCGATACCGATCCTGTTGCTTCCAGGCGTGTTGAGAACGCCGTATGTCGCTGTCCCCGTCGCATCGACGGGGACGTCGCTCCCCTCGATCGTCAGCGTCACGCCCGGATCGGAAGCCACTTCGATCAACGTGGCGTAGGTGTCGACGGTCGCCCCATGGGATGGTTGGGTCGACAGCGCCGGTGGTCGTGGCCCCAGCGTCGTTGAGGTTGTCGACGTCGAGCTGGTTGTCGTCGGAAGCGCCGCGATCGATGTCACCGGTGCGAGCCTCACACTCGTGTCGATGTCGATGGTCCCCGCGCCAGCCGAACAACCGGCGGCAGAAACGGCGAAAGCGGCGGCGAGAAAAAGTCGATACATATTGGGAAACCAGTCAAACACGGTCCCGGACTTGTCGCATTCATACGGCCGAAAGTCGCCGAATCTTGCAACCGAGCCCGGCACCGTGCCGGTAACATCCTCAGGCGTCGACCAAGACGGGTACGTGACAGATACAGCCCCAAAGATCGAGCAATCGGAGGCCGATCTGGTCCCACCGGACCGGCTTCCGTTCATCCGCGGGGTCGATGGTCTGCGCGCAATCGCGGTGATGGCGGTCCTGTTCTATCACGCCGAGTTCGGTTGGGCGCTCGGTGGATTCCTCGGCGTCGAGATGTTCCTCGTTATCTCCGGCTACCTGATCACATCACTCCTCCTCGTCGAGTGGCTGAGGACCGGTCGAATCGACTTCAAGGCGTTCTGGTTGCGACGCGCACGACGACTTCTGCCTGCGGTCGGACTGCTTCTTGCAGTCGTCACAGCGGTCTCTTTGGTCTTCTACAGGGACACCGTCGACCAGCTGATCGGTGAAGTGGTGGCAGCGGCCGGGTATGCGACCAACTGGCTCCTCATATTCAGGAACGTCTCGTACTTCGAATCGTTCGAACGTCCCTCGCTGCTCCAACACCTGTGGTCGCTCAGTGTCGAGGAACAGTTCTACGTCCTGTGGCCGATCGTCTTCTCCGTCGGGCTTGGGCTCCTGCGTTTCAAGACCAAGAAGGCGAACCTGCGCGCCTTTCTCGCCATCACCGTTGTCGGGATCATCGGGTCCACCGTCCTCATGGCGGTCCTGTTCACCCCGTTCAGCGACCCGAGCAGGGTCTATTACGGCACCGACACACGCATGGCCGGTCTCCTCGTCGGCGTTTCGCTTGCCCTGGTGTGTATGCCCTGGAGGGTGAAGCCGGCCGCGGGTCGGGTCGGGCGGATCGGTATCAATATTCTCGGGTTCGCATGCCTCGGTGTACTCATTGCGATTCTCGTGCGCGCCGACGAGTTCAGCCCCCTCCTGTATCGAGGTGGGTTTCTCGTCACGTCCTTGGCGACCGCCGGGGTCATAGCCACGGTGGTGCATCCCTCTGGCACGTTGGGCGCACTGCTCGACAATCCGGTGATGAATTGGATCGGCACGAGAAGCTACGGGATCTACCTGTGGCATTGGCCGATCTTCATGCTCACGAGACCGGGTTTCGAGGTCGCCGATGCGCCCGTCGAGGTGTTCCTCCTGAGGACCGCGGCAACGTTCCTGGCCGCCGAGGCCTCCTATCGCTTAGTCGAGATGCCGATCCGCAAACTCGGATTCAAGGGATGGCTCGCCTCGCTTGTGGGTGCCATGCGCCGACCGACCGTCCGGATCGGATTGATGGGTGCTGCACTCGGCGTTGCGCTCGCGGTGTTGATGCTCGGCCCCCAGGGAGTGGACACATCTGCAAGCGCCAGTGCGCCACTCGGCGCGGCCGACAGCAGCGAAATCGTCGACATCGTGGTTTCGAGGGAACGCTCGACACCACAGACCACCGTCGCTACGACCACCCCGGCTCCCGAACCGGAAAGCACGCTTCCATCGCAGTCATCGGACCCCGATGGCGCGACGGAGTCAGAGACATCAACCGAACCGACGCCGCAGGCGTCACCTGCCACCGATGCACCGGATCCGGTTGATGGGTCAGATTCGGTGTCCGAGGCATCGACTTCCGATCAACCCGACCCCGAGATCTGGGCGAGCCCACAGCAGACCGCCGCGTCCACCGAACCCGCCGAACCGCTCACGGTCACGCTGATCGGTGACTCGATCCTCGCTGGGTCGGTCAACGCTGTTCTCCGGACACTGCCCAATTCGGTGACGATCGACGCCGTCGTCAGTCGCCAGTTCCGCCACGCGGCGCAGGTGGCGAACAAGCTCGCACTCGACAACACACTCGGCGACGTGGTCATCATCCACCTCGGCACCAACGGTGCATTCGA
>CAZDIQ010000206.1:0-2999 GCA_964505525.1 uncultured Acidimicrobiaceae bacterium | reverse complement strand
ATATGTACCCGCAGAACCCAGGGTACGCGGATGTCGACAAATCAGCCGGATTCGAGGTAGCCGTCGAGTTGGCGGGCCTTGGCTGGTTGACGGAGCTTGGCGAGCGCCTTGGTCTCGATCTGGCGGACCCGTTCCCTCGTCACGTCGAAGTGGTCGCCGACCTGTTCAAGCGTGCGCACGGTTCCGTCGTCGAGACCGAAGCGCATCACGAGCACCTGGCGCTCACGCTCGTTGAGCGATTCGAGGGCGAGCGACAGGTATTCCTGGAGGAGTTTGAACGCTGCCTCCTCGACCGGTACATCGGCACCGAGGTCGGGGACGACGTCGCCGATGGTGGCATCGTCTTCCTCCCCGATCGGGGTCTCGAGCGACAACGGATCCTGGGCGATACGTCGGAGCTCGGTCACCTTCCCTGATTCGATGTCCATATCGAAGGCGATCTCCGCGATGGTCGGCTCCCGACCGAGGTCCTGGTGGAGCGTCCGCTGCACCATGGCAAGTTTGTTGATCGTCTCGACCATGTGGACCGGCACGCGGATGGTGCGAGCCTGATCAGCGAGGGCCCGGGTCACTGCCTGACGGATCCACCACGTTGCATACGTCGAGAACTTGAAGCCCCGCCGGTAGTCGAACTTCTCGACAGCGCGGATCAATCCGAGATTCCCCTCCTGGATCAGATCCAGAAGCCCCAAACCCCGACCAACGTATTTCTTTGCGATCGACACGACGAGACGGAGGTTCGATTCGGCAAGGCGGGCCTTGGCACGTTCGGCGTTGCGCGCCTGACGCTTCAGGAGCACACGCTCGGCGGGTGCGAGCACTGCCGGCCCCTCGAGTTGCTCGGCAGCCTTGGCACCGACCTCGACCTGCATGGCGAGCTCGACCTCCTGCTGGGCATCGAGCAGCGGGTAGCGCCCGATCTCCTGGAGATACATGCGGACCGGATCAGAGACATGGACGAGTTCGTCACCCGACATGGCAGTGTCTGACAACGCATCGAAGGACTGTTCGCGGATGTCGATGCGCCGCTTCTGGAGGGCGAGATACGTCTCGTCGAACGCGGTGGCGTGTGCCTGTGCGTCTTCGAGTTCCTGTTGGATCTCACCCACCATGAGGAACCCCCGCTGGCGGCCCCGCAGCGTGAGGAGTTCTACGACTTGTTCGACTGTGGCGGTCACTCGGTTCTCCTGAGGTCTTTGCGGCTCTGCTGTAACGCTATCAAGCGAGCCCACAGTTCCGAATACCCCTGTTCATCGGCAGCCCTGTCAAATTTCTGGAGCGCTGCCTCCACATCATCGATCTCAAGCTCGATCGCGGAGGCCCGCAAGGACACGACGAGGTCGGCAGGGTCCGCAAGTGGCTTGGCATCGAGGGCGAGTCGTCTGAGAAGGTCCGACGTCGCCGATTCGTCGGACCCGAACGCCGCACCCAGATCCGGTGCCTGACCGGGTGCCAAGCCAGAAATGATCTCGGCAACGACCTCGTAGCCGGCAAGCGTGTCAGGGTTGGTGAACACATCGGCCGACACGTCCAGCCCTTCGAGCCGGTCGTCATTGGACAACATGACGCGCAGCAGTTCGAGTTCCGCCGGGTACGAGTGGGTCTTCGGTATGGGCCTCACCTCGACCGGTGGCGGCTCGGGATCGGGGGCGTCATCCGGACGGACGGTCGTCGTCGTGGTCGGCGCCGGTCGGGTGCTTCGTTCGGCTCGCATCGCCTGTTCGATCAGGCGGGTCTCGACACCGGTCTCCCTGCTGACCATGACGGCATATTCATGGCGGGCGACAGGATCCGGATGCAGCGCGATCACCGCTGCGACAGCCCGAACCGCCCGGGTGCGCGCCTCGGGTTCTCTCAGGTCGTACTGCTTCAATTCGGATTCGATGCGGAACACGAGCAACGGAACCGAGGCGGCGACAGCGGCTTCCATCGCCTCGATCCCCTCCTCGGCGACGAAGTCGGCAGGATCCTTGCCCTCGGGAAGGGTCGCAACCCGGAGATCGAGATCACCTGGCACGGACCGCTCGAAGCCTCGCAGCGCTGCACCTGCGCCAGCCTCGTCGGCGTCGAACGCGAGGACGACCCGCTCCGAGAAGCGTCGGAGAAGGTCGAGATGTCCCTCGACCAGCGCCGTCCCGCATGTCGCCACCGCAATGGGCATCCCCGCCATGTGCATGCCGATCACATCGGTGTATCCCTCGACCACGACCGAGGTGTCACGCACCACGATGCCCGACTTGGCCCAGTTGAGCCCGTAGAGGAGCCGCGACTTGTGATAGATCGGTGACTCGGAGCTGTTGAGGTACTTCGGTCCGTCGCCATCGAGGATGCGGGCACCGAAACCGACCGGGTCGCCACGGAGGTCGAACACGGGGAACATGACCCTGCCGCGGAACCGGTCGACGAGGCCACCGGTCCTGCTCTTCAGACTCAGTCCGGCTGACACCATGACCTCGTCCGTCACGCCCTTGTCCCTGAGGTGGATCGTCAGAAGATCCCACTCGGCTGGTGAATACCCGATCGAGAATTGGTCGACGACGTCCGCGTTGTACCCACGGCCCCGCAGATAGCTCCTTGCACTCCCTGCATCGGGTGCCGACTTGAGGCGTTCCGAATAGAACCCGACGGCGAGCTCGGTCGCCTCCACCAGCCGCTCCCTGCGGTTACGGCGCTTTGCGGCTTCCGGGTCGACCTTGAGGGTGACACCCGCTCGCCTGGCAAGGAACTCGACCGCCCCCGAGAAGTCGACACCCTGGGTTTCCTGCACCCAGCGGTACACATCCCCACTCTTGCCGCACCCGAAACAGTGGTACAGACCTCGCGCCCCATCTATCGAAAGCGATGGTGTCTTCTCGGAGTGGAACGGGCACACAGCCATCGTCGAACGGCCGGACTTCTTGACCTTCGTGACTTCAGAAGCCAGGTCGACGAGATCGGTCCTGTCCCGAACCAGATCGATGTCATCACGTGCGTAGGCCATGACCGAGAGCGTACTCGCG
>CAZDIQ010000205.1:0-3026 GCA_964505525.1 uncultured Acidimicrobiaceae bacterium | reverse complement strand
GTGAAATCGTGGTCGATGATGCGATAGGTCTTGATCGATTCGGCCTTCGAGACAGCTTTGTTGGCGTTGGCCACGGCACCTTCGACTTCGGCTATGACATCGGGGTGCCCCACGAGTTCATCGATGGGGATATCGCCGAGATCGTTGACCTGTGCCCACCCGGGGAGCGCATCAGCGTCGAGGGTCACCAAAGCGGCGATGAACGGTTTGGCGTCGCCGACGACCATGACCTGGGAGATCAGCGCATGGGACCGCATCCGATCCTCGAGCACCGCAGGAGCGACGTTCTTTCCGGCGGCCGTCACGATGATTTCCTTCTTGCGACCGGTGATGGTGAGGAACCCGTCTGCGTCGAGCGCACCGATGTCGCCACTGTGGAACCATCCGTCCGAGATCGCTTCCCGTGTTGCGGACTCGTTGTTCCAATAGCCGCTGAAGACGTTCCCACCCTTCAACAAGACCTCGCCGTCCTCGGCAATCCTGACCGACTCACCGAGGAGCGGTCGGCCGACCGAACCGATGCGGGTGGCGTTCGGCAGGTTCAAGGTGGCGGCCGCCGTCGTCTCGGTCAGTCCGTATCCCTCGAGCGGTGTGACCCCGATCCCTCTGAAGAAGTGGCCGAGACGCTCCCCGAGTGGGGCTCCTCCCGAGATCGCGTAGACGACCTCGCCACCGAACACCGCTCGGATCTTGGAATACACGAGTTTGTCGAACAGGGCATGGGCGGCTTTGGTTGTGAAACCGATCCGGCCTCGCTCGATTCCTTCGGAATACGCGATCGCCACGTCGACCGCCCGGTCGAAGATCTTCTCCTTGCCGTTGGCTTGCGCGCTCTGCCTTGCACCGTTGTAGATCTTCTCGAAGACGCGCGGCACCGAGAACACCCAGGTGGGTTTGAACAGCGACATCTCTTCGATGAGTTGTGGGACACCTGTGGAATACCCGATCGTGACGCCGTTGCTCACGCACGATGATTGGACCGCCCTCGCAAAGATGTGCGCAAGGGGCAGGAACATCAGGGTCCTGTTGCCCGGTGCCATCAGGTCGGCAACCGAATCGTCCAGCTGGCTGACCACCCAGGCGAAGTTGTAGTGCGTCAGTGCACATCCCTTCGGCATCCCTGTCGTGCCCGATGTGTAGACGAGCGTCGCCAGGTCGCCGTGCGAGATCTGGGAAACCCGTGTGTCGACCTCGGCGAGCGTCTCATCGGTTGCCAACGCCTTGAGTTTGTCCAGGGCACCGTCGTCGATGGTGAACACGTGCTTGCAGTCCGGCAGCGAGGCCGAGACCTCGTCGAAGACGGCACGGGTCTCGTCACTCTCCGTGATGATCGCAACGGAGCCCGAATCCGACATGATCCATTGGACCTGTTCGGCCGAGGACGTTTCGTAGATGGTCGTCGTTGCCGCACCCGCGGCCCAGATCGCATAGTCGAGGAGTGTGAATTCGATCCTCGTGGCCGAGTGCAGGGCAACGCGATCCCCTTTGACGACACCGGCGGCGATGAGCCCGGCCGCAAGCGAACGTACATCTGCCCACATGTCGGCCGTCGAGACTGATACGAACACATCGCCATCCCGGTACGCAAGCGCCGGGTTGTCTGGATTGTTCTCGACCCGGTGTCGGAGAAGCGAGACCACATTGGAGTTCTTGGGAACAGGCTTCTCGCCGGGAGTCGTGTAGGTCTGCATCGCCCTCCTTCAAGGTCCGAGCATGGTAGTTGAAGGGTCCCTGATGATTCAGTGGGCCGAAACGGTGAGGCCGCGTGCGAACTGGTCGACGACCTCGGACGACTGGGACCCGGACAGGAGCCATGGTCCTGGCCGGGTGCACCTAGACCGTGACGAGTTCGCGGGTGTCGTCCTCGCTGCGATGTTTGATGCGAGGAACCGGTGCTGTGGCCTTTCGTCTCCAGGCCGTCCAGCCCCCGATGGCAGCTACCGCCGCGGCGAGCATTGCGGTGATCAGGAAAACATGCCCGTTGGATCCGAGCAGGACTCCGGCGCTACCGGCGATCGGCGACCTGCCCCGCGCGGGATCGAGTGCCCAACCACCGAGACGGAAGATCACAGCGAACGACAATGCGGAGACCAACACCCGGGTTCCGAGTGTTCTGACCATCACAAAGTTCTCATCCGAGAGCCACACGGCAGTCGCACCGGCGAGCATCATCACAGACAGTGCGACGACGGCCGCGGTGCTCACCAGTGTTCGGGCTTCCCTCGCAACCGACACGGCTCCGTCATTCTCACCGGAATCCATGGTGAGGTCGTTGGCGTCGAGCACGGCACCGATCATCGACTCGCTGATCGGCAGGTTGCGTTGCGCAAATTCGTCAGCAATGACGGGAATGGCAGGTTGCATCGCGGCACGCACGTCGACCACCGGATCGGTGCCCTCCGGGGCGAAGAGCGCCTCCACGAAGGCCGCCGCCAGATTGTGGATGGCTGTGTCCATCTGTGGTGTCGACCGCACATTGCGGATGACGGCACCTGCGTCCTCGGGGCTGATTGCCTGGGTTTGGACCATGGCATCTTCCATCCAGTCAGCGACACGGTTCTGGACGATCTCAGAATCGACGATGACTGCCGCAGACTCGGCAACGGTTGCCTGATCGACCGTGACCGCCCTACCCCACATGGCGATCAGCAGGAGGGTGGTCGAGATACCGAACACCCACATGACGACCGACAGGGCACCACGACGGGTGGTCGATGCGCGACGGGATGATTCTGGAGCCGACTGGGTGGACATATCGGGAAGCCTATCTCCCTGGTGAGTTATGCCCAGGCAGGATTACCGTCGAGCCGTGGAAGACTTCCTGGATCTCAACATTCTCATCAAGCAGGTGGCGCTCGCTTTCGGACTCGCGATGGTCATCGGCAACGGGTACGCGGTGTACAAACACCGTAAGGGACACAAGCCCAAGGGCGAAGAGGGCGAGTTCAGGGCGGGGAGGGCAGCGTGGCTCATCGGGGTCGGTCTCGTCATCGGAATCTGGGGTGCGGCCAGCCTCATCGCCTAGC
>CAZDIQ010000204.1:0-3038 GCA_964505525.1 uncultured Acidimicrobiaceae bacterium | reverse complement strand
CTCCGACGGTTGAAAGCCTCTTCGATGCGGTCGATGCCCGGGAGCAGCTCGGCTCCAGCCATCGCCACGACCCTGTCGGCGTATCCCTCGATGAAGGCGGTGAACGCCTGGATGTCGGCCAGCTTGGACTGGTCAGACGTCGCCTTGAGCAGTCCGGCAGCGTCTTCATCCGAGCCGCCGAACATCCGCTGCATCTCCTCGGGATCCTGCAATGCAGTGAGCTTGCCCATGAGGTCCGACATGTCGAACTCGACCGTCTCGTAGAAGGCTTCGACGAGCTCGACGAACCGCCCGCGGATCCATTCCACGGCCATGATCCGATGGAAGGTCACCTCGTGCAATGCTCCCCATAGCCGGACCTGACGGTGATCGATGCCATGGTCAATCGCGAAGTCGTCGAGGTTCGGCACGATCACATAGGGACGGTCATGATCCATGGCGGGGATCCCGGTATCGAACTGACCGAGCGCTCGGTGCGCCATGAAACCCACCATCGTGCCCGCCTGCACGCCGAGGAGTGCAGGTCCGAGCGGTGCAAGCATCGCACCCATTGCACCCATTCCCCCGATTTCGGGCATGTCAGGGAGGTGCTCGGAGTCGGTCAGATTGGCGAGCTTCTCGCTCAACGGTTCGACGAGGACCCTGAACGACTGTTGGTTCTCTGCGGCCCACGTTACCCGATCCGTCGGATTCAGCTCCCCGGGAGCAGGCGACGGCAGATCGGTGACGTTGGAGATCCGCATCTCGGCCACGTGGGCGAGCTCGCGGTATTCCTCGGCTACACCGGGGTCGACGAGCTGTGGGGGGCCTGCGAGGCTCTTCGTCACTTCCCTCGCCAGATTCCAGTTGACGGGACCGGACGACTGCAGCAGTTTGAACAGCTGCTCGAAGATTCCTTCGTCGTCCATCCCGTACATCTGGTCTACCCCTTGAACTCTGGAGGCCGCTTGCCGAGCGTCAACACAAGGTCGATGAGTTCACCACCGCGATCGACCGTGAATGTGGCCGTGTCTCCGACCCGGTACAACCTTACTTTGAGGATCAGGTCGGATTGGCTGGCAATCGGATCGCCGTCTATTGCGACCACGACGTCGTCCACCTGCATCCCGGCTGCGCCCGCGGCGCTGTTGGTGCCCTCGACTGAGCCGATGATGGCACCGGCGGGGACGATGGCGCCGTCGGCTGCCTGGTCGAAGTAGGTGACCATCTCGACACCCATGAAGGGGTGTTCGACATCACCGGTCTCGATGAGCTCGGCGACGATCCGTTCGACCAGCTCAATGGGTATTGCGTACCCGATGCCTTCTGGCCCTGCACTCGACACGCCGATGGCGCTCGTTATACCGATCAGCTGACCCTGGGAATTCACGAGCGCTCCGCCCGATGACCCCGAGTTGATGGCAGCGTCGGTTTGGATCATCCCGAACAGGTTCGAGTTGTCTGCGAAGCGCACTTCGCGGTCGAAGGCCGAGATGATGCCGGATGTGATGGAGGACCCGCCTGCCTGCCCGAGCGGGTTGCCGATGGCAACGGCCGGGTCGCCGATTTTGAGGGACTCGGACTCACCGTATTCGATCGGCACGAGACCGTTGGCACTGATCTTCAGCACGGCGAGATCGGTGAGCTCGTCGGACCCGACGAGGGTCGCATCGTAGGACCTGCCGTCCTCGAAGGTGACCGTGTATGCGTCGCCGCCCTCGATGACGTGGTGATTGGTGATGATGTACCCCTCGGTCGACTGGACCACACCGGACCCGGAACCGCTCGGCACGCCGTTGGTGTTCCCGGCGTCGTCCGTGGTCTGGTTCAGCACGTTGACCGTCACGATGGAAGGCAAAACCTTGGTGGCGATGACGGCTTCGTTGGCCTCTGCCTCGGGGGTGATGACGACTGGCGTGTTCGGAACCTGGGACGTCTCGATCACGGTCGCCGGTGGGCTGGCCACCTGGACGGGTGGATCATCGAATGTTCCCGTGAGGGCAAGGACTCCGACGGTGAGAAGTGATCCGAGAACCGCAGCGACCAAGGCACCGATCAGGTACAGCACCCCTGAGTTCTTCTGTACGTAGTCCCCTTGGGTGGCTACCGGGGTGACAGTGGCCCCGATCGCATCCGCTGCAGGTGGGGGTGGCACAGTGGCAAACGAGCCGGTGTCGACCTCAGGGTCGAACAGCGGAAGGGTTTCGTCGTACACGAAGTCGACCTTCTGGACCTCATCGACATCGGTGACGATCTGCGCCGCTTCCGGCTGCATGGTCGCGGATTCGACAGGGGCGCTCTCGGTCGGCGCTGTTGCGGATTCGACGATGGGTGCTTCGACAGACCCTGCCGCGAACGGCGACGAGTCTTCTGGCGATGGTGTTGTTGTGTCTTCCATACCGTGTTGAACGCTCGGAGTTTCACCTGCGTTCCCCGGGGAGATGAGAGAATCGTGAGATTCATCGGGTCCGGTTCGGGGGGTATCGTTGTCCATGTGATGAGTGTATGAACCCGTCAGACCTTTCTCGGCAAGGATCTGTCAGAGTGGATGTATCCGCCGACGAGATCCCCTACGGCGATCTGATGTCGTTCGTGAGCGACGAGCGAGCCGGGGCGATCGTCATGTTCTCCGGCACCGTGAGGAACCACTCGCCGGGGCGTGACGAAGTGACCCGGCTCGAGTACGAGGTCTACGACGAGGTCGTGATCGACAAGATGCGCGAGGTTGTCGACGAGGCCACGCAGCGGTGGCCGATCCTTCGTGTCGCTGCCGTGCACAGGACGGGCGAATTGGCGGTCGGGGAGTCGGCCGTCGTCGTTGCGGTCTCCACGGCCCACCGTTCCGATGCCTTTCCTGCCGCGAGATACATCATCGACGAGCTCAAGACCCGTGCCCCCATCTGGAAAAAGGAGCACTGGAGCGGCGGAGCGGAATGGGTGAGGGAAGACTCAAGCAGTAGAAAGTAGAAAGTGGAAAGTAGAAAGTGGAAAGTAGAAAGTGGAAAGTCAGCAATCGCGTCCTCCCATTCTTCGCGTCCTCCCTTCAGGGGGGACGGGCG
>CAZDIQ010000203.1:0-3040 GCA_964505525.1 uncultured Acidimicrobiaceae bacterium | reverse complement strand
AGCTCCTCGATGAGGCGGGCGCACACGAGATCAAGATCTTCGGTGGTGGGGGAGGGACGATCCTTCCGGCCGAGGGAGAACAGCTCCTCCAAGAAGGGGTTGCGCGCATCTACTCGCCGGATGACGGGCGCACGCTCGGGCTCGAGGGGATGATTCTTGATCTCATCGAGTCGGCGAGGGTCGACAAGGTGATACCTGGCGATCTTGTGGACGGGGTGGTGGCGGGAGACCGTGCTGCGATCGCCCGTGCGATCACCGCTGCGGAGAGCAATGTCGCCACTGCTGCAGAGATACTTGATCGGCTCCGGGCAATGGGACGGGATGCGTCGGCTCCCGTCGTCGGGTTCACGGGGACCGGCGGGGCAGGCAAGTCATCGATCGTCGATGAGCTCGTGCTTCGATTTCGTCGGGATTTCCCCACCAGCAGGATTGCGGTCATATCGGTCGACCCTTCACGGCGCCGTTCCGGAGGTGCCCTGCTCGGTGACCGTATCCGGATGAATGCCGTCGATGGGGACCAATGCTTCATGCGGTCACTCGCGACCCGCCAGGCGAACCTATCGGTGTCGCCCCACGTTGCCGATGCGGTCTTGATCGTGAAGGCCGCGGGATACGACCTCGTCTTTCTCGAGACGTCGGGCATAGGGCAGTCCGACACCCAGATCGTCGACGCTGCCGACCTTTCCGTCTACGTCATGACACCGGAATACGGAGCTGCGACCCAGCTCGAGAAGATCGACATGTTGGACTTCGCCGATGTGATTGCCATCAACAAGGCGGACCGACTCGGAGCCGACGACGCCTTGCGCGACGTTCGCAAGCAGTACAAGCGCAACCACAAGCTGTTTGCTGCAACCGATGACGAGATTCCCGTGTTCGCCACCGTGGCTTCGCGATTCAATGATGCCGGAACACAGCAGATGTACGAGGCAGTGGTGCACGCCGTGTCATCGAAGTTCCCCGATGCGCTGGGTCCGATCGACCATCGACCAGGTGTGGCGAACACCAAGCCGCTGATCCCGCGGTCGCGTGTGCGGTACCTGTCGGAGATCTCCGAGACCGTGCGACGCTACAACGACGAGACGGAACGTGTCGCGGAACTCGCAGGAGAACATGAGGCGATTTCCCGGCTCCGAGGGCGAGCTCCCGAGCTCGATGCACTGGCGGTCGATCCGCTGCCCGCCGATGTCGAATCAGAGCTCGGGGCGTGGGATGCAACCAGCGAGATGTACTCGGGTGAGCATGTGGCCTACCAGGTGCGTGGGCGGTCGATCGAGGTCGACAACACGGTCGAAAGCTTGTCCGGAACACGGTTCCCGAAAGTCATCCATCCGCGCATCAACGGCTGGGGTGACCGCGTTCGATGGCTTCGGCAGGAGAATCTCCCAGGCAGGTTCCCGTTCACGGCGGGCGTATTCCCCTTCAAGCGTCAGGCGGAGGATCCGACCCGCATGTTCGCAGGGGAGGGCAGTCCGGAGCAGACGAACCATCGGTTCCACTATCTGGCTTCGGGCATGCCCGCCGCAAGGCTGTCGACGGCGTTCGATTCGGTGACGTTATACGGACATGAGCCGGATTCTCGGCCAGACATCTATGGGAAGGTCGGGAACTCGGGCGTGTCCGTCGCGAGTCTCGATGACGCAAAGAAGCTGTACTCCGGCTTCGACCTGTGCGACCCGACGACATCGGTTTCGATGACGATCAATGGTCCCGCTCCGATGATGCTCGCGTTCTATCTCAACACGGCGATCGATCAGTCATGCGAGCGATACATCGTCGACAACGGTTTGACCGACGAGGTCGAATCGCGGATCACGAAGCTGTTCGACACGCGCGCGACGGAGCGTCCGACATATCACGGTCCGCTCCCGGACGGTCATGATGGCTCAGGGCTCATGTTGCTCGGTGTCTCGGGTTCCGATGTCCTCGAACCTGAGATCTACGAACGAATCAAGGCAGAAACCCTCACGGCCATCCGGGGAACCATCCAGGCAGACATCCTGAAGGAGGACCAGGCCCAGAACACGTGCATCTTCTCCACCGAGTTCGCACTCTCCATGCAGGGTGACATCCAGGAGTACTTCATCGATCACGGGATCCGGAACTTCTATTCGGTCTCCATATCGGGTTACCACATGGCCGAGGCAGGAGCCAACCCGATCACGCAGCTTGCCTTCACGTTGGCGAACGGGTTCACGTTCGTCGAGTACTACCTCGCGAGAGGGATGGACATCGACGACTTCGCTCCCAACCTCAGCTTCTTCTTCTCGAACGGGATCGATCCCGAATATGCGGTGATCGGACGGGTGGCTCGCAGGCTGTGGGCCAAGGCGATGCGTGAGATCTACGGAGGTTCCGAAGGCAGCCAGAAGCTGAAGTATCACATCCAGACGTCTGGTCGATCGCTCCACGCACAGGAAATCGAATTCAACGACATCCGTACGACCCTGCAGGCCTTGTACGCCATCTACGACAACTGCAACTCACTCCACACGAACGCGTACGACGAGGCGATCACGACCCCGACCGAGGACTCGGTGAGGAGGGCCCTGGCGATCCAACTCATCATCAACCGCGAACTCGGACTCGCCAAGAACGAGAATCCGATGCAGGGGTCGTTCATCATCGAGGAACTCACCGACCTCGTGGAGGAAGCCGTCCTGACCGAGTTCGACCGGCTCACGGATCGTGGCGGTGTGCTCGGTGCCATGGAGTCGATGTACCAGCGGTCGAAGATCCAGGAGGAGTCGCTCCGGTACGAGCATCTGAAGGACAGTGGCGACCTGCCGATCATCGGGGTCAACACCTTCCTGTCGAAAGAGGGGTCGCCCTTCGTGACCCCCGACGAGGTCATCCGATCCGACGACGCCGACAAGGATCAACTGATCGCTGACCTACGAGCGCTCCACGATCGCAACCGCAAGGAAGCCGAGGTCGCACTCCGGGAGGTCCAGGAGGCTGCGCTCGACAATGAGAACGTCTTTGCCGCCCTCGTCGAGGCAGCGAAGTGGTGCTCGATGGGCCAACTCTCCAACGCCCT
>CAZDIQ010000202.1:0-3103 GCA_964505525.1 uncultured Acidimicrobiaceae bacterium | reverse complement strand
CCCCTGAAGGTGGGACGCGAAGACAGCGCGCACGCCACCTCTGTCCTCTGTCCTCTGTCCTCTGTCCTCTGTCCTCTGTGCCGGATGGCGGGAGGCGGGGAACCAGAAGCCGTTCGAAACGGAACTCAGCCTTCCCCGCGCATCTCCGGTTCGAGCTGGCCGAGTGTCAGTTCGGCTTCCGCCAGGGCACTCCATGTTGCTGCGAATAGGGGTACGGAGTCGGTGAGTTCGACTTCCACGCTTGCGAACGTGTTCGGTTGCCCGGGGACCTCGTAGATGAATGTGGTGTCGATGCCGTCGTAGCAGCCACGGCATTCGCCCGGCGGCAGGGAGGCATGGAGATCAGCCAGATCGACCTCGGCCAACGCATCCGACACGGCAGCAACCAATGACGGGTCGATGGAACCGGTCGCTTCCGGTATGCGGGTCTCGACGTCGAGGCGCAACAGCTCCACCGATCCGTCGGAGAAGAAGCGGTAGGCGGCGCAGTTGGGTCCCGCCATCAGGCAGCCGCCGCTCGTCTCGACCGTGAACACCAACACGGGTTGCGGGGGAGGAGCCTGGGTCGTTGAGGTCGTCGACTCAGCGAGGGAGGTCGTCGTCTCCGTCGCAGGGGCGTCCGAATCGGGCGAGCACGCAACGACGAGCATGGCGAGTGCGACAGCAACAGCGACGTTCTTCATGTCCATTCGACGTTACCCGGGCGTTTGCGGTTCCTCGGTGATCCGTTGCAAGTCCAAAAACTACACGCATGTAACTCCTCGCGCGAGTGGTCGCGCGCTAGGTGGTTTGCTGAATCACAACCATGGGGTACAGTTGTGATCCCATGGCGACACGAACCACATCGGGTCGGGCCAAGGGGCGGAGTACCGCACCAAAGAAGAAGAAACAGTCGATCCTGAAACGAACAGCCTCTGCGCTAGGGGCGGTTCCGAGGAAGGTCGGCGAACAGCTCGGTGAGCACCGCACCGATGTCTGGGGCATCGTCCTCATCGCATCGGCACTCCTCATCTTCCTTTCGTTCTTCGAATTGTCCGGACCGATAGGTGCCCAGGCTTCGACCGCGACCCGGTATCTGTTCGGTGTGTGGGCATTCGTGGTCCCACTGGCGATGATCGCCGTCGGGCTCTCAATGATCGGTGTCCTCTCCAAGGAGAACCACAGTCGGGCGGTCCTCGGGATCGCTGTCCTGTTCATCGGGTCGGTCGCACTGTTCCACCTCTTCACAGGCAACGTCCCCCTCGCCGGCGGGTCCGAGTCCGTCTCGGAGCACGGGGGCGCCGTCGGGTCGTTGATCACATTCCCGCTTGAACGCCTCGTCGGGTATTGGGGCACGTTTGTTGTTCTCGTTGCGGTAATCGGGGTAGGGGCCCTGCTCATCACCAGGGCATCGCTTGGTGATGTGATGCGTCAGGTCGGTGCGTATGCCAAGAGCGTGGTGGCTCTTGGCGGGTTCGGTCCGACCGATGTCGACGCCGAGACGATGACGGTGGACCTGTTGAGCGAAGACGATCTTGCGATCGAACTTCCACCCCAACCGGCCGCCAAGGTCCGTCCGAAGAAGGCACCGGATTCGGAGACGACTTCCCCGCCGAACCCGAAGCCTGTCCAACCCAAGGTGGCGTCGCCGATCAGGACCGATGGGTACACGCTGCCCCCGCTCGACATCCTCAGGCTCTCGAAGCACGAGGGCCAGGACGGTCGCGGACTCAAGGAAACCGGTGAGGATCTCGAGGACGCGCTGCGCCAGCACGGTGTGGATGCGACCCTCATCCGGATCGTCCCAGGGCCGACCGTGACCCGATACGAGATCGAGCTCGCTCCCGGTGTCAAGGTCAACAAGGTCACCAACCTGAGCAACGACATCGCCTATGCGTTGGCGGCGGCAGATGTGCGGATCCTCGCACCCATCCCGGGCAAGAGCGCGATCGGCGTCGAGGTGCCCAACCGCAAGCGGCAGCTGGTGACCCTCGGCGACGTGCTGTCGTCCGAGGAGGCCCAGGCCGATCACGACCCGATGCTTGTCGGTCTCGGTATGGACGTGTCGGGCCGATCGCGGCTGCTCCGACTCACCGAACTGCCCCATGTGCTGATCGCGGGAGCTACCGGCGCGGGTAAATCCTCGTGCATCAATTCGCTGCTCACCTCGATTCTCATGCGCGCAACGCCAGAAGAGGTGCGCCTTATTCTTGTCGATCCCAAACGTGTCGAGCTGGGTCAATACAACGACGTGCCGCACCTGCTGACGAGGGTGATCACGAACCCGAAGAAGGCGGCCGACGCCCTCCAATGGGCCGTCTCGGAGATGGATCGACGTTACGACCTCCTCGCTGACGCTGGTGTGCGCGACATCGAGTCGTATCGGGAGTCATGGGACGCAGGTGGCCTCGATGAGGAGATGTTCGACCGCTTCCCGTTCATCGTGATCGTCGTCGACGAGCTCAACGACCTGATGATGGTCGCTGGCAAGATCGTCGAGGATTCCATTGTCCGGATCGCCCAGATGGCGCGTGCCGTCGGCATCCACCTGGTTCTGGCGACGCAGCGTCCGTCGGTGAACGTCATCACGGGCGTGATCAAGGCGAACGTGCCGTCGCGGCTTGCCTTCTCCGTCGCATCGCAGACCGATTCGCGGGTCATCATCGATCAGGGGGGCGCCGACAAGCTGGTCGGTCTCGGTGACATGCTCGTCGTCACCTCGCGCGAACCGAAGGCTGAACGCGTCCAGGGGTCGTTCGTGTCCGAGGCCGAGGTCCACGCCGCCGTGGATTGGGTCCGACAGCAACGTGACGCCCAGTACCGCGATCGGGAGGTCTTCGAGGAAGCGCAACAGGCCGCAGCAGAGATGGAAGATTTCGATGGCGAAGACCCCGAGATGATGCGCGAGGCGATCGAAATCGTCGTGCGCTCGCAGCTCGGCTCGACATCGATGCTGCAGCGCAAACTGCGCATCGGATTCGCCAGAGCAGGCCGTGTCATGGACATCCTCGAGGCAAAGGGTGTCGTGGGTCCGTCCGTCGGCTCGAAAGCCCGAGCCGTCCTGATCTCAGAGGATGAGCTGGAGAAGGTGCTGGGCTGAGCCTGCGGAGATCCAAGATCCAAG
>CAZDIQ010000201.1:0-3133 GCA_964505525.1 uncultured Acidimicrobiaceae bacterium | reverse complement strand
CATCCATCATCCAGCTCTGTCATCCATCATCCAAGATCTCTCCGACCACAAACCTGGGTATGCGGTTTCGAAATCTAGGCACCCGCTCCCTTGCCCCGTCCCATGCCGAGGCGTATGTTTGTTGTATCCGGCAACCACCACAAAGGAGCTTCGGATGGGACTGTATATGGACATTCACCACATGGACGGTGGCGTCAGCGTCGATGATGTAGCGGGGGCCCACGCCGCCGATCTCGCGACGCAGGAGAAGTACGGCGTTTCGTATCTTCGCTACTGGGTCGACGAGTCGGCAGGCAAGATCTTCTGTCTCGTCGAGGCTGACAGCGCCGACGATGCGGCTGCCGTCCATCGTGAGGCCCACGGTCTGGTGGCTGACGAGATCTACCTGGTGAGCGAACACACGTAGGACGCCGCTCGGCATCCTGACGGGTTCGCGCTACGACTGGGCGGTGGCGAGGATTCCACGAGCTTCGGCTTCTTTGACGGCCAACTCGCGCGTGGGAACGTCGAGCTTCATCAATACCGCCGACACGTGGTTCTCGACGGTCCGGGTCGAGACGAAGAGTTCGTCGGCGATCTCGATGTTCGAGTAGTTCTTGGCGAGAAGATCAAGGACCTCCGCTTGGCGCGCTGTCAGACCGGCTGCGTGGTTCTTGGTCGCCTTGGACTTGCCCCGTGGGGCTTTGACGCCGCGATCTGACAGCATCCGTCTGACGCGCTTGGCAGTCGCATTCGCTCCGAGGTCGTCGAAGATGCGAACGGCCTCGAGTTGGTCATCGGTGTCGCCATGCATCAGGGCCAAACCCTCCTCGTACGGGATGCGGCGACTGCGCCAGAACTCGGCGGACCTATGGGGTTCGCCCTTGAGGATCCACCCGTAGAAATCGGCTGTGCCTGGTGGAGCGTGATCGAGGTATCCGAGCTTCCACATCCAGAAGGCGAACGCGCCGCTCGGCCACGGGGCACCGAGCGTGAGACCTTCGTCCAGGAGTCGCAGCAGTCTCGGTTCGAACTCGGTCGGATCGTCGCCCGACAACCACAGATACTCGGCCACCAGTGCCCCAGGGGGCTCGAGCTCGCTGATGCCACCGGTTGCATCTGCAGCCGCCCAAAGCCGATCGACAGCCGACCGCGCCTCCTTGGTCCCGCGCCGTACCTGGATGGTGGCAAGCACCCGGTCCACGAGAAGCACGTTCTGGAGACTTATGCCGTCGAAGCTCGTCGCAAGGTTCTCTGCCGCCACCCAGTCGCCTGTCCACAACAGGTATTCCGACCGCAACGCCATACACAAGACCTCGATGGATCGGATCTCGTATCGTGCGGCGGTCTCCTCGGCTCGCCGCGAATAGTCCATTGCTCGGCTGAGGTCTCTCTCGTCGGCAGCCATCGAGGCGATGGCCGCAAGGACCCCTGTCTCACGCCACCGATCGTTGGATCTCTGGGCGAGCGCGAGCGCTTCTTCCATCCCCCGAGCTCCTCTCTGGTGTTCACCCCGACTGTGTCGCAATTGTGAAACCACGCTGTAGACATCGATGAGCCCGGACTTGTCGCCGATCTCCTCGGCAACCGCGATGGCTTGATCCGCCGCCGGGAGGACATCGTCGTCCGCGTCGAAGTAGGCGAACTTGAGGTATGCCAGATCGCTGAGTGCTGTCACAAGGTCGGGGCTCGGTGGTAGGTCACTGAGGATTTCGACTGCCTCGGACACGTACGCGATCGCCTGTGATGGCATACCGCGGGTCTTGTTGACCCGTCCGGCGAAGGTCAGAGTCCTCGCCAGTGCTGCGAGATCACCGATAGCCCTGCGCATCGCGATCGATCGATCCAGAAGATCGACGCAAGCACCGGACTCGGCATAGAAGGCCATCCTTCCCCAATCCTCGAGGATCTGGGCTTGGGTTTCAACATCGAACTGATCGAGATACGGTGCCAGGGATTCGAAATGCCCGATCGCCTCCGTCGTGCTCTCGAGAGCAAGGGCGAGTGCTGCCGCCTTCGGAGCAAACTCGATGAGGGCCGGGACGTTGCCTGCCTCGCGTGCGTGGTGTGCAATCCTGGCGGCATCGCCGGTATCCAACAGAGCCTCGACGATCCGTCCGTTGAATTCCTGTTTCTGGATCGGCGACAGCGTCGATTCGATGGCCCGCCGCTGGAGGTCGTGGCGGAACGAGACCTTGACGCCGTCGGTGGCGAGAAGCCCCTGACGCAAACCCTCATCGATGAGTTCGGGTGTGAGATCGATGACCTTCTCGACGAGAGACAGCTCGATTCCCGTGGGCACGACCGACACGAAGTCGAGAAGCTCGCGGGCGTGTGGCGACATCTTGGCTGCCCGGGCGAGCACGGCATCGGTCACCGACGCGGGTACCTCGCCCGACTCGGATGCGAGGACCTCCGTGACGAAGAGTGGGTTTCCCCCTGTCAAGGCGAGCACCTTGTCGACGTCGATCGTCCTGCCGCCTGCGAGTTCGGCGACGGCATCGGCTGACAACGGGGCGAGCGTCATGCGCTCCACCGTCTGGGCCGGTAGCTCGCCGAACACCTGGCGAAGGGGGTGTTCGGAATCGACCTCCTCGTCCCTGTAGGTGAGTATCAACAACCCGTTCAGACGTTGGACGCGTCGCCCGATCACCTTGATGAGGTCGAGTGTTGCCTCATCGGCCCATTGGGTGTCCTCGATGATCATCACGGTGGGGCGGAGCTTGCGACTCAGGAGTTCGAAGACGGCCTCGGTGACCGCGCTGCGCTGGCCCTCCTTGATGGCATCGGCAAGGTCGGGGGAGGAACGGGCCATGTCGGCGAAGGGACCATATGGTCTGGCGGTCAGCAGGTCATCGCACGAGCCGAACAGGACGTGGGCCGTCTCAGCGCAGTCCTGTTGGAAAGCGGCAACGAGCGAGCTCTTCCCGATGCCCGCCTCCCCACGCACGAGGATCACCCTGCCACCCGAGGTGCCGGTGTCGCCGAGCAGTTGCCCGAGTCGGGCAAGCTCGTGTGTCCGTTCGAGAATCATTCCCACGCCGCTCCTCCGCGCCCAAGCATACGCGACCCACCACGGTGCGGTTTCCGTGCCATGGATACCCTCGATTGGTTCGGCGACTTGACAGTTCTTACGTTGTATGGTCAAATCCTC
>CAZDIQ010000200.1:0-3170 GCA_964505525.1 uncultured Acidimicrobiaceae bacterium | reverse complement strand
AACTGAGAACTGAGAACTGAGAACTGAGAACTGAAAACTGAAAACTCAGTATCCCTTCAGGCCGACCGCCTTTCGCACTTCGGCCATGAAGGGTTCTGCCACGGCTCGGGCCTTTTCACCCGAGTCGTGCATCACCTGGCGGACATCCCCATCGGAAAGGCCCTGGTAGGCGGTTCGTACCGGAGCGAGTTCCTCGTCGAGTGCCTCGGCCACCGCGTCCTTGAATGCCCCGTATCCACCGCTGCCGTACTCGGCGACGAGATCGTCGATGGAACGGTTTGTGCACGCTGCCATGATTTCGAGCAGGTTCGAAATCCCCGGCTTCGCCTCGGTGTCGTAGCGCACGACAGGGTCGCTGTCAGTGACCGCGCTCCTGATCCGTTTCCGAACGACGTCGGGTTCATCGAGGATCGAGATGCTTGCCTTCGGGTTGGCATCCGACTTCGACATCTTCACCATCGGGTCGGTCAACGACATCACCCGGGCGGAGGTCGCGGGGATGTATGCATCGGGAATCGGGAAGGTGTCGCCGAACCGGTTGTTGAACCGCTCGGCGAGGTCACGGGTCACTTCGAGGTGCTGACGCTGATCGTCGCCGACGGGCACGAGGTGCGCACGGTAGAGCAGAATGTCGGCGGCCATCAGGACGGGGTATGAATACAAACCGAGGTTTGATGCGTGGCCATCGTCCGTCTTGTCCTTGAACTGCGTCATCCGGTTGAGGACACCCATGGGCGTCATCGTTCCGAGGATCCATGCAAGCTCGGCGTGTCCGCGAACCTGGGACTGGGTATACAGCAGCGAACGCGACGAATCGACGCCAGCAGCTATCAGCACCTTGGCCGTCTCGAGCCTGGCTTGCTCAAGGTCGGGCGGATCGTATTCCACCGTCATCGCGTGGAGGTCCACGATGCAGTACACGGCGTCGTAGGAGTCCTGGAGCGCCACCCAGTTCCGGAACGCACCGAGGTAGTTGCCTATGTGCGGGCTTCCCGTCGGTTGCACACCCGAAAATATGCGCTGCTTCATGACCCGTTCGTCCTTCGGCTTGGTTGCAAACCCACAGGGTAACCGACCAACGAAGACCCACAGAAATTCTCAACACTCGTCGCTCGCTACGCCCCTTCCAAGGCGCGTCGACGAATCATCACCGCGTCGTCCTGGTCCGATACGAATCACCCCTTGTGCGCAACCCCGCAATGGACCCTCGCTCGCGATCCACTCCGCTTCCCCGTGCTCGTACCGTCATCTCGACACCTTTCATTCGCCGAATCGGACCGTTCACCCTGTTGTTCGTCGTTCGGCAGGATCTTGTTCCCGATTTTTTTCGGGAGGCTTCCCGATCCGTCATACCTGTATGTGTCCGGCACACGGAAAACGTCGCGAACAATCTTGGAAATGCGCCCGAAAACTTGCGTTCGGTGCGGTCCACGGCGATACTCGTTGGTCACATGCAGACCGCAACCACCATCATCATTACGTAGGGCGCCCACGCGAAACGCGTGTGCGCTGTCGAACCCTCCGAATCCCGGAGGGTTCTTTCTTTGGAGCACCCATGACACAGACCGTCGAAATCTATGACACCACCCTGCGGGACGGAACACAGCAGGAGGGCATCTCACTTACCCCCAAGGACAAGCTTGCGGTGTGCCGCCTCCTCGACGACCTCGGGGTCGCGTACGTCGAAGGGGGCTGGCCGGGTGCAAACCCGAAGGAAGACGAGTTCTTCCAGATGGCGCTCAAGGAACTCGACATGAAGCACGCAAAGCTTGTCGCATTCGGAGCGACCAGAAAGGCTGGCGTTCCTGCGGGCAACGACGAGCAGGTCAACGCCTTGCTTGCGGCCGAGACCGACACGGTCTGTCTGGTCGGAAAGTCTTGGGACTATCACGTCGAACACGCCCTTCGTACGTCGCTCGACGAAGCCGTCGCGATGGTCGCGGACACGGTTGCGTTCTTCCGATCACACGACAAGGAGGTGTTCTTCGATGCCGAACACTTCTTTGACGGGTACCGCACGAACCCCGAGTTCGCGCTCGCAGTGCTCCAAGCGGCCCACGACGCAGGCGCTACCCGACTGGTTCTGTGCGACACGAACGGCGGATTCCTCTCGCACGAAGTCGAACGGATCGTCGGCGAGGTCACGGAAGCGGTGTCCGATGGCACGTTCGGTTGCCACTTCCACAACGACACCGGGTTGGCGGTCGGGAACTCGTTGACTGCCGTGCGCGGCGGGGTCTTCCAGGTGCAGGGGTGCGTCAACGGGTATGGGGAGCGGACGGGCAACGCGGACCTGTGCTCGGTGATCCCCAACCTGTCGTTGAAGATGGGATACGAGACCGTCCCTGCCGATCGGCTCGACCGCCTGACGCGGATCTCGCACAACATCGCCGATGTCGTGAACCTCACGCTCGACCCGCACCTCCCGTACGTGGGCGATTCAGCGTTCACCCACAAGGCCGGTCTGCACACGTCTGCCCTGGCCCGAAAGCCCGATGCCTACGAGCACATGGCTCCCGCCACGATCGGCAACCGGACGAGGGTTGTCGTCTCCGAGCTGGCGGGTCGTTCGACGATCCTTGCGAAGGCAGAGGAAATGACAGGTTTCGATCTGACATCGGAGCAGGCACAAAGCGTCGTCGACACGATCAAGGAGAAGGAGCACCTCGGGTACTCGTACGAGACCGCCGATGGGTCCTTCGAGCTTCTGGCTCGCGAGGCATCCGGATGGCGCCAGGACTTCTACGAAATCGAGTCGTACCGCGTCTTCGTCGAGAGCCGTGGAGGAGAGGTGTTTGCGGAGGCGACGGTGAAGGTGATCGTCGACGGCGAACGCATCGTGTCCACGAGTGAGGGCGACGGCCCCGTGTCCGCCCTCGATCGGGCTCTTCGCGCCGGTCTCGTCGATCGCTACCCGGAGGTGACAGGGATCAAGCTCACCGACTACCGCGTGCGGGACCTCGACAGCTCGGACGGTTCCAGCGCTCGTGTGCGGGTCATCACCGAGCACTCCGATGCGGAGACCTCATGGGGTTCCGTCGGCGTCCACCAGAACATCATCGACGCGTCCTGGACCGCGGTCTCGGACGGTCTCCTGATCGGACTGATTCGAAACGCGAGGCGACAGATGACAGATGACAGAGGACAGAGGACAGAGGACAGAGGACAGA
>CAZDIQ010000199.1:0-3180 GCA_964505525.1 uncultured Acidimicrobiaceae bacterium | reverse complement strand
CCGAACCAGATCGATGTCATCACGTGCGTAGGCCATGACCGAGAGCGTACTCGCGGAGGCGCTGTGCGCTTTCCGCTCACCGCTTTCCGCTTTCCGCTTTCCGCTTTCCGCCAGCAGGGCACCGTGCTGGCCAAGAGCCAGGAGCTAAGAGCCCAGAGCGACTGTCAACTCATCTGGGCAACCGCTCCGCCAGGTAGGTCTCGATGTTGTCGATGGCGATTCTGTCCTGGGCCATCGTGTCGCGGTCCCTCACGGTGACCTGACCGTCTTCGAGCGAATCGAAGTCGACGGTGACACAGAACGGTGTGCCGATCTCGTCCTGGCGGCGATACCTACGCCCGATGCTCTGGGTCACGTCGATCTCGATTGGCCAACGCCCGCGGATGGCATTGGCGATCCTGTGGGTGGTTTCCACGAGATCGGGCTTCTTCGACAACGGGAGCACGGCGACTTTGATCGGTGCTAGACGCGGGTCGAGTTTGAGGACGACCCGGCTCTCGCCGTTGACCTCCTCCTCCGTGTACGCATCGATGAGGAACGCGAATGTGGTCCTCGTCGCACCTGCCGCGGGTTCGATGACGAACGGGACGACCCGTTCATCCGCCTCCTGATCGAAGTAGGTGAGATCCTCCCCGGAGCGCTCCATGTGCGCCTTGAGGTCGAAGTCGGTGCGGTTGGCGATGCCTTCGAGCTCGTCCCAACCCCATGGGAACAGGTACTCGACATCGTGTGTGCCCGCTGCGTAGTGGGCGAGTTCTTCGGCATCGTGCTGACGCAGACGGAGGTTGTTGGGAGTCATCCCGAGGTCGAGATACCACTGCCTGCGTGTCTCCACCCACTCCTGATACGCATCGGCAGCGTCGTTGGGGTGCACGAAGTACTCCATCTCCATCTGCTCGAACTCGCGCGTCCTGAAAACGAACTGGCCTGGAGTGATCTCGTTCCTGAACGATTTGCCGATCTGGGCGATACCGAACGGGAGCTTCATGCGTGCGGTGCGCCGGACATTCTCGAAGTTGATGAAGATGCCCTGGGCGGTCTCGGGTCGCAGATACACCAGGTTGTCCTCTGACTCGATCGGACCCATGTGGGTCTTGAACATCAGATTGAATTCCTTGGGCTCGGTGAACGTGCCGCTGTTCCCACAGGTCGGGCACTTGTTCGGGTCGGCCAGTTTGTCGAGGCGATGTCGCGCGTTGCACTCACGGCACTCCACGAGCGGGTCCGAGAACGACGCGACATGGCCCGATGCGACCCAGACCTCAGGTGACTGCAGGATCGCGCTGTCGAGTCCGACGACGTCGTCTCGCATCTGCACCATCGAACGCCACCACTGCTCCTTGACGTTGCGCAGGACCTCGACGCCGAGTGGCCCGTAGTCATACGCGCTGCGAAGACCGCCGTAGATCTCGGACGACTGGAAAACGAAACCCCGCTTCTTGGCGAGGTTGACGATGGTGTCGAAGTCAGCTGGCATGCGTGCTCCTGATATGGGGATTGCGCAGGCTACCCATCGCCCTCGGTCAAGGATGCATCCTCTGCCCCACCGAACCGCCGTTCACGGTTCTGATACTCCGCAATGCATCGAGCCAACTCGACCCTGTCGAACTCGGGCCACAGCACCGGGGTGAACACGTATTCGGAGTATGCCGCCTCCCAAAGGAGGAAGTTCGATGTCCGCTGTTCGCCACTCGTGCGGATGACGAGATCGGGATCAGGCATGCCGGGAACGTAGAGGTGGTCGGCGATCAGATCCTGCGTGATATCCGCTGGATCGACGGCGCCGTCGCTGACGAGTCGGGCGATTGACCGTACCGCATCGACGATCTCGGCACGCCCCCCGTAGTTGAACGCGAACACCATCGTCATCTTGCCGTTGCCCGACGTCTGCTGCTCGGCGATCACCATCCGGTTGAGCACCTCGGGTGGGATCCGTGGATCTGTCCGATCGCCCGAGAACACGACACGGACACCGAGCTCATCGAGTTCGTCACGACGTCGCTCGAGCAGATCGACGTTGAACTGCATGAGGAACTCGACCTCGTAGGAATCGCGGGCCCAGTTCTCGGTCGAGAACGTATACACGGTCAGCCACTCGATCCCGAGAGCGAGCGCGCCGTGGACGACGTCGAACAACGCGGGCTCGCCTGCTGCGTGTCCCTGGGTTCGGTGCAGACCACGGGCATTGGCCCACCGACCGTTGCCGTCCATGATGATCCCGACATGTCGCGGGATCCGATCAGGATCAACGGTGGCTCTCATCGCCTCGAACGCTTCGAGAAGGTCCTCAGACATTCGGGACCGCGAGCGACTCGATGCGGCGTTCGAGGTGGTGCTCCATGAAACGTTTGGTGATTCCGAGCGCTTCGAGGGTCATCGTCGGGTCGGGGTCAGGCAGGTTGTGGATGTCCGCCTTCGCGATGCTGGCGAGGTACGGCACGATGCCGGCCCTGAGGGCATACGCACCCGATGTCCGACACTGTTCGCACACCGAGCCACCCTCCGAGAAGCTGAAACGTTTGAGTGGACCGGGTGAACCGCAACCGGCGCAATTGTCAAGGGCGGGGGCGACGCCGACGATATCGGCGGCCTTGAGGAGGAATGCCGTCACGAGGTCGGGGTGAGGTTGACCGGCGTCGAGGACGGTCAATCCTCGTTGGAGGAGCAGGAACATCCGCAGGGAGGGATCATCCTCCTGGACGACCGCATCGACGACCTCGATCATCGTCCCTGCCGCAAGGACGCGATCGAGATCGTTCCGGACGTTGGGAAATCCGTTGATCACCGAGACCTGCGTGATCGTGTCGAGATTCTTGCCCTCGTACAACACGAGGTCGACGTGGGTCATGGGTTCGAGTCGACCACCGAACCGACTCTTCGTCTTGCGCACCCCCTTGGCAACGGTCCTGAGCTTCCCGTGATTCGGGCTCAACAACACCACAACCCGATGCGATTCCCCGAACGGATACCCCCGCAGCACGATGCCCTGATCAGACCTGATTGCCATAGGGGAAAGATAGTGGACGGGGGAAGCAGGTTCGGGCACACAAGGTCCAAGTACACAGTGTCTTCGCGTCCTCCCTTCAGGGGGACGGGGGATGCAGGTTCGGGCACACAAGGTCCCGTGTCTTCGCGTCCTCCCTTCAGGGGGGACGGGCGAGCTTGCGAGCCAGGGGGGCA
>CAZDIQ010000198.1:0-3188 GCA_964505525.1 uncultured Acidimicrobiaceae bacterium | reverse complement strand
ACCCATGTCCCCGCACACCTGTAACCCATGTCCCCGCACGCCTGTATCCCATGGCTCGGGTCCATACAGGGGGGACGCGGAGACGCGAGCGGGCTGCGGGCCACAAGGCGCGAAGCATCACCCTGAAGGGGACACGAAGAACGGAGAGGACGGTTGAACTCGGCGTTCAGACGTGATACCTGTCGTGGATGGATCGATCAGACCTCGTTCGGTTTGCTCGGGTGAATCGCCGTGATCCGGGTTTGGCGGAGCTCCGACTGTGGCGCGAACTCATGGGCAAGACACTCGGGGTCAGGTTCAGGAGACAGGACCCGATCGGGCCGTACATTGCCGACTTCTCATGCAGACAACTGCGCATGATCATCGAGGTGGACGACTCGACACACGACGCCGTCAGCGATGCCGCTCGAGATGGATGGTTCCACCGCAACGGATGGTTCGTGCTGCGGGTCGCCGACTTCGAGGTTCTCGAGTCCCTCGACGAGGTTGTAGAACTGATCCAGCTCGCCATCAGCGACCCGTCATCCATCGATGACCCGCTCCACCTCAAACCGTAAGAATCCTCCGAAGCGCCGTGACACTCAGCCCGCGGCAGGTCGGTTTGTCAGGACGAGATCGGCTGCCACCTGGGCTATGACTACGGCTGTGACAAGACAGACCGTGCCAAAGGGGCCGACAACGCCGATGAGACCTATCACCACCAGCGCGACCGCGCCGATGAGGCGTGCGGTGATGATGTTCACCCGGTCGCGGTCATCTGGGTGCATGGAGGCTTGCAGGATCACGGCCATGGACGCCAGCGCGAGACCGACCGACCCGACGAGCAGCCAGCGTTCGGCGTCGTGCCACTCCTCGGGATGCAAGGCACCGATGATGGCGTGCTCGACCCCGATTCCGGCAGCAGCGATCGAGATCGCAAGCGGAAGGTGCGTGTAGATCCACACCGTGGGCCGCCAGTTCCGCGCATCACCCCTGCGACGCACGTTGGATCCATCGAGGTTGTCGAAGTAGACCCACCACAGGCCCGACGCAACGATGACACCGACGAGGGCGGTCGCGGTGGCAAGCACATCCCAGTGCACGTGACCGAGTCCGACGATGGCGGCGGCGATCGACTCCCCCAGCACGAGGATCGTGAACAGACCGAATCGCTCGGGGAGGTGGGAGACATCGAGCGGGACCCGTGCCTGTTCGCGACGCATCACATAGGGGGTCGCGAGGTCGATGGCGAGCGCAAGACCCCAAACCCAGAATCGGGCGGGCGGAGGAACGAAGATCGCGGCAATCCACACCACCGCCGCCGCACCGATCCCCTTGAGGTAGCCGGCACACAGAACCCGGGCGGGACCGACATGTCGGTACGCCCTGGCGTACAACGCAAGCAGCGTCAGCCTCGCAAACGCGTACCCGATGGAGAAGGCGAGCGTCGACCCGGAATCGATGGACAGCGAGGCGGCGATGACAGCGATCGCAACCATCTGGACACCCGCAAGAAGCCGGTACACCAGGTCGTCCGTGTCGAACCGGTCGGCGTAGAACGTATGGCTCGCCCACAGCCACCACAGGAGCGCAAAGTACGCGGCGTAGGACAGCAATCCTTCCCATGACAGGTCGACGACGAGCCGCGTACCGAGGACCGCCACGGCGGCAACAAAGACAAGGTCGTAGAAGAGCTCGAGCCAGGTCGCGCTCCGGTCGGATTCATCGAGGGTCCGAAGACGCGGCGGCCGGATTCCCGCAATCTTCAAAGTGGGAGTTCCAGCCCCGGACCTGCTGCGACGGTGTCGGCGAATTCGGCGCGGGCAGCGACAAGCATCGCGTCGACGTCGTCGTCGGTGCGGCCAGGAGCGTGACTCGTGAGCACCAACTTCTTCGCACCGATCCGTTCGGCCATGGCCACCGAATTCTCCCAGGTGGAGTGACCCCATCCGACATGGGCCCCCGCCTCCGAGGGCAGGTACTGGGCGTCGTGGATCACGACATCGACGCCCATGATGGCCTCGGCGATCAGAGCATCACACTCGGGCGTGGACTCGTGATCCGTGACGATCGCAACACTTGCACCCGGACCGTCGATGCGATAGCCGACACCACCCTGGGGATGCTGGACGGGAAACGACGTCACGGTTATCGGCCCGACATCGACCGGACCGTCGAGCGGCTCGTACGCGACCACTTCAGGCGCATCTTCGAGCGCAACCGGGAACCACGGGGGGCGGATGGCTTCGGTCAACGTCTCACGCGGGTTGCCGGGACCGTGGAAGGTGAACGAGCATGCTCCGGTCCACACCTCGCTCAGCATCGAGACCCCCTGGATGTGATCCCAGTGGTAATGCGTGAGAAATACCGGCACCGCCCCATCGAGCACCAACCCGTACGAGGGGAGCGCCATGACCCCGGTGCCTGCATCGAAGAGCGCCACCACCGACGGACCGCGGGCGATCGCAACACAGGCGGTCGAACCACCGTACTTCGTGAACTCACGACCCGACACCGGGATGGATCCACGGGCCCCGAGGACGACGAGTCGGAAATCGGAGGGCGATTGTTGCTCGGACACGCAGCCAACTTAGCGAGTGGCCACCAACAAACGGGCGAAACCGTCAGTAGGCTCGGACAAGTTGGAGGGAGAGGGGTCGAGACACCGAAATGAGCAAGCCGATTGTTCTGGCAGTCGACGATGATCCGCAGGTTCTTGCGGCGATCCGACGCGACCTCAGAACACAATACGGGGGCGACTACCAGATCATCGCTGCGGCCTCCGGTCCCGAGGCGCTCGAGACCGTAACGGAGATCCAGGCCCGCGGCGACGTCGTGGCACTGTTCGTCGTCGACCAGCGGATGCCGGACATGACCGGCACGGAATTCCTCGTCGAAGCCATCAAGGTGTTCCCCCAGTCACGCCGACTCCTCCTCACCGCCTATGCCGACACCGACGCGGCGATCCAGGCGATCAACGACGTGGGGATCGACCACTACCTGCTCAAACCGTGGGAGCCGCCCGACGAGAAGCTCTACCCGATTCTCGACGATGTCCTCGCCGACTGGAACGCCACGGTTGGTGCCCCGTTCGACGGCATCCGGGTGCTCGGTACCTCCTGGTCGCCCACGACGTACGAGGTCAGGAAGTTCCTCGGGCGCAACGAGGTCCCGTATCAGTATCAGGATGTCGAGCGCGACCCTGAGGC
>CAZDIQ010000197.1:0-3250 GCA_964505525.1 uncultured Acidimicrobiaceae bacterium | reverse complement strand
TGGGGTGGATCGTGGATCGATGCCAAGGATGCCATGCACTTCTCGTGGAGCGGTCCCACCGAGACGCCGGGATATCCCGCTCGTCCCGCGCCGTACGGTCCCATCACGGCGGCGAACAACTTCACTCCCAAGATCCTCGGGTTCACCTCAGCCGTGGCGGCTTCGAGCTCTTCGATGACGGTTGCCGACATGACGGGGGAGGGCTCACCCGACATCGTCCGCGCCGATCCCAACGGCCTCATCGAGGCATCCGGCGCCGTGGGCAACTACAGCAAGATCGCATTCCGCTCGAACGCGGGGTCAGGTGGTCCCGAGGTCCTCATCGGCGACTATGACCTCGACGGCATCGCCGACTCGTGGGTCGCCGATCGCTCAGGCTCAACCATCAGGTTCGAGGTGTGGACCGGCATCTCGGATCACAAGTCGAAGATCACGGTCACGACCAGCATTCCGTCGGGCGTCGGCAAGCTGCTCCTCGGATACTTCGATCAGGATTACCGCCCCGACGTCTACGCACTCTCAGGGTCCGCCTTCTCCGTATACGGTTCCGCAGGGAACTTCTCGAGCGTCGTCGCCAGCCTTCCGCTCGTTTCGGGGACGACCGACGCATGGCACTTCGCCACCGGCGACCTCGACATGGACGGCAAGGCCGACGTCTACGCGATTGCGAACGGAGGCGCGCCGGCCCTCAGGGTCCGGCTGGCCACGGGCGGAACCGCTGCCTATTCGCCGGCGGTATCGATGACACCCACGTCGCTCTTCGAGGTCGCCGACTATGACGGCGATGGCAGGGACGATCTGTTCGTCCTCACGGGTTCTTCTCTGACGATTGCGCTCGGAGGGAATTCCCCCGGTGCTCCTGACCGCTGGTTCCAGGTTCCCACCACCGTCCCACCGGATGCTGGTCCGAAGTGCATCGGACCCGAGCGGTGCGAGTCGATAGGGTTCGTCGACAAGGGCGGCGTCTGGTCGCTCGCCGATCGCGCTCGTTCGAGCCCGGCAACGGCCAAGTTCTACTACGGCAATCCCGGTGACGTCCCGTTCTCCGGGGACTGGGATTGCGACGGGATCGATACACCCGGTCTGTATCGCAGGTCTGACGGTTTCGTCTACCTCAGACAGACCAACACCCAAGGCACCGCCAATAGGGAGTTCTTCTTCGGGAATCCGGGGGACGTGCCGCTCGTCGGCGACTTCGACGGTGACGGGTGCGATTCGGTGAGCCTGTACCGCAGGTCCGAGCACCGAATCTACATCATCAATACTCTCGGCGAGAACGGCAAGGGACTGGGTGCGGCCGACTACTTCTTCGAATTCGGTGATCCGGGCGACATCCCGTTCGTCGGCGATTTCGATGGTGACGGCACCGACGAGATCGGACTTCGCCGACCGTCAAACGGGCTCGTGTTGCTCAAGTGGAAGCTCGGTGGAGGCAACGCCGACGAGCAGTTCATCTATGGCGCACCGGGCGACATCCCGTTGGCCGGCGATTGGAACGGTGACGGCAAGGACACCGTTGCCCTGTATCGGCCTTCCAACGGCACGTGGTACATACGACTCCACAACTCCGCAGGGGCTGCGAATCACACCATCTCGTTCGGGGAGTCAGGCGGAACCGCCCAACCCGTCAAAGGTGTGTTCGGGCAGTAGGGGCCGCGGTGCCCGCGCCGGTATCATCGCTGCAACCGAGGTTGGGGAGCGAATTGAGCGAGGAGCGGGCCGTGGAACAACCGAGACCCGCACCGCGCCTGTCGGGCTGGGTGACTGGCTGACATGGCACGCCTCACGGCTTTGGTTCGCCGACTACCCGCCCCCGCCCGTCGATTCCTGAAGAAGGTTCCCGGCACGTCCCGCGTGCGTGACCGTCTTGCGGGTGAACCCAAGATCGACGGTCCGCTCCCAGGAGAACTCCGCGCCGTCGTGTACCCGCCGACCTGGGCGCAGTGGGACACGATGCGTCAGCGACCGCAATACATCATCCAGGCGTTCGCCGACGCCGGGCACAGCGTGTACTTCGTCGATCCGAGCGAGAAGGCGCCGAGGAAGGTCGGTGATGTGCACATCGTGCCGACCCTGGCATCCACCCCGAAGTCCGGGGTCATCCTCTATGCGCACTTCGCACCCGTTCGCACGATGTTCGATCGGTTCGACGATCCGGTGATCGTCTACGACATCCTCGATGATCTGTCGATATTCGACGCCGACGAGGTCGGAGTTCCCGAGTCACGCAGGGTCCGGACCCATCACGCGCCGATCATGACCCAGGCGGACGTCGTCATCGCGTCATCCCCGGTTCTCGTGGACACCCACTCGGATGAGCGCGGCGACATCCTCTTCATCGACAACGGAGTGGAATCGGCACGATTCTCCGAACCGGGACCGAAACCCCACGACATGGAGGAAATCCCCGGTCCCGTCATCGGATACCACGGCATGGTGTCGCGGTGGTTCGATTTCGTCCTGTTCGAGCAGGTCGCCCGGACGAGTCCGGAGTTCTCATTCGCTGTCGTCGGCCCGGTTGACCCTGGTTCGGCGAAGGATGCGGACCGATTGGTCGACCTGCCGAACGTGTATTTCGTGGGACCGCGCACAAGCGACGACATGCCGTCGTATGTTTCGTCGTTCGATGTCGGGATCGTGCCGTTCGTCGTCGATGACATGACCCGAGCGGTGAGTCCGCTCAAGATGTACGAATACCTCGCCGCAGGTGTTCCCGTGGTGGCGACGCCCCTTCCAGCGTGCGTCGACCATCCGCTCGTCGCCACCTCGGACGACCCGGAAGAGTTTGCCCGGCTGCTCCGTGACGCGGTGGCCTCAAGCGCCGACCCACACGGGCGCAAGGAGCGGATCGCAGCGGGTGCAGAGGCAGATTGGAGCAAGCGGATCGCTCCGCTACGCGACCGACTCGCTTCGATCGATCGATTGCGGGTGCCGTCGTGAGACACTACGCCTTCGTGACCACCGAGCTTGCGCCGTATACGACCGGCGGGGCAGGAGTGCTCTTCGGATCACTGAGCGCTCTCCTGCGTGAGCGGGGGGATCGGGTGTCCATCGTGCTGTGTGCCGACATCGACGACGCACCGGACGACCCGGACATCGTCATCGCACGGCCCGTCGTCGCACCGGGTTGGGACTTCGGTTTCATGGACCTATCAATGGGTGCGGCAGAGGCGCTCGCTCAACTACACGCCTCCTCTCCGCTCGACGAGGTCGAGATCCAGGACTTCGACGGGCTTGCGTTCTGGACCCT
>CAZDIQ010000196.1:0-3279 GCA_964505525.1 uncultured Acidimicrobiaceae bacterium | reverse complement strand
GCTGAAACCTGTGTTATCGTCTTGCAACGAACCGAGGCGGTGGATGGCCCCGTGGGCCATTCTTTGTTGCGCGTTAGGAATGGCGTGCGATATACTCCCGTTCAGGTTTACCCCAGACCGAACCCGCTGATACCCTGAGGCATCCTCGGATGCTGTTGTGTCGGAAGAGGTTCATCACAGGGATCGGCTCAGCTGCGCCTCGCAGCGGTGCCGATTTTCGTTCGTCAGAACTCCGATACCCGGGTGCGGGTCGGAGTGCGCCGAGAAGAGAGACGGAAACGCAAGTGCCAACCGTGCAGCAACTGGTCCGACAAGGCCGGAAGCCAAAGCCGAAGAAGATGAGGACCGTCGGTCTCGCCGGGTCCCCACAACGCCGCGGCGTGTGTACCCGCGTGTACACCGTGACCCCGAAGAAGCCGAACTCGGCACTTCGGAAGGTCGCCCGTGTGCGTCTGTCCTCAGGTATGGAGATCACCGCGTACATCCCTGGCGAGGGACACAACCTCCAGGAACACTCGATCGTCCTCGTCCGTGGCGGACGTGTGAAGGACCTCCCCGGTGTTCGCTACAAAGTCATCCGCGGCGCACTCGACGCAGCAGGCGTCGACGGCCGCAAGCAGGCTCGCTCGCGCTACGGCGCAAAGAAGGAGTCGTAAATGCGTAGGGCCCCAGCAGAGGTACGCAAACTCGAACCGGATCCGGTCTACCAGTCCGTCCTCGTCACCCAGATCATCAACAAGGTCCTCCTCAAGGGCAAGAAGGGTGCGGCTCGCCGCATCGTGTACACCGCAATGGACACGGTCGAGCGTCGTACCGGTTCCGATCCGCTTCCCGTCCTCAAGCGTGCGATCGACAACATCAGGCCCTCCATGGAGGTCCGGACGCGTCGCGTCGGTGGATCCTCATACCAGGTGCCCGTCGAGGTCCGTCCCCGCCGTGCTCAGACCCTGTCGGTGCGCTGGCTCGTCGAATTCGCCCGCAAGCGCCGCGAGAACACGATGTCGGACCGCCTCGCAAATGAAATCCTTGACGCTGCCAACCGTACCGGTTCGGCCGTGAAGCGTCGTGAAGACATCCACAAGATGGCCGAGTCCAACAAGGCCTTCGCCCACTATCGCTGGTAACACACATGGCTAGAACCATCCCACTCGAGACAATCCGCAACATCGGAATCATGGCCCACATCGACGCGGGTAAGACGACGACGACCGAGCGGATCCTCTACTACACGGGCCGCACCCACAAGATCGGTGAGGTCCATGAGGGCGCGGCTGTCATGGACTGGATGGAGCAGGAGCAAGAGCGCGGCATCACGATCACGTCCGCCGCCACCACATGTCTGTGGGACGGTCACACGATCAACATCATCGACACGCCCGGCCACGTCGATTTCACCGTCGAGGTCGAGCGATCCCTTCGGGTTCTCGATGGTGCCGTGGCCGTGTTCGACGCCGTGTCCGGTGTCGAACCCCAATCCGAGACGGTTTGGCGCCAGGCGGACAAGTACCGCGTACCCCGTATCTGTTTCATCAACAAGATGGACCGCATCGGTGCCGATTTCTTCGCAGCGATGCAATCAATCGTCGATCGTCTCGGCGGAAACCCGGTTGCCATCCAGATCCCCATCGGATCCGAGTCCGAGTTCATCGGTGTCGTCGATCTCGTCGAGATGGAGGCAATCCTGTGGCACGACGACGACGGCGTGAAGTGGGAGCGGACCGCGATCCCCGCAGAACTCGTGGATCAAGCCGCTGAATGGCACGACAAGATGCTCAACGTCGTGGCAGCCGAGGATGAGGACCTCATGGAGAAGTACCTCCTTGAGGAGGACCTCACTCCTGATGAGATCCGCTCGGTCATCCGCAAGGGAACGATCAACCGTGATTTCGTCCCCGTCATGTTGGGGACAGCATTCAAGAACAAGGGCGTCCAGCCACTCCTCGACGCTGTGAACCAGTACCTGCCTTCCCCGGTCGACCTCCCTCCGATGCGAGGTTTCAAGCCGGGCAACGAGGAAGAGTCCATCGAGCGCAAGGCACTCGACTCGGAACCCTTCTCAGCTCTCGCTTTCAAGATCATGTCCGACCCGTACGTCGGCAAGCTCACCTACCTGCGTGTGTACTCGGGTCGTGCCGACAAGGGCGACGCCGTGACGAACACGACCAACGGCAAGCGGGAGCGCTTCGGTCGACTCCTGCGGATGCATGCGGCCAAGCAGGAAGACATCGACGAAATCATGACCGGCGACATCGTCGCCGCCGTGGGGATGAAGCACACGAAGACCGGGGACACGCTTTCGGCGTCGGACCACCCCGTGCAGCTCGAGTCGATGACCTTCCCCGATCCGGTCATCTCCGTTGCGATCGAACCGAAGACCAAGTCCGACCAGGACAAACTCGGTACGGGTCTCGGTCGCCTTGCGGAAGAGGATCCGACGTTCCAGGTACACACCGATGAGGAAACGGGTCAGACCATCATCGAGGGCATGGGCGAGCTCCACCTCGAGGTCATCGTCGATCGGTTGTTCCGTGAGTTCAAGGTCGAGGCCAATGTCGGTCGTCCGCAGGTTGCGTACCGCGAGACGATCAAGCGCCCCGTCGAGAAGATCGATGCCAAGTTCAAGCGCCAGACCGGTGGTTCCGGTATGTACGGCCATGTTGTCATCGATCTCCTTCCGCTCGAGCCGGGTTCCGGTTTCGAGTTCGAAGATGCTGTCAAGGGCGGAAACGTCCCGCGTGAGTACATCGGTGCCGTCGAGAAGGGCATGCGTGAAGCCCTCGACAGCGGTGTGCTCGCCGGATACCCGCTTGTCGACATCAGGGCCCGTCTCATCGACGGGTCAAGCCACGCAGTGGACTCCAATGAAATGGCTTTCAGGATCGCAGGATCGATGGCCATCCAGGAAGCGGCCAAAACCGCAGGGGTCAAACTCCTCGAACCCGTGATGTCCCTCGAGGTCGTCACACCCGAGGACTACATGGGCGATGTCATCGGTGACATCAGCGCACGTCGTGGAAAGGTTGAATCGATGGAGTCACGTGGACCATCCAAGGTGGTCAATGCGCTCGTCCCGCTTGCCGAGATGTTCGGCTACGTGGGCGACCTCCGATCGAGGACCCAGGGCAGAGCGCAGTACTCGATGCAGTTCCACTCATATCAAGAAGTACCGACTGCGGCCGCACAAGAAATCGTGGCCAAGGTCAGAGGCGAATAGGAGATCCGAAATGGGTAAAGAGAAGTTTGAGCGGTCGAAGCCGCATGTGAATATTGGGACGATGG
>CAZDIQ010000195.1:0-3294 GCA_964505525.1 uncultured Acidimicrobiaceae bacterium | reverse complement strand
GAGGAGCGGTCGATGACAACATCGGGGGCACCTTTCACAGCCATGAAGTGCGAGAAGTTCTCGAGCCCGGGTGCCGCGTTGGGGGGGACTTCATGGAAGGTGGCCATGAACTTGTACTCGGAATCGAACGGCACCTCGGCAAGCCTTGGCATCGTCCGTCTGGTCTGCTCAGCGTCCACGTGGGCCTTCGCGGCCAAGACCACCAGCGCTGCCTCCGTCGGATCGCCGATGATGGTTTCGTCATCGGCGACTGTTGCATCGCTACAGAGCGTCAACCCGAGTGCGAGTCTCGTGAAGTCGGGTGTCGCAGTTCCAGCGGCACCCCTGATGGCCCCGGCCTTTGCGTAGCCACCGCCCTCGATGGTGTACCACTCGCCACCCGTGAGCATCGTGGTAGCCGTCATGGCGTTCATCGTGAGGGTCCCGGTCTTGTCAGAGTTTATGACCGTGGTTCCGCCGAGCGTTTCGACATCGGTGAGGGACTTGACGACGGCCTTGTGCTCGGCGAGACGCTGTGCACCCGACGACAGCATCAATTGGACGAATGTCGGTAACCCGGTGGGGATGGCCGAGATGGCGGTGGAGATCGCCAACAACACGAGCGTTTCGAATTCCTGGCCTCTTGCGATGCCCACGATCGCGATGATCGCGACGGCGCTCCACGCAAGAATCCCGAAGATCTTGGTGAGACTGTCCAGCTCGAGTTGGAGAGGCGACTTCGTCCTCTTCGTCGCGGCCACCATGTCCGCGATGTGCCCCATCTGGGTTTCGGCACCGGTGGCGAAAACAACGACCGACGCCGAGCCTCGCGTGACCTGGGTGTTCTGGAAGACGAGGTTCGTCCGATCACCGAGGGAAGTCTCCTCGTCGGGCAATACCCCGGCGTCCTTGGCGATCGGAGCGCTCTCACCGGTGAGCGACGCCTCCTGCACCTCGAGCGAGGCTGAGCTCACGATGCGGGCGTCGGCAGGAACGATGTCGCCGGCTTCGAGGAGCAGGACATCGCCAGGGACAAGGCCACTGGCGTCGACCTCCTCGACCCTGTCGGAGCGGCGTACGCGGGCCGTGGGGACCTGGAGTTGAGCCAGCGCCTCGACACTCGCCATTGCTTTGCGTTCCTGGTTTGTCCCCATGATCACATTGAAGGAAACCAGCGCACCGACCACGAGTCCGGTAGGAATCTGTCCGATTGCAAGGCTCGCGACGCTCACGATCAGGAGCATGATGTTCATCGGGTTTGCGAGTTGCCCCTTCGCCGTCTCCCAGAGGGTGGGAGGGGGTTCGCTTGCGATCTCGTTCGGTCCATAGGTGGCGAGACGTCGTTCCACCTCGTCGGGCGCGAGGCCGTGGTCGACATCGGTTCCGAGCTGTTTCGCCACATCTGCGGTCGGGATCGCGTACCAGCGTGCAGTCGACGGAGTGTTGTCAGTTTCGGACATGGACCTGCCTCGGGTTCGGTGGACGATGCTGCGGTGATGTAGGTCGAACTATGGCAGACCTACCGTTGCAACGCAGGTCGAACCGTGGTCGGTTCAGTTGTCGTTGTCGCGTGGTTCTTGGTCTGGGACCGGGTTGCCTTCCGTCTGCGATGAGTCCTCGGATTCGGTTGTGTCGTCGTCGATCTCGTGGCGTGACAACTCAGCGCCGAGCTCGGAGAACGTCGCTCCCAACGCATCAAAGAACAGTGCAACGGACTTCTTGGCCCCGGCCGCGATTTCCGGATCCTTGAAGGCCTCAGAAACCGTGCCGAAGGCAGCGGTGGCGGACTCGCCCAGTGCCTCGAAGGCACCCTTGAGATCATCCTGGCTGGGAGGCTCGACACGTTCGGTGGTTTCGTGCGTCTGGTAGCTGTCGCGCAACCGCGAGCCGACGGCTTTGAGTTGCTCGCCGACTTCGACCCACGCATCATGCGATCGGTTCATGGCACTCCCGTTTGACGATGCATCGATGGTATCGCGCGCCCTCGGTGATTTCGCCGATGAAATCGGGGCACACCGGTGATTCACAGCCGCCGACGACTCGTGATATTGTCTTGCGGTGCTGCCCTTCGAGCTCCCGTGGTATCGACGACTTCTCGGCTTTGCCGTTGTTCTGGGCATCGCGGGTGCGGTCTGCGGGACGGTCTACCTCGGTGCCACAGGAGCCGCGATTGACGAGATCTTCGGCGAGGCCGGAACGGATTGGTGGTCCGGCGAGTGGTGGTGGATTCCTCTTGTCACGGTTGGGGGACTCGTACTGGCGTCGTTGCGGTTGGTCTGGCGTGTTCCCGACAGGGTCCCCGGTGGGGTGGGGCTGATCGAAGCCGGCGAGGTTGATCACACGACCGCAGCCCAGTGGGTGGTGCTGGCAGGGATGTCGGCCATCTTCGGTGCCAGCCTCGGCCCATCCTTCGCGTTGGTTGTGATGGGTGGAGCACTCGGATCCTGGATCGCGGAGCGCCGATATCCACAGGACGACGCGGGTCATGACTACACCCTGACCGGAATCGCAGGCGGATTCGGGGCCGCGTTCACGTCGCCGATTCTCGGGGCATTCATGGTTTCCGAGCTCGGCCCGATACCTCGCACGAGGTATGTGGCGGCGATTATTCCTCAGATGATCGCCGCAACGGTCGGTTTTGCGTTGTTCTACGCGGTTGCGGGGCGGACGTTCCTCGGTTCGTACGATCTTCCCGAGTACGCCTTCCAGTTGTCAGACATTGCAGTCGCGGTGGCGCTCGGGGTTGTCAGTGCCGTTGTCATGATGACATTCGCAGTGATAACCATCGGTGCCAGAAGGCTGACGCAGCTCGTTCCCAACCCGTACGTACGAGGTCCGCTGTTCGGCTTTGTCGTCGGGGTCATCGCCGTCGCCCTCCCCCTTACGTTGGGCGCTGGCCAGTCCCAGCTCGGGACGGTTGTCGACGGGGCATTCGGGATGGGAGCCGGGCTTGTGGTTGCTACGGTCTTAGCGAAGATGGTGGCAGTCGCCCTCAGCCTCGAAGCGGGTTTCATGGGCGGCAACGTCTTCCCACTGATCTTCATCGGTGGTAGCTCAGGCGTCGCGGTGTACCTGATGTTTCCCGAGATTCCCTTCGCGCTTGCGGTGTCGTGCATGCTTGCGGCCGTGCCGGGTTCCTACCTTCGTGCCCCTGTGAGCCTGAGCTTCATCGCTGCGATCGCGTTGAGCCTCGGTCCCGAGAACATCTCACCCGTGGTGGTCGCGGTCATCACGTCCTACCTCGTCGTCGGCATCGTCCGATACCTCTACGCAAAGCGGACCGCGGCAGCTGCACAACCGGCCTAGGCGTCCTGG
>CAZDIQ010000194.1:0-3327 GCA_964505525.1 uncultured Acidimicrobiaceae bacterium | reverse complement strand
CGGCATTCTGTATTCACTGTGGACTGTGGACTGTGTACTTGATTCAGTCCTATGACTGCGAGGGGACCATTTTGTCCGGGTAGACGGTGATGTAGTCGATCTGGTTGATCGTCAGGTGTGCACGTCGGCCCTTGGTCACGAGCCGTGCGCCACTCAGCAAGCGGTACGGCTGGATGCGGACCCTGGCGTGTCCGTCGCTCTTCGGGAAATCGACGACACCCGCGTACTCGGTCATTGATCCGTCGTGCATATGGATGGTGATCAGGCTCGCGCTCTCGTGTGCCTTTGACAGGTCGGCCGTCACGCCTTCGATGGACATGGTCTGCACGGTATCGCACCCACCGCCTTTCGTCACCTCCCCCGTCGTGGCTAGTTGGAAAGTTTCTTAGTTATCTACTAGACATATATTGATAGTCGTGATACATTGTGAAAGGAATCACAAGAGATTGTGAAAAACATCACAATCGAGTTCTGAGAAAGCGAGGCAAGGAACATGACCACTCGACTCCGCACACTCGGCATAGTTGTAGCCGTGATCGGGGTCGCCTTCCTGTTCGGCGGCGGATACGCCTACATGCAGGTACAAGACGGCTATCGGGCTCTCCAGGCATTCAGCGAGGCGCAGAACGTCACGCTCACCTACAACGAGGACGGACAATTGGTTGACCGGGGTTCGACCGAGGGTGCAGCGGCGATCATGTCGCTCCTGGTCGATGACTGGCAGTATCCGGCAAAGGCCAGCGATCTCGATCCCAATGATCCACTCGTCAATACGGCGTCCGAGTACATGTACCAGATGGCAACGGTCTCCTATCACACGTTGAACGGCACACAGACTGTTGTTCTCGATGAAACGGTCGAGTACAACGGAGTCACCTATGAACCGGGTGTCTACGAAGTGGCAATCGACGGAAAGTACTGGACCGATTTCGATCGCAGCCACCCGCTCGAGGGTCCCGCCCGTGAGATGGCATGGACTGGCACGGCGCATGGGTTGGTTGCTGAGCTCGGTGTCGGAACGGTTACCCACTCCACCTTGCAGATGGGTCTCGGCCTCGCCGGACTCCTCGCTGGTCTCGGCCTGGCATTCGGGCTTGTCGGACTCGGCATGGTGTGGGTATCACGCGGCAAGGACGAAACGGTCGTGATGGTTGACACCACGCTGTTCGATCGGGTCCCTCAAGACGCAACCGTCTGACCCGGGTCCGTCGCAGAAGAGGTCCCTCCATCGAGGGACCTCTTCTTTGTTGTCCTCAGTTCTCAGCAACCACGCTTCATGCGTTCGAGTCAATCAGCGTCCACAGCTCCTCGAGGTGCTCCGCCGCGGTGGCTGTTTGTCCGATCGAGACACGAATGAAGTCTGTGCCGTCGATCCGTGACGGAGTGACGGCAACCTTCCCCGTCGCGTTGAGCGCGGCCGCAAGCGCCAGCGTCGCCTCGTTGCCACCGACGTGGGTGAAGCACACCAGCCCGAACGGATGCGGAGCAAAAAGTTCGAACCGGTCATCGGCTTCAATCCGGGTAGCCAACTCGTTCGCCAGCGCTACGTGGCCCCTGACGAACGACCGCAGCCCTTGCACCCCGTAGCTACGGATCACCCACCACAGCTTGAGCGCCCTGAACCGCCTGCCGAGCGGGACATGCCAATCCCGGTAGTCGATCACCGCCCCGGAACTCGAGGCCGCATTGGCCAGGTACGGGGGAAGGATGCTCAGGGTGTCGATGAGCGGTCGACGGTCGGCGACCCAAAGGACGTTGCAGTCGAAGTTGACCATCATCCACTTGTGGGGGTTGAACGTGTAACTGTCGACATCTTCGACGCCGACCTGGTGGTTGCGGAACTCTTCGCACAGCATGGCGGTTCCGGCATAGGCGGCATCGACGTGGTGCCACAAACCGTGCTCCTCGGCTATCTCGCCGATTGCTGCAACAGGGTCAACGGCGGTCGTCGCGGTGGTGCCGATGGCCGAGACGACGGCGATCGGGATCAGACCGAGGGCGAGGTCCGATTCGATGGCGTCCCTGAGGGCGTCCGTATCCATCGCGAACTCGGCATCGACATCGATCTTGCGGCAATGGCCGATTCCCGCCACGGTGCAGCCCTTCTCGATCGACGAGTGAGCCTGTGACGACACGTACACGACCATGTCCTCCGCGTGTCCTTTGTCCCTGTTCTGATGACGGGCGACGACAAGCACCGCGTGGGTCGCATCCGATGCACTCATCTGGATCACTCCCCCACCCGGCCCCGCCGACTTCCAGATCTCGGGCAACCCGAGCATGTCGACGAGCCAATCGAGCACCTTTGACTCGATCTCGGTGACGGCTGGTGATGTCGACCACAACATCGCCTGGACGCCGAGACCTGCCGAAGCGAGTTCGGCGAGGACAGAAGGAGGCGACGTGTTGGCAGGGAAATATGCGTACCAATTCGGCGACTGCCAGTGTGTGATGCCCGGCATGACGACGTCGTCGAGGTCTTTCAGGAGTGCGTCGAACGGCTCCCCGTGCTCGGGTGCGTGGTCAGGGAGCATCGAAGCGATATCCCCCGGCTCGACGTCTGGAAACACCGGATGGTCACCCACATGCTCCATGTAGTTCGCGACCCAATCGACGACCTCGTATCCGTGGGTGCGGAACTCGTCGGGTGTCATGTGGCCGGGCGGCTCGTAGTCAACCATCGGAGGCATCGCCTTGTGCCTCGCTCTCAGCGCTGTCCGTCTGGGAGCGTACGTGACGGAGCAGGTCGCGCATCATGAAGGCCGTGGCTCCCCACAGGATTCCCTGTTCGAACTCGTAGAACCACAAGGTGTAGCCGAACCACGGGCGCGTTACCCAGCCGGATTCGTCGAGCATTTCCGCCATCGTGGGTTCGATGATGACGTCGACCTCGGCAGGATCTGGCACGAGTTCCCCCGGTCGTTCTATCCGAACGACGACAGGAACGATCGGTCTGGTGCGATTGCGCGTCGTGACAGGTTCCAATCCGCCGAGGACCTCGATGACACTCTCAGGAGGTAGGCGAATCTCCTCCCACGCCTCGCGGATCGCGGTTGCGATGGGTTCCTCTCCCCCCTCGCGATGCCCGCCGGGAAAGACGATGTCTCCCGGGTGCGATGACATGTGATCGGGTCGGCGGGTGAGAATGACCCTTATGTCACCGTTGCCATCCTCATAGAGCGGCACGAGCACGGCCGCCTCCGATCCCGGTGGATCGATGACATCAGGAAGCGAGCGATACACCGACCATTTGTCCATCCTCCCGAGCATAGGAAGCAAAGCAAGTCCACAGTCCACAGTCCACAGTTTCAGCTCACGGCTCACGGC
>CAZDIQ010000193.1:0-3384 GCA_964505525.1 uncultured Acidimicrobiaceae bacterium | reverse complement strand
TTGGTACCCGGGCCGTCGGTGGCGACGGGTACACCCGTGCGATCGATTCGCTCGTAGGTGACGGAGATCTCCGGCGAGCTCTCGCGAGCAGGATCAGTGAAGTTCTGGCTCCACCAGATACTCGGGCGTTCCTCGTGCATGCCGTCGATTCTCAGAGGAGCCCACAGATCGGGCGTTCCGTACCACACCACCTCTGAGCTGGACGGTGTCGGGTTCCACGGATCGGGAGGGATGGGGCCGGGGACGGGCGGCCGGGTCGCGATGCACATTCCACGGTTCCGCGAGGCCGGTACCGGCTCGGTCCGGAGTGACGAGACCATCGCCCACGTTTCCGCACGCAGGTCATCCGGGACGTTGTCGCCGAAGGCAACGACCAGGTAGACGGGGTTGCCGTCGATCGTCCAGTAGCCAGTGTGTGCTTCGAGCCCGGGATGCTGCGAGCAGTGCTCGAACTCGTTTCTCCCTTCGGCAGGGAAGGTCTCGTCGTTGAATCCTGCGACCGGTCGATACGGGCCGATCGGACCCTCGAAATGGATGAACTCTGAACCCACGAGGCGGATGAACACGAACACGTCTTCGGGCGCGAGCCCATTCACAGCGTTGGTCGGCAGGTACGCACACAGGTGTCCACCCGGCACAAGCGGGAACGTGGCGAGTGTGGTCGACTGCTCGTCGAAGGCCGGCATGAGATAGGAATCGTCCCGATGCCATTCAGGTCCGTACTCGATCGTCCACGACTGGGCGTAGCCGGGGTCGTACGGCTCGGAGTTCAGTGTGCCGACGACGAAGGAATTGATCACCGCATAGGTCTCCGACACGGTTCCCTCGGTGACCTCGTCGCCGAAGATCGCCGTCACGGCGATTTCCTGATCGGCCTGGCTGTATGTCGCCCACCGATCGTCCACATCATCCCTTCCCGTACATGCCGCGACCTTGCTTGCGACAGCTGCGGGGGGCCAACTGTCCGGACCGAACGGGGTTGGCCACGGCTTGATGTGACCGTGGAGGTTCGGGGCGTTGTGGGTCGAGGGCGTGAAGTTGAACCGTATCGAGACGAGGACGTCGGTCGGCGCCATGTCACGGATCGCATTCTCGGGTAGGTAGTCGCAGTTCTCCCCTCCCGGCCGCATCTCGAACGTCCCGATGGACAGCACCTCGAATGTGCTCTGACGCCCGGGAGCGAGTGCCGACGCGAGAACCTCGGGTGCGACCTGCCACCCCTCAGGCACGTCGACCTCCATGGTGAGCTCATTGAGCGTGATTGTGCGCAGCCCCGGGGTCTGGGGCGTCGGTGCGTCCAGTGTGGTCGTTGTTGTCGCCGCGGCGGGTATCGACGGCCGATTGGAGGTCGCGATGTACACGACGCCGACGACACCGAGGGTCAGGACGCAGGCAGCAATGGCGGTTGCGTACCACGGTCGACCAGGTGGTCTCGGCGATGGCGGGATCGGTTCACGATCGAGCGACGACGAAAGCCGTTGCGCAGCCCGCGAGAGTTCTTTGTCAATGTCCATGTGATGCCATCCTGTGGGCTTCCAGCTTGGTTGCCAATGTGGCTCTGGCTCTGTCGAGGTGTGTCTTGACCGTCTCTTGGGATATCTCGAGGATCAAGGCAGTGTCGCGTCGTGGAAGGTTCTCGAGGTAGGTCAGGGCGATCACCTGGGCCTGACGCTTGGGGAGCGCTCTCACCTGCTGCCAGATGTCGATCGCCGCTTCGCTTGCAGCGCCCGACACCTCGATCGGTGGTCCGATCCTGGCGAGCGCCTTGGCTTCGCTGGTCATCCGGCGGAACCGTGACACGGACCGATTGGCGACGAGCCGTCTGACCCATGCCCCCGGATTGTCCATGGGTCCGACGCGGTCCCAAGCCTTGTATGCGGCGAGAAATGCGTCCTGCGTGAGCTCCTCTGCCGCGCTTCGGTTGCCCGACAGCACGATGGCGAGCCCGAAGACGGCTCGGTATTCGGATCGGTAGAACACATCGAAGTCCTCGGTCCGTCTGACGACGGGAATGTCTTCCACGCGTATCAGCTCATCCATTGCAGATTGCCTCTTCACACCAAGTTACTCGCACCATCCATGACCTTTGGGGGACACGAATTCATTCGGTGTGTGGGTCGACTCGCCGACTCGCAATGTGCAACTCCCGACCGGGCTAGGCGCCTTCTGTCTGGGTGGTCGTCAATGCAACGCGCTGTGTCCGTGCGAGCATCTCGAGGGTGAACGTGAGAATGAGTGCCGCAACGACGAGGACGGGCGGAACCACCTGGAGCCCGATCGACCCGACCAGGATTCCCACGAGTGCAGGGACCACCGCGTTGCCGACGTTGACAGCCCCCACCTCGTAGCCGATGACCGACGAGGCGAGGGTCGGTCCGAACCGCCTCGGTGTCATGAGGATCTGGACAGGGAAGAAGACGCCATGGGAGAACGCACTTGCGATCAGCGCAATGACACCTATCGCGGGCGTCGGGTTCCACCAGAACACGAGCAGGCTCACGATGGTTCCGGCCATGGAAATCCGCATGATGTGGTGAGCGTCGTAGCGGTCGTTGGTGAGGCCGTACGCGAACCGACTCGCCGCGAAGGCTGTCCAGTATGCCGCGACGATCACGCCGGATGCCGTGTCAGAGAATCCACGATCCTCCGTGAGGTACGTGAACGCCCACACGCCCGCGGTGCCGGCCACGGCGGCGTATGCGAGGAATATCCCCAGGGACCACAAGAGCGGAGCGGTGAGGGACAACTTGGAAGTATCGCCCGTTGAGCGCCGAGTCGGAATCGCGATGTTCCGTGCCCAAAGGACAATGGCGATGAGAAACACGAGCTGGCCGACGCCGAGGACCGCGAACGACAGACGCCACGAGGCACCGATTGCGATCAGCGCCGTGACGAGCAGCGGACCGATGATGGCACCCACGCCGAACACGCCATGGATCGATCCCATCTCCCTGGGTCCGTATCGCACAGCAACGTAGGCGTTGGTAGCGACATCTTCCGTGCCGCCACCCAAGCCGAACGCGAACATCGCGATCAGCAGCGCGGGCCACGATGGGGTGAGCGCCACCGCGACCAGGCCGACGATTGCACCGACCGCCCCGATACGAAGGATCGCGCTCGATGAGAACCGCTCGGCTATCCAACCCCCGGACAGCGTCGCGGTCGTGTATCCCGCGCCGTAGACAAGTATCACGATGCCGAGATCGGCGATGGGGAGTCCGAGGTCCGCCGATATCGACGGCCACGCCACCGCAGTGACGCTGATGCCGATGCCGAGGAGGATGAACCCGAAGGTCAGGATTCGGAATGTACGTCGGCTGTCTGGCATGCCGAGAGCGTAGGGGGCCTGCGGAGATCCAAGATCCAAGAATCAAGTCCACAGTC
>CAZDIQ010000192.1:0-3470 GCA_964505525.1 uncultured Acidimicrobiaceae bacterium | reverse complement strand
TGCACACGCAAGGGGAGTTCAGACGCCACCTCCCGGAGAAGTTCCGCCTCGATGTCAAGTTGGCATGCGTCTCCGCCATACCCGATCATCGCACCGATCGATGTGATTCCGAGTCCCGCGAGCCGGGACATACCGTCGACAGCTGCCTTGCGCGAGGTCTTTCGACTGCCACTGAGGACGTCTGCAACGAGCGACATTGCGGTCTCCCGCAATACCCCGGTGGGTACTCCGACGTCGTCACGATCGATCAGTCCGCCGGCAGGATCGGGTGTCGTGCCGTCGATTCCCGAGGTGAGGAGTGCAAGGGAGTTGGCCACGGCGACATGCCCGCAGTATCGGTAGATCACGACGGGCTTGCTTGCTACAGCGGCATCCAGATCGTCCCGGGTGGGGAGGCGTCGTTCGGCGAGCGACTCGTCGTCGAGACGGAACGCTACAACCGGGGCGTCGTCGGGCAATGTGTCGGCGAATCGGCGCAGTCGGTCGGTCAGATCGGGAATGGACGTCGCCGATTTCAGCGAGCATCCCGCGAGGAGACTCGCATATGGGATGGCATGGATGTGGGCGTCGCGGAACCCGGGCACCAGAAACCCACCGTCGTACCGACGCGTGGGCAGTCCGCCGACGTCCATCTGTGCACGCGTTCCCACCTCGACGACCTTGCCATCTTCGATCACGATGGTGTCACCGATGCGACCTGCGCCGGTCACCACCCCGTCGGCCGTGACCGCACGTTTCATCGCGGTACCAGATGCGGCGGGCAGAACTCCTCGATGATCGGTCGGAGTTGTTCGTGCAGCACCGCATTGGTTGCGACAACCAGAGGTCGATGGGGCGTCGAGGGCTCACCCCAGGGATCCGTCACGATTCCGCCGGCCTCGCGCAGCACGATCATCCCTGCCGCACCGTCCCATGGGGCGATCCCCAGCTCCCAGTACGCATCGAAGCGACCCGCGGCGACCCACACCAGATCGAGCGCCGCGGATCCGAAACGCCTGAGACCATTGACCTGACGGAGGACCTCACCGACCACCACACTCAGTTCCGTGGCGTACACGTCGTGGTCGTATGGGAAGCCGGTCGCGACGACGCTCCTTTGGAGGGTGTCTGTGGCGGAGACAGAAATGGGCGAACCGTTGAGGGTGGCACCCGAGCCACTCCTGGCAGCGAACAGTTCGTCGCGGAGCGGGTCGTAGACGACACCGACGACGCCGGCCTCCCCGTCATACAGGGCGATCGAGACGGAGACCTGGGGGATCGCGTGGACGAAGTTGACGGTGCCGTCGAGCGGGTCGATGATCCACTGGCGACCGGAATCGCCGCTGCCACCTGACTCCTCAGCGAGGATCGAATCGTCGGGCCGGTGTGACGTGATGACGTCGATGATCGCCGCCTCCGCCGCCTTGTCGATCGCGGTGACAGGGTCGAACTTGGCCTTGTAGTCCGCTGCGAATCCTCGCCCGAATCCCTCGGCAACGATCGCGCCACCAGCTCGTGCCGCTTCGATGGCGACGTCAAGATCATCCATGCTTTCGATGGTAGGCGTCGGGCCGATGCCTGAGGGTGCGACGGATGCCCTACTTTCGGGCGCTCGTCCTAACCTCATGCGCCATGGTTCCCATCGCCCTCGTTGCCGTCAGCTCCCTCATGATGTGGGCGGCGTTCCCACCCGTCGGGTTCGGACCGCTCGCGTTCGTCGCACCGGTGCCCTTCTTTCTCGCCATCCGGAGCGTCGAGAAGGCAACGGTCGCGATCATGCTGAGTTTCGGATGGGGAGCCGTGTTCTTCGGTCTGCTGCTCACATGGTTGATCCAACTCGGGTTCGTCGCATGGTTCCCCCTCGTGCTCTTGATGGGCACGTTCACCGGTCTGTACGGGTTCGTGCTTTGGCTGTTCCGACTCTGGACGCCGTGGCGCTGGTGGCACATCGCGATCGGGGGTTGGGTGATCCTCGAGTTCGTGCGTGGGCACTTCCCTTTCGGTGGCTTTCCATGGGGCGACATCGGTTACCCCGCCGCTGCGCTGCCGGGTGCCTCCGGGTCGGTGCAGTGGATCGGACCGTCGGGGTGGAGCGTCATGGTCGTCGCCGTTGCGTCAGGACTCGCCTTGTTCATCGAGCAGCGGGATCAGTGGCGGATGGTCGTCGACTCCTCCGTCATCGTGATCCTCCTCATGATCGGTGGGGGACTCTTCGGTCCGTCACCATCGGCCCAGGTCATGCGGACGGCGATCGTCCAGGGCAGCAGCCCGTGTCCGCAAACGCACTGTCAGAACGAGAATCGGCGCATCTACGAGATGCATCTGGCCCTCACCGAGACGATTCCACCCGACACCGTCGAACTGGTCATTTGGCCCGAGAACTCGACCGGCACGCCGTACGAGCCCGGTGAGAACGAGACCGTCCGGAACGAGATCGCCGAACAAGCGCGCAGACTCGATGCCTACATCATGATCTCGGGTACCCGGATCGTCGGTGACGCCGAGTTCGTGAACTTCAACATCCTGTATTCGCCCGACGGGATCTTCATTGCCGAATACCACAAGCGACATCCGGTCCCGTTCGGCGAGTATGTCCCGTTGCGTGGTCTGCTCGGGTTCGTCCCGCAACTCGATCAGGTTCCGAGGGACATGGTCCCAGGCGGGGATCCGGTCGTGTTCCCGACCGAGTTCGGATCCGTCGGCTCCGTGATCTCATTCGAGGGAGCGTTTGCGCGTTCGATGCGCTCGGTGGTCAGAGCCGGTGCTGAGACCATGATCGTCGCGACCAACGAGTCGAGCTTCGGATACTCAGCCGCGTCAGACCAACTGATCGGTCTTGTCAGGGTCAACGCTGCGGCGATAGGTCTCGACACGGCTTTGGGGGCGATCACCGGCAAGTCGACGTTCATCACCGGCGACGGTTCTGTCGGCCCTCGCACGGATCTGTTCGAGGCGACCGTTCTCTACGGCTCGGTGCAGATGAGCGTGGGGAGCACGACTTTGTGGGTCCGGTTCGGGGATTGGCTTGCGCTGCTTGCCGTGATCGTCGGGCTCACCGTGATCGCCCTCCCCGGTGAGCGTGCAGCGAACGTCGCAACGAACGAGCGCCGTGCGCACTGAAATCCCGTCTTGCGGGTTTCAGGATTCTGGCATACAATCCAAGAACCGAAATTTAACGGCCGGTTTCGTTGCGCCCTGAGCGTGTCGGTAACCAGCCTTCATGAAGCAAGAAAAAGAAAGGCACCCAGACCTATGTCTGACATTCTGAAAGCATCGCGGCCAAAGGGTCGTTCACGCCGGCCCAAGACGTACGAGGAAGATCGTACGTGCGCCGTTGATGATTGCACGACCCAGTTGTCCAAGTACAACCGGGCCGAGTTCTGCCACACCCACCGTCCGGTGCGGTACCCACGCCTGAGAGGCGTCCTCAGCTCCGAGGAATAGAGCGAGAGAACTCAAGAGAAGCGGGACCGATTGGTTCCGCTTCTTTT
>CAZDIQ010000191.1:1256-3483 GCA_964505525.1 uncultured Acidimicrobiaceae bacterium | reverse complement strand
GGTCTCTCACGTGCTGCGATTCTAGGTCCGACCGTGCCCCCACTCCCAATTCATCGGTGTCCAGCCTTCAGCTTTCAGCTCTCAGCCTTCAGCCGGATGGCTTTGGCTCTTAGCGTTTGGCGTTTGGCTTTTGGCTTTTGGCTTTTGGCTTTTGGCTTTTGGCTTTTGGCCAGCATCGCGTTCTGAACATGATCCACAACCCACAATCCATTATCCATGATCCATCATCCAAGGATGGATCATGGCCGTTGGCCCTTGGACTGCTGAGGTCGCACAGTTGCCTAGTGTTCTGAGATGCGCGAATCGGCTACTGCTCCGCTGAGAATTCCTTGGTATCGGGCCATCTGGATCGTCGCGATTTTCTCGAATATCGGCTCATTCCTCCAATCGGTTGCCGGGTCGTGGCTCATGAAGGAGCTGACCGATTCGTCAGCGACGTGGATTGCGCTGATGGTCGCATCGAACATCCTCCCGATCCTGTTCCTCTCGCTGGTCGCAGGTGTCGTTGCCGACACGTTCTCGAAGCCAAAGGTGATGCTGTGGTCACAGACCCTGATGGGCCTTTCAGCTGCGTCGATGGCGATCACGACGTATCTCGACATCATCACACCGGGGCTGCTGCTGACCTTCGGCATCATCCTCGGGGTCGGCATGGCCTTCAACCTGCCGGCTTGGCAGTCGATCGTCCCTGACCTCGTCCCGAGAGGCATGGTGGCAAGCGCCGTTGCGCTCAACTCGGTCAGCTTCAACGTTGCGCGGGCCGTCGGGCCCGCCCTTGGCGGATTGCTCCTTGCCGTTGCTGGCCCGGCACTCGGATTCGGTCTCAACACGCTCAGCTACGTCGGTGTCATCGTCGTGGTCGCAGCACTGAGTCGTTCCTGGACACGGCAGAACGACGAGGATGCATCGGTGGGTCTCATCGTCAGCTCGATGGGGCTCTCGCTCAGATACGCCAGGTACTCACCCGCATTTCGGCGAGTGCTCGCCCTGGTTGCTCTGTTCGGGATCACAACGGCTGTCATCCAGGCCGTGCTCCCGAACCGGACGACCGAACTTGACGGTGGCGCAGGAGCATACGGCTTGCTTCTCGGTGCCATGGGTGTCGGGGCGCTGATTGCAGCGTTCGGCCGTACCAGGTTCGAGCCGATCCGCACTGGCGGTGCGCTTCCGGTCACGATCGTGGCATTCGGCGTTGCGGGAATCCTGATCGGTGCGACATCAAGCCTGCCGATCGCGCTCGTCGGAATGATGGTCGTGGGTGCATGCTGGATCCTCACCCTGACCGTCCTCAATACCGCTACCCAACTGATGACACCGGGGTGGATCAGGGGTCGTGTCATGAGCCTGTATCTGCTCGCCTTCATAGGGATGATGCCCCTCGGATCGATATCAGCGGGTGTGCTCGCTGACCACATCGGAGCAGGGAGCACGATGGTCTGGTTCTCGATCGGGACCGTCGCGCTCGGGTTGGTCGCACCGTTCTTCAAGATCCCGAGACTCGATCAGGTGGTGACCCCCGAGTACGAGCGACCACGAGCGAGAACCCATGCGCACGCAGACGATCAGGGCGGGCCGGTCATGGTGGTGAACACATGGACCATGGATCCCGACAAGGTCGACGAGTTCCTTCACCTGCTCGAGGAGGTGCGCATCATCCGCCTCAGGAACGGCGCCTACTCGTGGCGGCTGTATCGCAACACCGACGATCCGTATCGCCTCACCGAGGTGTACCAGTACACCTCGTGGGAGGAGCACCTCGCCCAGCACCGTCGGACCGACGACGCAGCGGCGGCGTTGCTCGGGCAAGCCATGCAGTTCGATGCCACCGGCGGTCCTCTCAACCGCCACTTCATCGCGGTCGACCTCCACCACCCCCCAGACTGGAACCGCCTGAACGCCAGCCTCCACACCGACCCCGAACACACAGGGGAGATGGAAGTTCTGGGTACGGAGTGAGGGCGGAGAGCTTGTCGCTTTCCGCTATCCGCAGGCAACGTGATCCTGTGCCCCTCCCCTTTTGGATGATGGATTATGGATGATGGATCATGATGAAAACCGCTGGGCGTGTTCCACCTTCCGCCAGACCATCATCCAGCATCCATCATCCAGCATTGTCAGTCCCGGTCAGCGGTATGCCGTCAACGGACCTCTGACCGTGCCACCAAAATTGGAATCTCTCGCTCTTCCGGTTCCAGGCCGCCGTGGTTGCCTACCAGCTTCCGGTTTC
>CAZDIQ010000191.1:0-1156 GCA_964505525.1 uncultured Acidimicrobiaceae bacterium | reverse complement strand
ATCTCTCGCTCTTCCGGTTCCAGGCCGCCGTGGTTGCCTACCAGCTTCCGGTTTCCGTGGTCGGTGAACAGGGCGGTTCGTGGCGGAAGAAAGACGATGCCGTCGGGGATCCGGTCCTCGAAGCTCGGATGGTGTGGTCCCGGACCCCACCAGGCGATGTTCGAAGCAGCCGGTGTCCAGACGCCGCCGGTGCGCTCGGCTATCGCGGCACCGTCCACATCCGCGCTCTCGCCGTGGACGAACAGCACTCTCCCGTCCTCGGAGATGAAACTGTCTGTGAGCGCAGACTGCTCGATGCGCGGTCGATCCCGTTTCTCGATGTCGACGTGTCCGTGGTCAGCGGTCCCCATCAAGACGACATCCGATGGCAGTCGGGTGGCGAGCCGCACCCAGATGTCGTTGGCCACCCTCAGCGCCGCCGCGTAGTCCGAGGACGCCTGACCGTCCACATGCGCCGCGTAGTCGACATGCGGGATGTAGAGGAATACCAACCGCCGCGGGCTGGCTGCCACATCCACCGCGACATCCACGGCTTCATTGGGGTTGAAATATCCCTCGAAACGTGCGCCGCGATACAGAACCCGCGTCAGCGGCGTCTGTTCGAAGTTGCCCGGCTGGACGACGATGGGTTCCACACCGTTGGCCACGAGCCGTTCCCAGAGGTTCGGGGTCGGCAGGAACGCGTCCGTGTCGAAATCGGGTATCGGGTTGCCCCACGCTGTTGTCATGTGGATCGTGTTGACGATCGTGTCGTGTTCTGACATCCACAGCTTGTAGGAGGTGAGCCCGTGTTGCGACGGTGGCGTGCCCGTCGCCACCGTGGCAAGGCTCACGGTTGTCGTGGAGGGAAACGGCGCATCGATCGATCCCTTTGCCGAGGCCTTGAGGTCGTGCGCCTCCGGATGTCCGAGCTGCCATGCACCGAGTCCATCGAACAGCACGAGCACGTATGTCGACCCGGACGGGATCAACGCACCGAGATCATCGTCCAACCGGGGAGCCGCCGATGACCCCGTGAGTCTGTACTCAAGCTCCGCAACAAGATTGACAAGACCCCGCCCGCTGTAACTGGGGGGAGAAGGAATGAGCATGGGGATTGACCCTAGTTGCAGCTCTCAGCTTCCGGCTCTCAGCAGGCAGGAAAGTCCACAGTCCA
>CAZDIQ010000190.1:0-3502 GCA_964505525.1 uncultured Acidimicrobiaceae bacterium | reverse complement strand
GTCCTCTTTCCCAATCCCCCATGCCCAAACACCACGACTCGCTAACCTCATTGCGTCGCGGGCGAGTGGCGGAATTGGCAGACGCGCAGGATTCAGGTTCCTGTGAGGTAACACTCGTGAGGGTTCAAGTCCCTCCTCGCCCACCATGCCGTATCGGCCGTACCGGTCAGATCGACGTTCCAAGCGTCGTCGCTGGCTGCTGATCATCCTGACCACGCTTGTGGTCATAACCGCGATCGCGTATCTCGTATCGAGAGAGACACAGCAGCGCTCGGCGGTTGAGTTCCTCGCGGCGGCCGACCAGGCCTCGGATCTGCATGAGGCGGCCTCCGCCGAACTCGAATCGACGCTCTCGTCAATCGGCGTCTTGTCGCTCCAGGAGCTCACCGACAGGCTGGCCAGCGTCATGGCAAAGGCAACGGAGGCCGATGAGCTGCTCGACGTCGAGGTTCCACCTTCCGTGGCGGCGCCGTACGGATCGATTCGCACTGCGTCGAGTGCGTGGGTGACGGGTGTGACCGATCTCAATGGCGCGATCGCAACGATGATCGGCGGTGACATCGGCGACGAGGCGGTCGCAGCGCTGCGCGGCGCCATCGACACGCTCCGTGCAGGCGACGTTGCCTACAGCGTCTTTCTCGAGACGGTCGAGGAACCGATCGAAGGCGCGGGTGCGGTCACCTTCGACTCGGTGACCTACATCAATCCCGATGCACAGGACCCCCTCCTGTATGACCCGCTCAACCTCGCGATCCGGGTGGCCACCTCGTACGAACTTTCCCCGCACCATGACATCAGTGTGGTCGGCCAGTTCGAGCCTGAGCCGGTCGGGGACCGTGGGGGCATTCCGCTCGTGCCGTTCTCCGACGTGATCAGCCTGACCGCCATCGTGACCAACCTCGGCAACGAAGCCGAGACGGACATCACCGTGAACCTCGAGGTGTTCGACTCGACGACCAACACGACCGACACGCAGACGCAGACAATTGCGGTGCTCGATCCGAACGGGTCGGGATCGGTCGTCTTCGCCGACCTCGACATCACTCCAGGGAACTTGTATCAGGTCAAGCTGACCGCCACAATCCTCGACGAAGGTCGTCCCGACGACAATGTCTGGGTGATGTCGTTCATCCGAAACGGGGATTCGTGACCGAGGCCGCTCTCGTAGTCGCAGCAATTGCGGTCGTCATCGCGTTGATTGCCATGCTCCAGGTCGTGTCGCTCCGCAAGAGGCTCGACGCCATACCGACCGACGGCGATGTCGTCGGCTTGATCACCGAGGCTGTCACGTCGACCAGACGGAATGCGGGCACGCTGGTTGGTATCGAGGAGCGTCTGAGGGATGTGGAGATGCGCATTCCGTATGCGGTGAGCTATGTGGGTGTCGTGTCGTACGACGCTTTCGGGAACATCGCAGGGCATCAGTCGAGGTCGGTTGCTCTTCTGAACCAAAGAGCCGACGGTCTCGTCCTCTCGATCCTCGTGTCGCGCGACGATGTCGTCTTCTATACGAAGCAGGTCGAGGCAGGGCGCGGTCTCGAGGCGCTGTCACCCGAGGAAGCCGCGGCCGTCGATCGTGCTCTCGGTCGGTAACCTGCCCCCCAGATGATTGACACCAACCTCCTCCGGAATCACAGGGATCTCCTCGAAGCCTCGCTTGCGCGGCGCGGGCTGACGATCGATCTCGACGAGCTCGCGACCCTGGATGAGCGCAGACGGCGGGTCAGGATGGACGCCGAGGAGCTGAGGAACGCGCAGAAGTCGGCTGGCAAGGCCATTGCGACCCTGGACGGAGCCGACAAGCAGGCGGCGATCGATGATGCGTCACGGCTCGCCACCGAATACAAGACCCTCGTGGCCGAGGCTGATGGGCTCGACGAACAGTTCGATGCCGTGTGGGTGACCCTCCCGAACATGACCGATCCGACCGCTGCCGACGGGCACCGTGAGGAGGACGCGGTCGAGCTCAAGCGGGTCGGTGAGCCGCCCGTGTTCGACTTTGATGCGAAGGACCACGTCCAGCTCGGTACCGCCCTCGGGGTCCTCGATGTGGACCGCGCCTCGAAGGTCTCGGGGTCGAGGTTCGGGTTCGTCATGGGCGATCTCGCGATCGTCGAGTTCGCCCTTGTGCGGTATGCGATGGATCTCCTGATGCCGCATGGCTTCAAACCGATGATCCCGCCTGTCCTTGTGAAGGAGGACGCGCTGTTCGGGACGGGCTTCTTCCCCGTTGATGCCGAGCAGGTGTATGCGATCCCCGACGATGACCTGTATCTGGTGGGTACGTCGGAGGTGCCGATCGCGGCGTTCCACGCCGACGAGATCCTTGAGGAAGCCGCCCTGCCGATCCGCTACGCGGGCTATTCGACGTGCTTCCGTCGTGAGGCGGGGACGTATGGCAAGGACACCCGTGGCATCTTCAGGGTCCATCAGTTCGACAAGGTCGAGATGTTTTCGTTCGTGACCGGCGACGCGGGTGCGGCGGAGCATGAGTTCCTCCTTGCGCGCGAGGAGGAGATCCTGTCCGGTCTCGAACTGCCATACCGGGTCGTGAATGTCGCCGCCGGTGACCTCGGTTCGTCTGCCGCGAAGAAGTACGACATCGAGGCCTGGTTCCCTTCGTATGAGGGCTACCGAGAGGTCACGTCCACCTCGAACACGACCGACTATCAGAGTCGGCGTCTGAGGATCAGGTACCGCACGGAGTCAGGGAATGAGTTCGTCCACACGCTCAACGGGACCGCCATCGCCGTGGGTCGGATCCTCATCGCCATCATGGAGAACCTCCAGGAGGCGGACGGGAGCGTCCGGATCCCCGCCGCACTCGTGCCCTACACGGGGTTTGAACGCCTCACCGCTGGATGAGCAACGGGGCCGTCTTCAGCGACATCGCCGATCGCTACGACCGGCTGAACGCGGTCCTGTCGCTTGGTCAGGATCAGAAGTGGCGCCAGTCGGTCGTCTCACGGCTGCCGCAGGGTCGGTTGCTCGATCTCGGTGCCGGCACCGGTGCCGCGAACGAGATTCTTGTTCCCCGCACGATCGTCGCACTCGACCCCGCACCCGAGATGCTTGCGCTCAATGACGCGTCCGCCCGTGTCGTTGCGGTCGGGGAGGCTCTGCCCTTCGAGGATGGATCGTTCGATGCCGTGTTCAGTGCCTACGTGTTCCGGAACCTCGATTCCGTGGACCGGACGATGTCGGAGGTGGCAAGGGTCCTGCGCCCAGGCGGGATGGCCGGGATCATCGACCTCGGAAGACCGACCGGCAGGATCAAACGGAAACTGCACACGGCAGGAACCGCGGTCGTCCTGCCCCTCGCGGGTATGACCATCGGGGCACGGGAGGAATACGTGTACCTCCACCGGACCCTCGACAAACACCCACCCCCAGAGGAGCTCCTCGCCCACACCCCCCTGACCCTCACCAACACCTGGCGCCTGGGCCCCATGGGCTTCGTATGGGCAGCAATACTCGAGAAGTCAGAGGACTGACTTCCGCT
>CAZDIQ010000189.1:0-3646 GCA_964505525.1 uncultured Acidimicrobiaceae bacterium | reverse complement strand
CAACTGACAACTGATAACTCTCACACCACATCGAATTCGTTGCCCTCTGGGTCCTGCATCGCGATGGCGAAGTGGTCGTATTCGGGTGTGTCGTTCTCGGCTGTGATCGTTGCCCCGATGGCGGTGAGGCGTTGTGCTTCTCGACGGACTCGCTCTTTGCGCTCAGCCATGGGCACGGCGCGACCACCACCCACCAGCAAATCGAAATGCCATCGGTTCTTGATCGACTTTCGTTCCGGGACCTCCTGGAACCATATTCTCGGAGCACCTGAGGCCGAGACAAGTGAGTCGTATCCGTCTTCTACCTCGTCGTCAGGGACGCCGACGCTGACCCAGTACTCCCTCCACGATGCGTGCCCGTCGGGAGGCTGTTGCAGGGAGTAGTCGGGGAGTGCCTCCGCCCAGAAGCGGGCGAGCAGATCGGTGTCGGCGCAGTCGATGGTGATCTGGAACTGATTCGCCATGGTCCTCCTGTGTCGGTGAAGATCGTACCCACCACGACGACTGTGCGATGTCGCGGTCCTATGACGGGTCCCCGAAATTCTGTGATTTCTTTCGTGGGTTTGTGCACCGTGAACCGCTTCTGTTACCCATATCTTCGCGTCTGACCCCTTTTGAGTTCGCGAAATTCTGCGATTTCTTTCATGGCGCTGAAGACCGTCGAAAGCGGAGAAGTCAGATGCCGAGGACGGTTCTCGCAATCATGAAGTAGATGATCAATCCGGTGGCATCGACGAGTGTTGTGATGAACGGTGCCGAGACGACCGCTGGGTCGATCCCTATGCGATCGGCAATCATGGGCATCATGGCTCCCGCGAACGTGGCCCATGTACATACGCCGACCAGCGTCAGGCTGATCACGATCGCCATGTCAGACCCGAAGAAGATGACGACCGGCACGAAGGCGGCCGCGGCGAGCATCCCACCCAGGAGGATGCCCACTCGTCCTTCACGCCACAGAACCTTGGACAGGTCCGAGAACCTGACGTCCCCCAGCGACATCGCCCTGATGACCACGGTTGCGGCCTGGGCTCCCGTGTTGCCACCCGTCCCGATGAGTAGGGGAACGAACAACGCAAGGGTCACCACCGCCGCAACGGTGTCCTCAAAGGCGCCCAACACGTTGACGGTCAGCGTGGCGCCGACCGCCAACACCAGAAGCCACACCGCCCGCCGACGCGCCAGCTGCATCGGAGACATCGCAAAGTACGGTCGACGCAGCGGCTCTGAACCTCCGGCACGGATGAGGTTCTCGGTCTCCTCTTCCTGAATGATCCGTATGGCGTCGTCCACCGTGATCATGCCCACGAGCCGTTCCTCAGAATCCAGCACCGGGAGAGCTGCAAGGTTCCCGTCTGCGATCCGACGCGCAGCTGTTTCCTGATCGTCGCTGACCTGAGCCGAAGCAACATCGGCGGTCATCAACGATCCAACCAGATCGTCGGCGCCTGCCCGTACCAGCCTTGGGAGGTCGATGCTTCCCACCAGGTGTCGCTCGTTGTCGGTCACCGGCAGCACATACAGAGTTTCTTCCTCCGCCGAGCTACGACGGACCTTCTCCAACGCTCCCGCGGCAGTCATCGACGCTCGGAGGCTCACGAACTCAGGCGTCATGACACGACCGGCCGACTCAGGTGCGTACCCCAACAACTCGGCAGTGAACGACCGCTCGGCAGGACTCAAACCCTGCAACACGCGCTTCACAACCTTGGCGGGCAACTCACCCAACAGACGGGCTCTGTCGTCCGGTTCGAGGTCTTCTACGAGATGGCGGTAGCGATCACCACGCAGATCCTCGAGGATCTCCTGCTGATGAGGGCCATCCAAAGCTTCGAAAATGGCAAGTGCCCGGTCACGCGGGAGTAGGCGGAAGGCGACCGCTCTTTCCTCCGGGTCGAAACGGCGCAGCTCCTCGGCTAGCTCGACAACAGAGGTGTCGGCGAGCCACGCTGACATGTCCTCCAGAGTGGCGGGTTCGCCACGAATTGAATAGGGCATCGGATTCTCCTGGACTTTGAGGGGCGCAAAGCGGCCCCGTTGAGGAGAGTCCTAGACCTGAAGGCTCAGAACCCGCCGCAGGAACCTATCGGCACCCAAACGTTTGGAACTGTCGGCGGTCATCGACCGCAACCTCCTTGTCGGCGATCAAGGCCAACGTCGCGGTCAGAGCAGACGGGCCAGAACACGAAGTATACGTCCGAAGGGGCCCTTCCAAATCGTCAGAACGCGTCACTCGTGCGTAGCTGCGAGACCGTTTCGTCGTACAACAGGGAGGCTCCGGACCGTGCGCTCAGGCGGGTACTCGCTGATTCCGTCACGGATTGATGCTGCATCGTGGGTCAATTGACATGTGACCAAATGGTCACCTATAATGACACCCTGATGGAAAGCGAACTTGATCCCAGGGGAGATGCTCTGCACACGGTGTTCCGTGCGCTGGCAGATCCTTCGAGACGCTTCCTTCTCGACCTCCTCTTCGAGTGTGACGGCCGAACGCTCACTGAATTGGAGTCAGAGTTGGAGATGACTCGCTTCGGGGTCATGAAGCACTTGAAGGTGCTCGAGGAGGCAAACCTTGTCGTCACCCGTCGTTCGGGGAGAGAGAAGTTGCACTTCCTCAACCCGGTCCCGATCCGGATGGTCCACGACCGCTGGATCGACAAGTACACGGAGGGTCGGGTGACCGCCCTCCTCGATCTCAAGCACCAACTGGAGCAAACGTCATGACAAGTTCAACGACCCAGGTCTATCGCATCTACATCAAGGCGACCGCCGAGGAGATCTGGCAAGCCCTGACCGACCCGGAGTGGACCAACCGCTACGGCTACACGGGCCACGCCCACTTCGACCTCCGCCCAGGAGGGGAGTACAAGGTGATCCCGAACGACGAGTTCAAGGCACAGGCCGAGGCATACTCCGGTCAGCCTCTCGATGTCGTCACCGACGGTGAAGTAATCGAATCCGACCCACCGCACAAGTTGGTTCACACCTGGAGGCTCTTGATGGACCCCGAGATCGAAGCGGAAGGGTTCACCAGGGTCACGTACGAGATTCAGGAAGTCAGCCTTGGAGGCTGTGCCCTGACCCTCACACACGAGCTCGAGGGCGCGCCGAAGGTCGCCCTGATGGTGGCCGGCGCCGAGATCGATCCTGCCTCGGGTGGCGGCGGATGGTTCTGGGTCCTGTCCGACCTCAAGTCCCTGCTCGAAACCGGATCCAACCTGTCCGGCTAGGACAGACATATCCACCGACTTGGCTCGCTGGGGAGCACATATATGTACCCGCGGAGTCAGATGACAGACGTCGCGTCGCACCGTAGCTCGCGTCCTCCCTTCAGGGGGGACGGGCGAGCTTGCGAGCCAGGGGGGCGTGCGAGCCTGCGAGCAGCGGGAGAACGAGGCCGACCGAATAGCGAGATTCCAAGTTGCCGGCGGAAAGCGGAGAGCTAAGAGCGGAAAGCGCTCTTGATTTCGTTCTGTGGGCTGGGGACCCACATTTATGTACCCGCCGAACCCAGGGTACGCGGGGACAATGGTGGGTCTGGTTCACCGTTACTCTCTTGCTGAAGCCCATCGATGGAGGAGTACAGGCATGAAGAGCACAGGACACGCCAGTTGGCAAGGCAGCCTTTTTGAGGGATCAGGGA
>CAZDIQ010000188.1:0-3713 GCA_964505525.1 uncultured Acidimicrobiaceae bacterium | reverse complement strand
TTGGATCTTGAATCACGGACCACGGATGATGGACCCGCACGCGTGCGGACTGGATTGCAAGCTCCGTAAGCCGTAAGCCGTAAGCGGAGAGCTGTGAGCTGAAAGCCGCTTCGGTTCGTTCTGTGGGCTGGGGACCCACATTTTTGTACCCGCCGAACCCAGGGTACGCGATTCGGTACTCAGTATTCCGAATTCTGGATTCGGAAGCCGGAGATCGGAGAGCGTTCTGTCCTCTGCCCTCTGCCCGGCTCCCCAGGCGCCCTCTACCGAACAAGAGATGCTACCTTTCCGGCTCCGGGAGGATCCATGGCCAGAAAACTCGCAGCATCCACAGTCAAGAAGCTCGGTGAGCGGCTTGAGGAAGAGCGCAAGCGCCTCGAAGCCATCATCGATGCACACGATCGCGAGCGGGAGGAATCCCGGCTTGCCGAAGGTTCTGCTGACCGGAGCGCGGACCCCGATAATGTTGATGGTGGGGCGATCGCCGTCGAGATCGAAATGGATATCTCGATGGTGCAGAACGCCAGGGATCTCTTGGCGCGGGTGCGTCATGCACAGGATCGTATGGAGAAAGGGCTTTACGGCATATGCGAAGTAACCGGAGAACCGATTCCGGTCGCGAGGCTGGAAGCGCTGCCATACGCAACGACGACGGTGGCGGCCGCAAACCGTATCTGACAAACGTCCAGCTCTCGCTGGCCGTTGCCGCATTGGTGGTCGTCCTCGATCAGCTCACGAAGTGGTGGGCCGAAACCGTGCTGGTCGACGGGCCGATCGTCATCATTCCCGACTTCCTCCAGTTCCGTCTGACCTACAACACCGGTGCTGCTTTCTCGATGTTCTCCCAGGGCGGGCCGATTCTCGCCGTGATCGCCATCGCGGTGGTCGGCGTCATCATGTTCGTGCTCTCGGACCTGTCGAAGAGGCTCGAGGCGGTTGCACTCGGCATGGTCCTCGGAGGATCCATCGGGAACCTGATCGACCGGATCGCACGGGGAGACGGGTTTCTCGACGGAGCTGTCGTCGACTTCATCGACTTCTCCTTCTTTGCGACGTTCAATGTCGCTGACATGGGCATCACCATCGGCGTCGGACTGCTGGTCCTGGCCGCGTTCCTCCCCAAGTCGTAGACGACGATGGTGACTGTCGTCGTCCCCGATGACCATCCGACCGAGAGGGCCGACAAGGCGCTGGCATCGATGCTTGGCCTCTCGCGGAGCGTGGCTCGTACGATCGTGGAATCCGGCGGCGCAACGGTGAACGGCGTGCCGGTTCGTGCTTCCGAGAAACTCTCGGGTGGGGTCGTCGTTGAGGTGACGCTTCCGGACGGCCCGGCACGGATGCAGGGTGACGCGTCCGTCCCGTTCGAGGTCCTCCATGAGGACGAGTACCTCGCCGTGGTCGACAAGCCGGTCGGCGTCGTGGTTCACGGCGGTGCGGGCCGGGATGCAAGCACCCTGGCGCACGGATTGCTTGATCGCTTTCCCGAGATCGAGGGTGTCGGTCAGGAGGACAGGTGGGGGATCGTGCACCGCCTCGACCGCGACACGTCTGGCCTGTTGGTCGTCGCCCGAACGATCGACATGTATGGAGACCTCACCGCCATGCTCAAGCAGCGCGAGATATCGAGGAGATATCTCGCCCTCGTGAGCGGCTCGTTTGCGAACACGACAGGAACCATCGACGCACCGATCGGTCGCGACTCGCTCAACCGGACGCGGATGCGCGTTGCTCGCGACGGGCGACCGTCGCGCACCCACTATCGGAAGCTTGCGGCGTGGGAGTCGGAAACCTCGTCGCTCGTGTCGGTCACGCTCGAAACCGGTCGAACCCATCAGATACGGGTCCACATGCAGGCGATCGATCACCCCATTGTCGGGGACAGGGCATATGGACGACCTGGTGGTGCGGGCGATCCGGGTCGCCCGTGGCTCCATTCAAGGCAGCTTTCGTTCGCTCATCCCGTAAGCGGTGCTCCGATCGACGTCGTCAGCCCTCTTCCGCGCGATCTTTCAGATAGCCTGTCGGTACTTGGTGAGCCTGACGACGGTGATCTTGTGGATGTCGGTGGAGGTGCGTTGTGAGCGTGTTCTATGAACGATTGTCGAATCTCGACTCGTCGTTCCTCGCCCTCGAATCCCGCACGACCCATATGCACGTCGGAGCCGTTGCGCTGTTCAACCCCGGCCCGGCCACCGAGGGGGAGGGTGTCGACATCGCTTTGATCCGGGGCATCATCGCCTCGCGGCTGCATCTGATCCCCCGCTATCGCCAGCGCCTCCTCGAAGTCCCGATCGAACGCCATCCGGTGTGGGTCGACGATGAACACTTCCATCTGGACTACCACGTTCGACACGTCGCGCTTCCTCATCCCGGCAGCGACGAACAACTGAAGGCCTTGACCGGCCGACTGATGTCACAGCAACTCGACAGGACCAAGCCGTTGTGGGAGCTCAACATCATCGAGGGTCTCGAGAACGGTGGGTTCGCCGTCGTCACCAAGATCCACCACTGCATGATCGACGGTGTCTCGGGTATCGACCTGATGGCGGTCATTCTCGATTTCTCGGACTCAGTGAAGGTGGACGAGGCGGTGCCGTGGACCCCGCGCGAGGCACCGAACGGAACCGAACTCGCGGTTCGGGAGATCTCCCGCTCCATCTCGTCGGTGGTGTCGAGCATCGGGGACATCTCGTCTCTGAGAACAGGGATCGGCGACGCCGCCTCGGAGTGGGCGAAGAAGATCCGTGCCTCGGTCGCATCGCTCAACTCGGGTTGGCTGACCCCGGTGGCCCACACAGCGCTCAACGGTCCGATCGGACCCGGTCGATCCTTCGAGTGGCTCGAACTGCCGCTCGAGGGGGTGAAGGCGATCAAGAACACCCACAGGGCAACGGTGAACGACGTGATGCTGGCCGTGGTGGCCGGTGGCGTCAGGAACTATCTGTTGGGTGAAGGGGGCATGACGGAGGACGAACTCGCAACTGCGGAGTTCAGAGTCATGGCACCGGTATCCGTCCGCACCCGCGACGAGCGCGGCACGCTCGGGAACAAGGTTGCGATGTGGCTGATCTCACTCCCCATCGGGGAGCCTGATCCCGCAAAGCGTTTGGCGATGGTCGCTGCCGTGACCAAGGAGCTCAAGAAGACGGACCATGCCTTGGGTGCCTCGACCCTGGTGGCCGTGTCGACAGGAGCTCCCGCCGCGCTTGTCTCGCTCGGAGCTCGGCTTGCGTCGCGCGCACGTCCGTTCAACATGACCGTCACGAATGTGCCGGGACCACAGTTCCCTCTCTACCTGGCCGGGTCACCGATGACCGGAACCTTCCCCCTGGTACCTCTATGGGAAAGTCATGGCGTCGGTATCGCGATGTTCTCGCTGCTCGGCAAGGTCGACATCGGTCTCAACGTCGACAGGGACCTCATCGAGGACCCCTCCCTGATCGCCGACGCGCTGCAAGCCTCGTTCGAAGAACTGAGCACCGCCCCTCCGTTGGAGAAGCCGAAGCCGAAGAAGGCACCCCCGATGGGAACGCCGTAGCGGCAGAGGACCGAGGACAGAGGACAGAGGACAGATCCGCTATCCGCTTTCCGCTCTCCGCCCGACACCGAGCAAACTATGAGCTGAAAGCTGAAGGCTGTGCGCTGAAGGCTGTATTCGCGTACCCTGGGTTCGGCGGGTACAAAAATGTAGGTCCCCAGCCCACAGAACG
>CAZDIQ010000187.1:0-3758 GCA_964505525.1 uncultured Acidimicrobiaceae bacterium | reverse complement strand
CTCCAGGCGGTGCTCGTCGGCGGGCTCACACAAAGTGAAGCGGTCGCCCAGAACACCAGGCATGTCGACGAATTCCAGACCGAGATCATTGCCGACCATGTGCGCGTGGCGATGGAACTCCTTGCCGATCCCGACACCGTCTACGACTTCGATCCCGATGACCGCACTGCCCAGGTGGAAAGTCCCGTGGGCAACATCATCCTCACCGCCCACAAGGGGATGACCGCGACCCACCCGGACGGCACCGTCGAGTATCTGAAACTGCGCACCGGACGACATGGGACCGGTGAGTCCGAGGCCGCGATCCTGGCCGAGGACAATCCCACCGGTGTCACCATCTCGGATCTCATGGTCGCCACCGGCGCCATCGAACCTATCGAGATGTCACCCTCCTCCCGCGCCGAGCAGCTCGACCGACTCTTCGAGCTTGCGGTCCGCCCCCGCGCTCCGATGGAACGCCGACCCGGGTGGCACTGCTACTCGTGTGCCAGCATCGCCACATGCGGGCAATACCCACCGGACCGAGACACGAGGATCGGGCGGTGGCAGCGCACCATCCTTCTGACCAAGACCGAACTGCTGACGCTCTCCGACTGCCACCGTCGGGTGGCATGGAAGCGACTCCACGCCATCCCGAAGGACGACAACCCCGAGGACACCGCAGGTGCCGCACGGGGGACACGATTCCACGATCTTCTCGCCGCGACACTCATGGCCGATGATCCTGTGGCCGAATTCGAACGCCAGATTGCCGAGGTCGATCCCGAGTATCGCGATGAGCTCCACGGTCTGTACGCCCGACACCGTGCGATCGAGGAGTCCCATGTCCCGGTCGATGTCACGTTCACCGAGTATCAGGTCGGGGCAACCCTCGTCGCAAAGGGCATCGAGACCGACTCCCACGGACACACCACACCGGGCAGACCGATCGCCGTGACCGTGATCGCCCGTACCGACGCTGTCGGACGTGAAGCGGACGGGACCCCCGCCGTAATCGAGCACCGAACCGGTGCGAACTCGGACCGCATCGACGAACGCGAGATGGCCCTGTATGCACTGTCGGTCGCCCGATTGGTGAAGTCCGACACAGTGGCGGTCCACCAACATGCCCTTGATGCCGAGGATGGACCGAGGTGCGAGCGGTTCCTCTACACGGCTGAAGCCCTCGCCGAGGCCGCCGAACTCCTCACACGGATCATCGAACCCGTCGTCAATTGGGATCCCAACGACGCCGCCGAACCAACGGCCACACCGGGCCAGTGGTGTGCCCAGTGCGACTTCCGCACCCGCTGCCCGGTGGCCACGATCTGGGATTGAGATCCAAGATTCAAGATCCCAGATCCAAGATTTCTGCCATGTGACTCAGAATCTGTCACACCCTTCTGAAATGATGCGAGCAGCAATCGAATACCAACCTTTCAGAGGAGAAGATAATGACCGTGGCAACCAGGCTCTCGGACGAGACTTTCGGACCCGATGACGACGAAACACGCCTCGTGCGATACGAGGCACCGACGACCCCGGCCGCATGGCTCGAACTGTTCGAGTCACTCACCGGCGACCCCGTGGCGGCCCGCAACGCATTCGGCAACCTGCTCGCCGCAATCGCAGACGACGAAAGCAGCGAGGACGATGTCATCCTGTGGCAAGCGGACGGGGAACCATGCGACGAATAGGACAGGCATCACCCGTTGCACGGATACCCGGTTGGTCGCATTGGACGCCACGGGCACCGAGCCAGCGCCGGTGGAGACAGGCGTCGCGTCTCGGTCACTGCCCGAACAAGCGGTCCGTATGATGGTGACTCGGTTCTGACTGTTTGTATCCGGAACGAAAGGACTGCCAATGGACCCAGGAACTTTCTCAGTCAGTCTGAATGTGAAGGACCTCGCCAAGTCGAAAGCGTTCTACGAATCCTTGGGATTCATCGACTTCCACTCGGGTGAGAACTATCACATCATGGTGAACGGTCCCACGAAGATCGGCATCTTCTACGGCATGTTCGAAGGGAACATCCTCACCTTCAACCCCGGGATGGATGACGACGGCTCCCAGCTGACGGAGTTCGAGGACATCCGCGACATCCGGGCGGCGCTTGCCGCATCGGGGGTCGAATTCGACACCGACCTCGACCCCGATGAGACCGGACCGGCCCACCTGGCATTCACCGATCCGGACGGCAACGCCATCCTCATCGACCAGTTCTTCCCCAAGCCGGGTACCGGCGTCTGACTGCCTCGGGGGTGTGTCGAGGGGATCGTGCCAGGGACCGCGTCATTCGGTTCCGCTACATTTGGGCGTGAGCATCCCGGGGTTGCATCGCATTGAACCTCGCCGCCGAATCTCTACCCCGCATTGAAGGAGCATCATGGGGAACACGTCCACACAGAGCCTCGACGAACGAATCATCGATGCGACGACGGGAGCCCTCGAGCTCTTCAGCATCCACATCGGGCGGACACTCGGGTTGTACGAGGCGGCCCGCGGTGGCGTCACCGTCGACGGTCTCGCCCATGCCGCTGGTATCGACAAGCGCTATGCCCGTGAGTGGCTCGAGCAGCAGGCGGTCGCTGGCTTCATCAACGTCGACGACGACACCGTGTCCGCAGGCGAACGCGTCTACAGCCTCGATGACGAACAGGCTGCCACCCTCGTGGACGGCGACGATCTTGCTCATGTGAGCCCGCTCGCCGACATGGTCGCCGGTGTCGGGGGTGTCCTCGGCAAGGTCACCGAGGCATACCGCAGCGGCGAAGGCGTCCCCTACTCCGAGTACGGTCCGGTGTTCCGCGCTGGCCAGGCGAACGTCAACCGCCCTGCGTTTCTCCATGAACTCGTTCCGAGTTGGGTGATACCGGCTGTTCCCGACATTGCCGACCGACTGACGAACGGTGGGAAGGTCGCCGATCTGGGGTGTGGTGTCGGATGGTCCACCATTGCACTCACCGCGGGTTTCCCGCGCGCCGAGGTCGTCGGGTACGACAGCGATGTTGCGAGCATCGACGACGCCATAGCCCTGGCAGAGTCGCGCGGTGTCGACGTTGCCTTCAAGGCTGCCGATGCCTCGGAACTTGTCGAGGAGGGGCCGTTCGATCTCATCGTGATACTCGAGGCGCTCCACGACATGTCACAACCCGCCGTCGTGCTCGAGGCCGCTCGGAACGCCCTGACACCCGAAGGTGCCGTCCTCATCGCGGACGAAGCAGTGATGGATGCGTTCACCACGGCCGAGGCCGGACTCGATGCGATGTTCTACGGCTGGAGCGTGGCACATTGTCTTCCGGCAGCCATGGCGGAGAAGCCATCCGCCGCCATCGGTACCGTGATACGTCCCGACTATGTCAAGGCATTGTCAGAACAAGCCGGGTTCGCATCGTTCCATCAGACGGACATCGACGGCGGCTTCTTCCACATCTACGTCCTGCGATAGCTCCGACAACGAAGGAACCCCGGCCACAACGGACCGGGGTTCCTTGGTTTCGGGGGGTCGGTGGCTAGTTGTCGTAGCCGCCTGAGCTTGCTGGCGGGGTGCCGCCCCCACCCGCCGCATTCTCGACCTTCTTCGGTGTCGCGTACTTGCCCCACCACTGCTTTGCGGTGTCGATTCCGCCGATGCCGAACGCAATGGCGAATGTCGCGCCGAGGGCAATCGTCACGATCTTCGTCAGGTCCTCAGCAAACGTGACCTGCAGGAGATCCATGGCGAAGAGCACACCGAACACGATGATCGCGACCTTCACAACCCACGTGAGCCAAGG
>CAZDIQ010000186.1:0-3809 GCA_964505525.1 uncultured Acidimicrobiaceae bacterium | reverse complement strand
TGCACTTCCCTCCGTTGCAAGGAGGTTTCCGTGTCTGTCGTTGCGCTCTGGTCCCCTTCGGACCACCTTCTGAGTGTTCTCGCCCCGATCGGGCTTGCCATGTCGAGGAATCCGACGCTCGTGGTGGATCTCGATCCGACCGGACCGCGGTATCGGTCGGACTACACCCTTGCCGATCTTGTGGCCGACGGGCCGACGAAGACGCAACTGGAACCGACACGGCGTGGTGTTTCGGTGCTTCCCAACGGTGGCGTCGGCGTGGAGGCGGCCAGTGAGGTCGTGGGCGAGCTCGCCCAACGCTGGCCGAACATGGTCATCCGATGCGACCCTCGCTACGACCCGCCCGAGAGTGCCATCGCGATCCTTCCGCTCCTGCCCGAACCGTTTCGTTGTTCCCGACACGGCCCGACGGTGTACCAGCACCTTGGTTTGTCGGTGCAGCCACCGCGAGGCGCTTTGGTGCTTCCGCCGCCCGGTGCTGCAACGCTGCATGCCCTCACCGGACTGTCCTCTTTGCCTGCTCGCTCGAAGTGGTTGCGAGCGCTCTCGAAACTGTGGGTGCTCGTGTGAACGACATCGATCGGATCGTCGCATCGATCGTTCGTTCGGACACGCCTCTCGATCGAACTTCGGTGACTCGTGCGGCAGCGGCTGTGAAGCCGGTGGAGGCCCCCATGGCCCCACACCGGGTCATCCACGACGCCGTCGATGCGGTGGTCGGGCTCGGTCCACTCGAGGTGCTGCTTCGCGACGAGGCGGTATCAGACATCCTCGTCAACGGTCCGTCGGAGGTCTGGATCGAGCGAGGAGGAGTTCTCGAGCGCTCGGATGTGCGCTTCCAGAGCGCCGATGCGGTTGTGGCTGCGGTTCGCAGGGCCATTGCACCACTCGGTCTCAGACTCGACCGTGCGGTCCCTGCGGTTGATGCGAGGCTTCCCGATGGCTCGAGGCTCCATGCCATCATCCCGCCGGCCGCCGTCGATGGACCGGTCGTCGCCATCAGACGTTTTCTCCAGACGGTCTCCGGGATCGACGACCTCGTCGAACGCGGAGCCATCTCGGCACCGGGAGCCGAAATCCTCACCGCAGCCGTGGCGGACCGTGGCAATGTGCTCGTTGCAGGCGGCACGGGTGCAGGCAAGACGACCTTGCTCAACGTTCTCGCCTCGACGATCTCCACCGGGGACCGCATCGTGACGATCGAGGACGCTGCGGAGCTGAACGTCGTCGGGCACGTCGTGCGTCTTGAAGCCCATCCACCCAATGTGGAGGGGACCGGTGAGATCACGATCCGCTCGCTTCTCAAGTATGCCCTGCGGCTGCGCCCCGACCGGATCATCGTGGGTGAAGTCCGTGGCAGCGAGGCAGCAGACATGATCCAGGCCCTCAACACGGGGCATGCCGGTTCCATGTCGACCATCCACGCAAACGGGGCATCGGAGGCACTCGATCGACTCGAGGTCCTCGCTGCCCAACTCGGTGACTCTGTTGCGAGTCGAACCGTCCGCCAGCAGATCCTGTCGGCTGTCGACCTCATCGTCCATGTCGGTCGCAACGACGGCGTGCGGGTCGTGCGTTCCATCCATGACGTGTCGGCGACCGGGCTCGAAGAGGTCTATCAGTGCTGATGTGGGTCGCAACCGGTCTGGGCGCCCTGCTTGGTGCACCATGGATCGTCGTCGGGTCGATGGCCGTCATTGCTGTGGCGCCTGTGCCTGGTGTCATAGCGCTGGCGGGAGCATCGGTGGCGATGCACGTCGTGCGTCGGAGACGGTCGGCTGCCGAGCGGTCTGAGTCAGCACTGCTGCGAAGCCTCGCCGCCGATGTTGCGGCCGGTCTGACCCTCCGCCAGGCCATCGTCACGTCCCAGGATGTGATTGTCCCCGCGAGAGCGCGTCGGTTGTGCGCGGCCGGGTCGCCGATGGCCGAAGTGGGGGAGGCTTTGGGATCGGAGCTTCCTGTGAGTGGACGGCGGCTCGCAGCGTTGTGCGCCATGTCGGAGTTGAGTGGTGCACCGTTCGGCGAGGCAATGACAGCTGCCGCACGACGCTCGGAGCGACGCGAGGAATCCAGACGGAACCGGCGGTCGGCATTGGCCCAGGTCCGGTTCTCGGCGTGGGTCGTCGGTGTTGCGCCCCTCGTGCTCACGGCCGTCGTGGTCGCCACCCAAGGCATCCCTGAACCCGGCGGTGCCATCATCGTGATCCCGATGGTCGTCGGCGTGACCCTCCAGGTGGTCGGAACCGCGCTGGTGTTCGTCCTGTCCGGGCGTGCATTGTGATGGTCGTTGCCTGTGGCATCGGAGTGCTGTCCTACCTGGTCCTGAAACCACCGATGCGCGCTTTGGGGATTGCGTTCGCCGGTGGGCTCGTCATCGACCCCCTCGTTGCAATCGCAGCACCGGGCTGTGTGGTGCTCTTCGACCGTATCAGGACGATGAGGCGGTCGAAGGCGCATCGAAGCGACGTCAGGGAGGACGAGATCCTTGCGGTCGAACTCGTCGCTGCGGGTGTCTCGGCTGGAGTGTCGTTCGATCTTGCCGTCGACGCCGCTGCCGTGTACGTCGATGGAGCGGTTGCATCGAATCTGGTGCGATACCTGCGACTCGTCAGGCACGGTCACACCCCGTCCGATTCGACGGCGGTCACGGCCGAAATGGTGCGGATCGCACACGCCGCCGAATCGTCAGGTGCCGCCGTTGCGGGTCAACTCACGGCTCTCGCCGATGCCGAGCGATCGTCGGATGAAGCCACGACGAACGAACGACTCGCCAGGCTCCCCGTCAAGATGCTCTTCCCGCTCGCGCTTCTCATTCTTCCCGGCTTCCTCCTCGTCGTCGTTGCACCAACGGTCATCGGCGGCATTGCACGCCTCGGCATCTAGCCGAGAAACCAACCTCGAAAGGAAATGCCATGTCATCTGAATCAGGTCAGGCAACGGCCGAATACGCCCTCGTGCTCGTCGCAGCCGCGATCGTCGCCCTCGCACTCATCTCGTGGGCATCGACGACCGACGCCCTCCCCGCGTTCTTCAACTCCGTGATCCAGAGGGTCGTATCAATCGCCAACGCCGCGTGATGGCCAAGGAGTCAGGATCCGCCGTGGTCGAATTCGCTCTGGTGCTCCCCTTGATACTCGTGTTGCTCATGGGTCTCATCGAAGTCGCCGTGATCGCTCGTACCGAGATCCACGTCGTCCATGCCACAAGAGAAGGCGCGCGGGAGGCTGCGGCTTCACCCGACACGAGCCGTGCTGCATCTGCCGTCAGGGGTGCGCTCGGCGAAAGGGGAGCCGCAGCGAGAATCATGATCTCGAGACCCTCGACCGTCGGGCAGAGAGCGAGCGTCACCGTGTCGATGCCATACCGGGTTGCGACCCCGATATTCGGCGGCTTCACCGTGACCCTCACGTCGCGTGCGGTGATGCGGGTCGAACGGTGAGGCTCGCCGACGAGCATGGCTCCGTCGTCGTGGGTGTGGCCCTCGTCGCAACACTTGTGACCTTCCTGCTCGGACTCGGGCTCGTGGGTGCGGTGGTGGCTACCTATGCAACGGCGGCCACAGCCGCGGACGCAGCAGCACTTGCCAGCGCACCGGTCACGTTCAGAGACTTCGGAGCAACCGGGACGCCGGCTGCAGAAGCACGCCGGTTCGCAACGGCGAACGGAGCGAACCTTGTGCGCTGTGCATGCCCGCGCAACCCGTCGTGGGATATACGGACGGTGTCGGTCACGGTGTCACGCGACGTCGTGCTTCCCGTTGTCGGACGTGTGGTCGTGCACGCAACGAGTAGGGCGACCTTTGACCCCTC
>CAZDIQ010000185.1:0-3819 GCA_964505525.1 uncultured Acidimicrobiaceae bacterium | reverse complement strand
GCTCGCACGGCGTTGATGTTCCCTGAAACCTGCCGATCGCTTTCGGAGAGGTCGGCGGTGAGCTGATCCCCCGATACCGTCACGGTTGCACGGATCGCGACGAGATCCCCGCGCCACTCCATGGCGTCCTCGAACGTCGCCGATCCGTCCTCGAGAAGTCCTATCGCAGCGCGCATCCGTCGCTCGCCGTACTCGAGGAGCCCTTCTGTCAAAGAGGCGAAGGTCTTGTAGCTGTACTGTCCGACGAGCGACGTGAGTCTGGAGGCGCCTGCTTCGTTCGCACCCATCTGTGCTGCAAGATCGCCTCGCCGTTCCACCGGCGTGCGCGTCGCTTCGAGGAACGGGTCGACGAAATCGGGATCCCAGATGCCGTCAACGGCGGCGACCATGGGAGACACGACTATCCCCTCTTGGGTAACCGTTGTCGCATGTGCAGGCATGGAGCCGGGAGCCTCGCCGCCGACATCGGCATGGTGTGCGCGGTTACCCACCCATGCGACGAGGACACCATCGACATGAACGGGTCGCACGAGGGTCAGGTCATTGAGGTGGGTACCGCCAGCGAAAGGATCGTTGACCGCGAACTGGGTACCCGGTCGCGGGTCGGAACCGAAGCGGTCGAGGACCGCCTCCACCGAGGCAGGCATCGATCCGAGGTGGACCGGGATGTGCTCGGCCTGTGCGAGCATCTCACCCTTCGGGGTGAACACCGCCGCCGAGCAATCGACCCGCTCCTTGATGTTCGGCGAGAACGAGCTGTTGCGCAGCACGATCCCCATCTCAACCGCGATGGCCGCGAGTTGCGACCGGACGAGCTCCAGCACGATGAGATCGAGGTTCACCAGGTCACCTCCAACGCACCGGTGGCGAGCACCATGGCAGATTCGTCCGGTCCGATCACGATGGTCGACTCGGCCTCCTCGATGATTGCTGGCCCCTCGATCAGATCGCCCACAGCGAGACTCCCGCGGTCGAGTACCGACGCATCGGCCGTGCCACGACCGAACCTCACAGATCTTCGGCTGAACGCTCGGGTCGTGGAGGAACGACCGGGAGCCAGCGATTCGATGGTCAATGTCGGAGTGCCCAGTGCCGCCGCTCGGACCGTGACCATCTCGACCGGATCGTCCGGTCGGGTGAAGCCGTTGCGATCGTGGTGGGCCGCGTGGAATCGCCCCACGATGTCCTCCTTGGCATCGCCCGGTCGGTATGGGACACCGATCTCGTGCGACTGCCCCAGGTAGCGCACGTCGACGACGAACTCGAGTTCAGTGACCTCTTGCCCTGCGGCCGTCAACCTTGCCGTTGCTTGAGCCTTCACCTTCGATGCAGCACGTGAGACGGCTCCGATCGAACCGTCAGACCCGATCAGACTCGTCGCCGCATCAGAACGCGGCGGGGCGAGGAGCAGGCCAAGTGCGGAGAACACACCTCCGTGGGGCGGTATGACGACCCCTCCCATGCCGAGAGAACGGGCAAGGGCCGAGGCGTGAAGACCTCCCGCCCCGCCGAAGGCATACAGATAGGCACCCCTCGGATCGGAGCCCTGTTCGATGGACACCTTCTTGATCGCCTGCGCCATCACCTCTTCGGCGATTGCCACGATGCCAAGGGCGACGGACTCCACGGTGATGCCAAGTGATGCCGCCAATGGTTCAAGGACCGAAAGTGCGAGCGCCCGATCAACGGTCAGCGAACCGCCGAGGGCAGCGGCGGGGGCGATTCGACCGAGCACGACGTTCGCATCCGATACGGTCGGTTCGACGCCGCCATGTCCGTAGCACGCCGGGCCTGGAACAGCGCCGGCGCTCCGCGGTCCGACCCTCAGGGACCCTCCTGCGTCGACCCACGCGATTGAACCCCCACCGGCGCCGACGGTGTGCACGCCAGCGGAGGGCAGGCGGCACACGTACCCATCGATCGACCGCTCGTAGGACACATCGAACCCACCGTCCTCGATCCGACACACGTCGGTCGATGTCCCACCCATGTCGAACGAGACGACACGGTCGTGCCCATGTGCCTTGGCGTATGCAGCCGTGGCGATGACACCGCCGGCCGGTCCGGAGAGCAGGATGCCCGCCGGGTTGGCCGAGGCATCACCGACCGAGGTCAGGCCGCCGGATGACTGCATGACCGAAACGTGCCGGACCAGCCCGGAAGCCACCAGGGACGATTCCAACTCCTCAAGGTATCGGGCGGTCCGCGGTCCGAGGTAGGCATTGAGGACCGTCGTCGATGTTCGTTCGAACTCGCGGAATTCCGGTGCGACGACCGACGATCGGCTTATCGGACCCACGAACCCGAGCGTGCGCACCCGTTTCTCGATCGCACGTTCGCGATCACTGTCGGCATGCCCGTTGATCGTGGCGATTGCGATCGACTCGATGTCACCGAAGTCGTGATCCAGAAGCTCCACATCACTTTCGACGCCCACACGGTCTGCCCTGTTGACGAGTGGTTCGGGTCTATCAGCGAACGAGTCGTAGAGCGATGGGCGGTCTTGTCGACCGATTTCGATGATGTCCTCGAATCCGGTGTCGGTGATCAACGCTGTTCGGGCACCCTTGCGTTCAAGGAGGGCATTCGTGGCGATGGTGGTCCCGTGGAGGAAAGCGTCGATCGTCGACCCCTGTGCCATGGCGGAGGCACCCGATGCGATGCCATCGCTCTGGACCTCGGTGGTGGGGACCTTTGCGGTCGATACCGTGCCCTCGCTCACGAGGACCAGGTCGGTGAAGGTTCCCCCGACATCCACCCCGAGTATCACAACGCGCCTCGGCTACGATCAGACGCAACGACTTGGAGGTCGCTCGTGGGCATCGTCATCGAGAACACACCGAACCCGAATGCGCTGAAGTTCACGGTCGGGAACCCTGTCGGGGGACCTGCGACCTTCACCGATCCGTCCACGGCGGACCCGCGGGTAGCCCCGATTCTCGAACTTGACGGTGTCCTGTCACTGTTCATGACGGCCAACTTCGTGACCGTCACACGGGACCCGGACGCCGATTGGGAATACCTGGCGCAACCCATCACCGACATCCTGGAACGAGCATTCGGCTGACGGTTCTCTGACACGGCGCGACGGTAACACCCAGGTCAGATCCAAGAGGCAAGTCCACAGTCCACAGTCCACAGTCCACAGTCCACAGTCCGGCAATCGCTCCGTGGCTGAAAGCCGCTATGGCAGATCCGTGATCCTTGGTAGCGAGTGCACGATCCAGCGGTCGTCGAGGTTGGTAAGGCTGACAATGACCGCTTCCACCGGGTCGCGGACGTATCCGCCGTCCACGGCATGCACGGACCGGTAGGCGACGGATACGTCGACGGTTGCGCCGTGATCCTCGATACGGAATGCTCTCGCCCATTCGACGAAGGCATCCGTCGCATCGGGATCGACATGCGGAAGATCGGTCGCAATCGATTCGGCCATCATCGATTGCAGACTCGTGAGGGTCTCCTGCGAGCCGTCGCGTGTGTAGAAGTCGGTAACGAACCACTCGGCCACGAACTCCGCGACCTCCGATCCGGCGATGTCCCCATCCGGGTCGACCGCCATGAGATCGGCCTCCGTCACGGCACCGACGGCGGCAGGTGGCTCGACGACAGGTTCAGGTTCAACTGCCTCGATCGGAGCCTGCGTTGCCACCACGTCCACCTCTTGCTCCACCGGTGCAGCCATGGGCGTCGGGGATGACGATCCGAACATGCGCAATGCGAATATCAGGATCACGACGGCGGCAACGGCACCACCCACCACGTACAGCCTCCGATCGACGGACGGCTGGACTTCGGCAACGAGCTTCGACCAGGGGA